>PLAE01000047.1 GCA_003134035.1 Candidatus Velthaea versatilis
CTCGGCGCGGCGGCGATGGCGTTCGCCAAGCCGTCGGTGCCGAGCAGCCGGCCGTTGGGCTCGCGATGTTCAGTCATGCCGTCGGTCGTCCAAACCAGCACGTCGCGCGGACCCAGCATCAGCGATTCGCAGCCGTACACGCTGAACGGCGCCGGCCCTACGATCGGGCCGGTCGGGGCGAGCATCGTGACCGAGCCGTCGCCGCGCCGAACGAACGCCGGCTCGTGACCGGCACTCGCGTAGCGAACCTCGCCGGTCTGCGCATCGACCACGCCCAAAATCAAGACCACGAACGCTTCGGTATCTTTGATCGTGCGCGGATAGAGGGCATTGAACTTTGCCAGCACCACCGCCGGGTCGCCGTCGCTGTCGAGCGCCAGCGTTCGGATCGTGTATTTGATGAACGCCGTGTGGGCCGCGGCTGCGACGCCCTTGCCGCAGACATCGGCCACGAGCAACAGCGTGAAGCGCGAGTCAAGGGCGAACACGTCGACGATATCGCCCCCGATGTCGACCCCGGGCGAGGCGGAGAGGACGGCCGACCCGATCGACACGCCCGGAAGCTGCGGGAAATCGTTGGTCAAGGCCCGCTGCAAACCGACGATGGTCGCCCGGTCCCGGCGGCTGCGGCGGCCCAAGGCGTAGGCGAATGCGGCCGCACCGACCGCTCCGGCTGCAACGATAAGGTCGACGAGGGTGCGCCAATCCAAAGTGGGAGCCAATCCTTTCCGCAAGCAAAACCGGAGCATCAAACTTCCGGGTAAGGAAACGAGCGCCTTGCACCATCCGATACCTTTGCCTGGGACTTCTGAACTAGTCTTCGGCCGAGTAGGGCAGAATAGCGAGAGGGCTCTTACCGGCACTGGGAACCGGCCTTCCCATCGGGACCTGCGCGACGACATGGCGTCACTAGTGTCGCCCGCGCGCTGGGTGCGGTTTCGTTCCGCAAAGTCGATAGGCCATCGCGGCGCGCCCTTTCATGCGCTTCGCGCTCCGCGACGCTTGGCAACCGTCCACGCATTTCGGCGCATGATCCACGCTCGCAGCGCGGCGCATCACCGTGCGCGCAGCGGCGCAGGACTCGGGCGCGCCGCCGAGGAGTAACCGCGGTTCGCCTTTCTCACCGCTTACCGTGAGGTCCGTGTATGCCGAAAATGGTGACCTCTCGCGCAGGTTCGCTGGAGCGGCGCGGCCTCACCGACGAACAGCTCGTCGCGATGCTGCGGAACATGCTGCTGCAGCGGCAAATCGACAATCGCGGATTTCAGCTCAATCGGCAGGGCAAGATTCCGTTCGCGCTTGGTTCCGAGGGACACGAAGCGCTGCAAGCCGGCGCGGCGATGGCGTTCGCGCGCGGTAAAGACGTGCTCGCGCCCTACTACCGCGATTTGGGCCTCGTGCTCGGGATCGGGCTGACACCGTATGAGATGTTCGTTTCGATGTTCGCCCGCGCCGCCGACGCATCGGGCGGCCGGCAATTTCCCAATCACTACACGGCGCGCGAACGCGGTCTGCTTTCGATCAGCTCGATCATCGCCGCGCACTGTCCGCACGCCGTCGGCGTGGCCTATGCTTTCAAACTGCGGCGCGAGACCGGCCGGGCGGTCCTGGTGACCACGGGTGAGGGCGCCACCAGCGAAGGCGAATGGCACGAGTCGGTCAATTTCGCGGCGGTGCACAAGGTGCCGATCGTCTTTTTGGTCGAGAACAACCATTTTGCGATCTCGACGCCGCAGCGCGCGCAGATGGCGATCGCCGACGTCGCCGATAAAGCCGCCGGGTACGGTATTCCGGGTGTCATTTGCGACGGCCTGGACCCGATCGCGACGTACGCGGCGGTGAAGACGGCGCTCGACCGCGCGCGCGCCGGCGGCGGGCCCACGCTCGTCGAAGCCAAGTGTTTCCGCTTTCTTTCGCACTCGACCGACGACGACGATCGGTCGTATCGCAGCCGCGCCGAGGTCGAGGAAGAGCGCCAACACGACCCGCTGCCGGCTTTCGAGCGCGTGCTCATCGCGGCCGCCGTTCTTGATGCAAGCACGCTTGGGGCGCTCAAAGCCGACGTGCTGCGCGAGACCAACGAAGCCACCGACGCGGCGGAAGCGTTGCCCTATCCGGATCCGGCCGAACTCTACACCGACGTGTATGCCGGAGCGTACGAACCTTGGCAGTGATGAACAATGTCGACGCGCTGCGCTCGACCCTGCACGACGCGCTGCGCAACGACGAACGCACGCTCATCCTGGGTGAAGACGTCGGCGCGCGCGGCAACGTCTTTCTGATCACCAAAGGTTTTCTCGAAGAGTTCGGACCCGAACGCATCATCGACACGCCGCTGGCCGAAGCGTCGATCGTCGGCGTCGCGATCGGGATGGCGATGGAAGGGCTGCGGCCGATCGCCGAGATTCAATTCGCCGATTTCATCTATCCGGCGTTCAACCAGATCGTAGGCGAAGCGGCCAAAACGCGCTATCGCTCGAAGGGCGACTACACCTGCCCGCTGGTGATCCGCACGCCGTACGGCG
>PLAE01000267.1 GCA_003134035.1 Candidatus Velthaea versatilis
CTTTGGCGATGAGCGCGAGCTGACGCCGGGCCAAGCTCAGTTCAGCGATCGGCGCGGTCGCCAAGCCCGGCTCGACGCCGAATTCATCGAGCAGTTCGACGACCCGCGCGACTTGCGCGCGATGATCGATGTTGCCCCAGCGCGTCCGGATCTCGCGGCCCAGAAAGATGTTTTCGGTGACGCTCAGCTCGGGATAGACGAGCGGATCTTGATAGACCGTGGCGATTCCCGCGGCAATCGCTTGCGCCGGCGAGCTGAACGCTAGGGCGTTGCCGTCGAGNNGTCGACTTGCCCGCACCGTTCTGGCCGACGAGCGCGATGACTTCGCCGCCGCTAACGTCGAAGTCGACGCCGCGCAGGGCCGCGACGCCGCCATACGACTTCGAGATGCCCCGCATCTCAAGCACGGCGGCGCTTCACCCGTGCATCCCGGCGCGCGAACCTCGATCCGACACGAAACGATAAACTAAAAAGAAAACTGGTTGATGTTGGCTTTCGTGAACGTCGTCGGCGGCCCGAGCAGCAGCATCTTCTTGGCCGCGACGTACTGAATCTTCCCCAAACCCGGCACGTCGTTGACGGCTTGGAACGGCTTGCCCGCGGCAAGCTGAACGCCGGCCCACACGGTGAGGTAGCCGAGCTTGACGGGATCCCAGAGCACGAAGCTCTTGCACGAACCGTTGGCGATGTATGGCTTCATCCCCGACGGCAAAGCGACGCCGCTGACGAAGACTTTGCCGATTTTGTGCAGTTCGGTGACCGCTTGCGCGGCGCCGGGGCCTGAAGTGGTGCACTGCCCGATGACGCCCTTGAGATTGGGATGCGCGGTGATGAGGTCGCGCGTATCGGCGACGGCTTTGGCTTGATCTTCGCCCGAATACACGACGCCGACGAATTTCATCCCCGGATATTTGTCGAGCGCGCGCTGTTTTTCGATCGCGATCCAGCCGTTGAGATTTTGCGCGGCCGGCCCGCACGAGTCGATCGCCCATTCGCCGGTCTTGCCCATTTGGTCGGCCAGCGCGTCGAGGGTCGCGTTGCCGATCCCCGTGTCGAGGGCCTGATTGACGAACACGGCGCGCGGGCTGCTGGGCGCGTCGGTATCGGAGGTGTAGATCTTGATGCCCTGTGCTTGGGCTTGCGTGAGCGCCGGCGCGACCACCGCCGGATCGTCGGGGGCGACGGCGAGCGCATCCACGTGCTGGGCGATGAGCTGTTTGACGACCTGCACTTGCAAGTTCGCATCGGCCGTGGTCGGTCCGTTGTAAACGAACTTCGCGCCGAATTTTTTGGCCGCTTCTTCGCCGCCTTGCTGCATCGCGTTGAAATAGCCGATGTTGATGAGCTTGGGGACGAAAGCGATGCTGAACTGTTTGTCTTGGGCGGCGGCCGGCCCGGGCGGCATCAAGCCGACGATCGAGGCGGCGCCGAGAGCCAGCACGCGCCGGAATACTCGCATCTTCAACGGACAATCTCTTTCTTCGTTGCGAAACGCTCGCTGAGTGCACGACGAACCCACACCGCGCCCCGGTCTACGGGGCGAGCGAAACTGAGCGAGCCTGTCGTTTCGTGAAGTATAGATCGGGAATGAGCGCCGCGCAACCCGTTCCGAGGCGAAAACTTCCGCCGGATCGCTGCGCGCGCGAGCGGTCAGGCCGGGGGTGCATCGAGCCGGACGAGGCCCGGATCGTCGGCTTCCTGCGTGCCGTAGGTCCGCATTTTGAGCCGCACCCGTTCGATCTCGTCGTCGGGCAGAATGCTGGGCTCACCGGCGCTCAACGCATACACGTACTGCCGGGCGAGGATCTCGACGTCGAACGTGCGGCGCAGCGTTTCGCCCAGCGTCGCGCCGACGACGAGCAGGCCATGATTGGCCAGCAGGCACGCGTCGCGGCCGTGCAGCGCGGCGAGCGCGCTAGCGGCGAGTTCGGGCGTGCCGTATGTCGCGTACTCGGCGCACGGGATCGTCGGGCCGCCGCCGACCGCGACGTAATAGTGCAGCGCCGGAATCGCGCGCCGCAGACACGCCACGGTCGTCGCATACAGCGAATGCGTGTGGATGACCACGCCGGCCGCCGGACGCTCGCGCATGATCGCGGCGTGGATGCGCCACTCCGTCGTCGGTTTGCACGGCCCGCGGTAGGTGCCGTCGACATCCATGACGGCGATCTGCTCGGGCGTCATTTCCTCGTATGGAATGCCGCTGGGCGTGATGAGAAACCGCTCGCCGCTGCGCGCGCTGACGTTGCCCGAGGTGCCTTGATTGATGCCGAGTTCGACCATGCGCAGACAGGTGCGCACGATCTCGGCCCGCAGTTCGGTTTCGGAAACCGACGTCACGATCCGGTGCCGGCCGCATCGGGAGCCGCGGCGGACTCGCGCGGCGTAGCGATCCGCACATCGATGCCGCGCTCGCGCAAACCGCGCAGCATGCGCGGATCGGCTTCGGCGTCGGTCACCACCACGTCGAGCGCGCCGACGGGGGCGAAAAAGCTCAGCGCGGTGCGCTCGAATTTCGACGAGTCGACCAAGGCGACGACGCGCGTCGCGTTGGCGATCATGATCTCTTTGAGCGCCGACTCGGCCGGGTTCGCTTCGGTCAAGCCGCGTTCGAGCGACAACCCGCGCGCCGAGATGAAGGCGGTATCGGCGAAGAGCCGGCGCAGCATCGACTCCGCCAGCGGACCCGACGCCGAGAGCGACGTCGAGCGCAGCGTGCCGCCGATCAGCGTCGTGGTGACGCCCGGGCGCGCGCTCAGTTCGGTCCCGATCGGCAAGGCGTTGACGATCGCGTGCAAGTCGGCGCCGGGCGGTAAAAGTTGCGCCAGCGCGAGCACCGAGGTCGAGGCGTCCATCATCACCGTCGAGCCGGGGACGACGAGCGCCAGCGCCGTGCGTGCGATGGCCGCTTTCTGGGCCGCGCGCTGCGCGGTGCGCAAAGCGAAGCCGCTTTCGAAACCCAACGCCTCCGCCGCGCGCGCGACCGCGCCGCCGTGCGTGCGCGTAAGCAGCCCGCGCTCGGCGAGGTAGGCGAAGTCGCGGCGCATCGTTTGCGCCGAGACGCCGAAGCGGCGGACCAATTCGTCGACGGTCAGCACCGGGTTCTGCTTGAGGAGTTCGGCCAGCGCCATGCGGCGCTCGAAGGCGAGCATCGCGCCTAGCTCCCGTCCGCAAAGCAACACGAATTGACAGACTCGCTCATATATGATTAGAGTGCTGCATGGCGGGTGCGGTGTCAAACGCGACTTTCGGATCCGTGCTCGAACGGCTCGCGGCGCGCTCGCGGGCCCTGGGCGCGGACCGCACGATTTGCAATTGGGGCGGCGGCAACACGTCGATCAAAACCAGCGAGGCCGACCATACCGGCCGGCCGACTCGCGTGTTGTGGGTCAAGGGCTCGGGATCGGATCTCGCCACGGTCACGCCGGCGTCGTTTACCGGGCTGCGGCTCGACGAAGTTCTCGTGCTGCGCGACCGCCCGCGCGTGGCCGACACCGAGATGGTCGCGCACCTGCGCCGCTGCATGACCGACCCCGACCGTCCGCGCGCGTCGATCGAAACGCTCTTCCACGCCTTCGTCCCGGCCGCCGCGATCGATCACACCCACGCCGACGCCACCAATTACTTTGCCTGCGCGGCCGACGGCGAGCGCCACGCGCGTGAACTCTTCGGCGACGAGCTGATTTGGATTCCGTACATGCGCCCGGGCCACGCGCTGAGCCGGCGGATCGCCGACGCGGTCGAGGCGAACCCCGCCGGACGGTTGGTGATTCTGCAAAAACACGGGTCGATCACCTGGGGCGCCGACGACGCGGCCTGCACCGCCGCGACGCTGTCGCTGCTGGGCCGCGCAAAGGCGTTCGTCGAGGCGCGGATGGCTGGGCGGCCGGCCTTCGGCGGGGCGCGCTGCGCGGCGCTGCCACCCGAGCGGCGCCGCGAGTTGGCGGCCGGGATCATGCCGCTGTTGCGCGGCGCGGTGTCGACCGCCAAAGGCTGCATCCTGCGGTTCGAGGACACGCCCGACGTGCTCGAATTCGTCAATTCCCGCGACGCGCCGCGGCTGGCGGAGATCGGCGCGGCCTGTCCCGACCACCTCGTGCACACCAAAGTGCGGCCGCTGTTCGTCGATTGGACGCCCGATCAGAACCTCGACGATTTGCGTTCGGCGATGGCCGCCGCGGCGCCGGCCTACGAGCACGCGTATCGCGACTATCTCGCCGCCAACGCGCGGCAAAACCTGGATCCCGACGGCGCCCAACCCGTGCTGCGCTCGCCCGCGGCCGACGTCAATCCGGCGCCGCGCGTCATTCTGATTCCGGGCCTGGGGATGATCACCACCGGCAAAGACGCGCACAACGCGCAGATTTCGGCCGAGCTGTACCATCGCGCGATCGCGGTGATCCGCGGCGCTGAAGTGCTGGGCGGTTTCGTCTCGCTCACCGACGCCGAGAGCCACGCCGTCGAGTACTGGCCGCTCGAACAATATAAACTCAGTTTGACGCCGCCCGAACGCGAATTCGCGCGCCGCGTGTGTTTGGTGACCGGCGCGGCGGGCGGAATCGGCTCGGCGATCTGCCGGCGCTTGGCCGCCGACGGCGCCCACCTCGTGGTCACCGATATCGACGCGGCCGGCGCGCGCGCCGTGGCCGACGACGTGTGCGCCGCGTTCGGTCCCGGCCGCGCCGTCGACGTCACGCTGGACGTGACGAGCGAAGACAGCGTGCGCGACGCCTTTCGCGCGGCCGCCCTGGCCTACGGCGGAATCGACATCGTCGTGAGCAACGCGGGGATCAGTTCGAGCGCGCCGATCGCGCAGACCACGCTGGGCGATTGGCAGCGCAACAGCGACATCCTGGGCACCGGTTACTTTCTGGTCGCGCGCGAAGCCTTTCGGCTGCTGCACGAACAGGGACGCGGCGGGACCATCGTCTTCATCGCCTCCAAAAACGGCCTCGTCGCCGGCAAGAACGCCGCGGCCTACTCCGCGGCCAAAGCCGCCGAACTCCACTTGGCCCGGTGTTTGGCCGAAGAAGGCGGCGCGGCCGGCATCCGGGTCAACACCGTCAACCCGGACGCCGTGCTCGAAGGCTCGCGCATCTGGAATAGCAGTTGGCGCGACGCGCGCGCCGCGACGTACGGCATCGCGCCCGAGGCGCTCGAAGAGCACTACCGCAAACGCACCGTGCTCGGCGTCAACGTCGTTCCGGCCGATATCGCCGAAGCGGTCGCGTTTTTGGCCTCGAACCGCGCGGCGAAAAGTACCGGCAACATCCTCAACGTCGACGGCGGAGTCACCGCGGCGTACACGCGCTGACATGCCCGAGCGCACCGGCAGCCGCTGACCGATGACCGCCGCGAAGCCGCACTACGCCGCCGTCGATTTGGGTGCCGAAACCGGCCGGGTCGTCGTCGGCGCCGTCGATGACGACGGGATCGAGTTGCGCGAGGTCCACCGCTTTCCCAACCGCCCGGTTCGGCTGCCCGACGGTCTGCATTGGAATGTACTTGGGATCTTCTCCGATGTGATCGCCGGCCTCGAACGCGCGAGCGCGGAGATCGGTGGGCCGCTCGCTTCGGTCGGGGTCGATTCATGGGGCGTCGATTACGGACTCTTCGACGTCGACGGCCGGTTGTTGGGCAATCCCTACCACTATCGCGACGCCCGAACGGACGGCGAGCGCGAGCGCTACGCGCAGTTCGTCTCGCCGCAGCGGCAGTACGAAGTGACCGGGACCGCGCAAATGCCGATCAACACGCTGTATCAGCTCGCGGCGCACGCCCGCGCGGAGCGAACGCTCGAACGCGCGCACACGCTGCTGATGATCCCGGACATCATGCACTACTGGCTATGCGGCGTGCAGGCGGCGGAGTTCACCAATGCGAGCACGACCGGCATGCTCGGGAGCGACGGCCGTTGGGCCGCGGAGCTGCTCGCGGCCGCCGGCGTTCCGCAACACATCCTGCGCGCACCGCTCGAAGCGGCGACGCCGCTGGGAAGGACGCGGCCGGCGCTCGGGCTGGGAGCGCGAGCGCACGGCTTGCGCGTGGTCGTGCCGGCGACGCACGACACCGCGTGCGCCGTGCTCGCGGCGCCGCTGCACCTCACGCCGGCGGGCGAGATTTGCGCGTTCATCAGCTCGGGCACCTGGTCGCTGCTCGGTGTCGAGTTGGAGCAACCGATTCGCAGCGAGGCCGCCCGCGACGCCGGATTCACCAACGAACGCGGCGTCGGCGGCAGCGTGCGTTTCCTGCGCAACATCATGGGCCTGTGGCTCGTCCAAGAGTGTCGCCGCGCCTGGCACCGCGACGGCGCGGACTACTCCTACGATGAACTCACCGCGCGCGCCGCGACGATCCCAACGCCCGGACTCGCGATCGACGTCGACGATCCGGCCCTGCTGCATCCGGCCGACATGACCGCGGCAATCCGGGCGCAGCTCGGCCCCGCCGGCGGGGACGCCGCAGGCGATCCGGTCGCGCTCACGCGCGCGATTTTCGAGGGGCTCGCGCTGCAGTATCGCCGCTCGATCGCCGACGCCGAACGGTTGGCGGACGTGCGCGTCGGCGCAATCGCGATCGTCGGCGGCGGCGCGCGCAACGCGCTGCTATGTCAGCTCGCCGCCGACGCCTGCGGACGCATCGTCTACGCCGGCCCTCCGGAAGCCAGCGCTACGGGCAACATCCTCGTGCAAGCCGCCGCGGATCGCGCCGTGCACGGCCTGGCAGAGCTGCGCGCGTTCGCGCGGGCCACGGCCCGGCCGCGCGCGTTCGAACCGAACGCGTCAGTCGGGATCGATTGGGCTGCGCGCATGGCGGCGGTCGACGCGCACCGGCGCGCGGAAACCGCGCCGCCGGCGACCGCGCCCGCCGGGCCCCAACCGAACCGTCAGAGGATGCGGCGGCATGTTTGATCTGCGGGAACGCACCGCGCTCATGACCGGCGGCGCGCGCGGGCTTGGTCTGGCGATGGCGCACGCGCTGGGCGCGCACGGCGCGCGCATCATGCTGTTGGACCGCGACGAGGCAACCCTGAGCGTGGCGGCCGCCGAGCTGCGCGCCGCGGGAATCGAAGCCCGCACAAGTATCGGCGACGTTACCGTTCCCGCCGACACCGTGCGCGCCGTCGACGCGATGCGCACGGCGTGGGGGCGGGTCGACGTCTGCGTCTGCAACGCCGGCGTGGCGCGCAACGCACACGCCCACGAGATGACGCTCGACGAGTGGAACGCGATCATTTCGGTCAACCTGACCGGCGTGTTCTTCACCGCCCAGGCCTGCGCGCGCCCGATGATCGAGCAGCGTTCCGGCTCGATCGTGATGATCGCGTCGATGTCGGGCAAGATCGTCAACGTTCCGCAGCCCCAAGCTGCGTACAACATTTCAAAAGCCGGGGTCATCATGGCCGCCAAGAGCCTCGCCGTCGAGTGGGCGCCGCACGGCATCCGCGTCAACGCGATCGCGCCGGGCTACATGCGCACCGAAATGACCGCGCCGTTCATCGCCGATCCGGCTTTGGGCGGCGTCTGGATGGACCTCACGCCGATGCGGCGCCCCGGCGAACCCGCCGAACTCGGCGGCGCGGTCGTCTACTTGGCCTCGGACGCGTCGAGCTTCGTGACCGGACACACGCTGGTCGTCGACGGCGGATACGTCGTGCGCTGACGCGTCGCGCGCGAACCAAGGTGGCCAACGGGGGTTGACGGGCCAGCCAAACGACCCTTGTCCGTGGCCGCGGCTTCCCGTAATCTTCATCGCAATAGGATTGGCGAACCCTCTGCATCGCCATTGGCTCCGGTGGACGACCGACGAATATGGAGCGCCGACCATTGGATGGGACTGATCTCTTCTTGAGTTCAACGTTCGTGTCGCTGACCGGCGAGTCATCGCTGGGCAGCGCCGCGCCGCTCGCGGCCGCGGTCCCCAACCCCGCGTCACCCGAAGAAGTCGCCGCGATCGTCGCGGTGGTCCCGCGCGCCTATCGCGCCGCCGCTCAGTGGGCGGTGCCGTTGCTGCTCGACACCGCCCGCGCCGGCGGGATCACGCACGTGCGCCGGATCGCGTACCTCCTGGCCACCGCCCAGCACTCGTCGTGCTTCGGAGCCAATCTCGAAGAACGCGGGACGGGCCCCGTCTGCAACGGCGTTGATCGCTCATTCGAGCGGTACGAACCCGGCACGGCGCGCGGGACCGCGCTCGGCAACACCCGGCCGGGCGACGGCGAACGCTACCGCGGCCGCGGCTTTGTGTACGTCCGCGGGCGCGCCGCGTATGCGATTTGGTCGCAGCGCCTCAATATGCCCGAACAGCTGGTGAACGGTACCGCCGTCCCGTTTTTCGTGGCCCATCCGGCCGCGCTCGCGCGGCCCGGAGTGGCGGCGCAGACGCTGGTGCGCGGCATGCGCGACGGGCTCTTCACCGGAATTGCGCTGGGCTCGTACGTCAACGACAAGAAGACCGACTATCTCAACGCCCGGCGGGTCATCGGCGGCCCAGAACACGCGCGCGACGTCGCTTCGATCGCGCAGACCTTCGCTCAAATCATCGAAGATGCGCACGGCGCTCGGCACCGCGCCGAGATGCACACGCTGGCAAACGCGCGCGCGATGAGCGCCGCGGCGCGCGACTTGCTCGCCGACGTCCGCGCGGCGGTCGCGCGGCTGGCGGCGCGCGGCGAAATCATGCCGACGCCCCAAGAAATCGTCGAATGGGACGGCGAGGCGCGGCAGGGCAAATTCGTCCAACTCGACGATCACACGTGCGCGTTGCACGCCGGCCGCGGCAGCTACGTTCGGCTCGACATCCAGCGCGATCTCAACGGCGTCGTGCCGCCCGAAGGGCGAAACATGGCGCTCAAACGCTCCGGGGCCGTGCGCGCCGCCGTCCGTCACGGCGAAGTCAACTTCTGGCGGTAGAGGATCGACTTCGTCGGTCCGTCGCGTTTGCGGCTGCTTCATGATCGACGCCCTGCTGCTCTCGGCGCTCAGTTTGCTTTGCCTGCAGCTGACGACCAAATGCGGCGCGCGGCACGGACTGTCCGAGGCGATCCGGCTCCGTCCGGCTTGAACTTGGTCGATTCGNNCGTTCGGAGTTCGACGATGTCTTCGGGAGAAACGAGATCATCTCGACCAGCGGCCCAGAGCTGCCCGTCGGTATCACGGCGGAACACGTGAGCCCACATCGAGCGGGAATCGACGACGAGATATTCTTTGATTGACGGGATCGCGGTAGAGACTATCTTGCGAACGAGTTCATTCGGCACGCAACTCGGCGAGATGACTTGGGCGCCAAGCTTCGGTTCGCGCACAAAGATATTCGTTGCTTCTCGTTCTTCACAAGTGACGGCTAATTCGGGAACAACCGATGACGGACGTTCTGGTTCGCGCCGAACCGAGATCGATCCCAAATAGGCTCGGCAAGGCAAAGCGACGGTCGGAAGAACAAACCTCGCCGGCGCGCTGCAAAGATCGCCGTGGTTTTGGCTACCGGTGGCAAAGGCGTAGACGATGCCGGCGTGCAGCTCGTTAGTGAATTCTTCGGCCGCGGTTTGCACCCAGGCGTCGAATTCTTCGATAGTGAGGCGTTTCGGTTCGATGATGTCGCCAGTCCCAACCGGTGAGCGATCCAAGGAGATTTTGCGACGCTCAAGAGCGCGCCCTTGCGCGTGTTACGAGCACCCGTATTTTTGCAGCAGCCGTTGAGTTCCGATTCGCCGCCGCGACCATCAGCGTAAGTCCCACGGACGCGGCGCCGCGGTAAACATCGGCGATCGAATGATCTCGCGCCGACGCCGAGCGTAAGGACGGAGTTTGCGGTCTCGTCGGGTAATAGACCTCGGCTATGCCATGGTTTTGGAACGGCGCGGCAGTCGGGTTTGTGACGGGCTACACCGCGGTGCGGCTGCGGCAAGCCTGGCTCGACCGCACCGCGCCGTTCCCCGCGATCGCCGGGCCCGATCCGGGCGCGTACGGCAGCGCCCGCCGCGGCTTGATGCTCGCGGGTTTGCTGCGTTCCACCGCGTCGCTCGCCACGACGGCCTTCATCATCGCGCCCGCGGTCGAACGCGCGCTGCGCCCGCTGCCGAGCGCCCTGCGCGCGCCGGCCTTCGTCGCGTTTCTCAGCCTGCTCGACACGCTGCGCGACTTGCCTGCGGATTACATGGAAAGCCATGTCATGGAGCGCACCTACGGCACGTCGGATCAAACGGCCAGGGCTTGGTTCGGCGATCAGGCAAAGGCCGCCGGCGTTGGTCTCGGCATCACGACGGTGCTCGCCGGAATCGGGGACGCGATCGTGCGCAAGGCGCCGCGGCGTTGGCCGTGGATCGCGATCGCCGCGACGCCGGCGCTGCTCACGCTGGCCAACGTCATCGCGCCGACCTTCATCATGCCGCTGTTCAATACGTACACGCCGGTCGAAGGCAAGCTCGAAAACCGCATTCGCGATCTAGCCGCGTTGTACGGTGCCGGCGACGCGTCTATTTTGCGCTTCGACATGAGCCGCCAAACGAAGAAAGCCAACGCCTTCGTGACCGGCGTGTTCGGTACGCAGCGGATCGTGCTCGCCGACACGCTCATCGAGAACTTCAGCGAAGATGAAACGCTTTTCGTCGTCGCGCACGAACTCGGGCACTACGTTCGGCGCGACCCGTGGCTCTCGATCGCGATCGGGACGGTCTTTCTCGCCGCGACGGTCGGCGCGGGGAATGTGGCGCTGGGCCGCGCCGGCCGCCACCTGGAAACGCTGACCGACGGCGCGCGCTTCACGTTTTACGCCACCCTGTTTTCGACGCTGGGCGGTCCGCCCATGGCGGCGATTTCGCGCGCGGTCGAGCGCCGGGCCGACGTGTTCGCGGTCGAAGCGACGCGCGACCCGCGCAGCGGCGCGCGGGCGTTTCGCCGGCTGCGCGACCAGAATTTGGCCGAAGACGAACAGCCAAAGTGGGCTGAGCTGCTCTTCTCCAGCCACCCGTCGCTCAAGTCGCGCATCGAACGGCTCGAGGCGTTCGCGCACGCCGGCGCGCATCGCTGATGAGCGCCGCCTTTTGGAGGGACGATCATGGCTCTCGCGCCGCCGCCTCGCGCCGCCACGTCGATCAAGGAGACGATGGTCGAGCCGACCGTCGAACCCCGGCTCAAAGCGGCGCTTGAGGCAGCATTTCCGCCCGAAGCGCTCAAATTCGACGAAATCTATCGCGCGGTTTACGGGCGCGACGGCTCGTATTTCGAGTACCATCCGCAAGCCGTCGTTCGGGTCGGCTCGGTGGCCGACGTTCAAAGCGTGCTGCGGATCGGGGCCGCACTCGGCGTCCCGGTGACGCTGCGGGCCGGCGGCAGTTCGCTCTCCGGCCAGACCGTCGGCACCGGCATCATCGCCGACCAGCGCTTCGCGTTCCGCCGCAGCGAACTGCGCGCCGGCGGCAGCACGGTGTGGTTCGAGCCGGGGCTCACCGTCCTCGCGCTCAATGCGGCGCTCAAGCCGGCCGGCAAGAAAGTTGGTCCCGATCCCGCATCGAGTCAAGTCGCGATGATGGGCGGTGTGCTGGCAAACAACGCGAGCGGCATGCAAGCCGGCACGAAATCCAACGCGTACCGGACCTTGGTCGCGATCGATTTCGTCTTGCCCAACGGCAATCGCTACGACACCTCGCTCGCCGCCGACCGCGGGCGTTTCGCCCGCGTCGATGCAGCCATCCACGACGGTCTCGCCGAGTTGCGCGACGAGGTTCGCGCAAACGGCGAGCTGAGCGCGCGCATTCGCCGAAAATACGAGATCAAGAACGTCTCCGGCTACGCGGTCAACGCCTTTCTCGACTATGACGAGCCGATCGATATCCTGGCTCACCTGCTGATCGGTTCCGAAGGGACGCTTGCCTACATCGCCGCCGCCGAGCTGTCCACCGTGCCGATCGCGCCGCACGAATCGAGTTCGCTGCTGTTCTTTCACAGCGTCGCCGACGCGGCCGCCGCCGTGCCGGCGCTCGTCGAGAGCGGTGCCGCGGCGATCGAGCTGATGGACATCGCCTCGCTGCGTTCGGTGATCGGACGGCCCGGCGTTCCCGCTATCGTCGCGACCTTGCCCGACGGCGCCGCCGCGCTGCTCGTCGACTATCACGCCGAGACGCTCGCGGCGCTCGCCGCCGCCCAAGCGCGCGCGACCCAGACCGTCGCCGCGTTGCCGCTCCTGGCGCAGTTGCCGTTCAGTACGTCGGTGCGAGAACGCGCATTGCTGTGGACGGTTCGCAGCGGCATTTTCGCCAGCGTCGGCGGAGCGCGCGAGCCGGGCACGACGGTCATTCTCGAAGACGTAGCCGTGCCGGTCGCAAGCCTGGAGCGGCTGATTTTCGGTTTGCAGGCGCTCTTTGCGAAGCATGGTTACGCGGGCGCGATTTTCGGCCACGCGAGCGTCGGGAACATCCATTTCTTGATCACCGACGACATGGGCGACGCCGCGCGCGTGGCCCGCTTCGGCCTGTTCATGGACGACGTCGTCGAATTGGTGCTGCGCTACGACGGTTCGCTCAAAGCCGAACACGGGACGGGCCGCGCGATGGCCCCGTTCATCGAGCGGGAATGGGGAACCGCCGCCTACAGCGTGATGAAGCGCCTCAAGGCGCTCATCGATCCGAGCAACCTTATGAATCCCGGGGTGCTCATCAACGCCGACCCAGGCGTGCATCTCGCGCACATCAAGGGCATGCCGCTGCTCGGCGATCCGGTCGCCGACCGCTGCATCGAGTGCGGGTTCTGCGAATGGGTTTGTCCGACGCGCTATTCGACGCTGACCCCGCGCGGGCGCATCCAAGCTCATCGCGTGCGGCGTTCGCTCGAGAAGGCCGGCGAACACCAGCGCGCGCAGACCATCGCCAAGCAATACGTGTACGAAGGACGCGAAACATGCGTGGCCGACGGCATGTGCCAAACCGTTTGCCCGGTCGGCATCAACACCGGACACATCACCGACTTCGATCGCGCGCAAGCCGCAGCGCAGCCCGCCGCGCGAGCGATGGCGACCGCGGCAAAGCATTTTGCGGTGCTCGAAGACGCCGCGCGTCTTTTATTGAACGGCGGCACCGCGCTAAGCAAAATCGCCGGGAACGCAACGATGCCGTGGATGACCGCAGCGCTCGCGAAGGTGCTGCCGGCCTTTCCGCAGTGGTCGCGCAACATGGGCCCCGCGCCGCTCCTGCCCAATACGCGCGCGGCAGGTGCGGAGGTCGTCTACTTTCCCGCCTGCGTGACGCGCATGATGGGCTCCTCGACGCTGGGCAAGGACAACGTGATGCAAACGGTCCTGCGCGTCGCGCAGCGGGCCGGCATCCGAATGTACTTGCCCAAGGACAGCTTCGGTTTGTGCTGTTCGCAAATGTTCGCGCACATGGGATTTACCGACGCGCAGAAGCTGATGGCCAATCGCGTCGTCGAGTCGATGTTCGGCTGGAGCGACGGCGGACGTCTGCCGATCATGTGCGACATCACGTCGTGCGCGCGCAGCCTCACGCACGAGCTGGAAACCGAGATGTGGGGCGCGCGGCCGCGCCTGCTCTCGCCGGCGAATCAATCCAAGTATGAACGGCTGCGCTTTCTCGATATCGCCGAGTGGCTGCACGACGACGCGCTGCCGCGCTTGGACGTGACCCGGCCCAAAGACTCGATCGTGATCCACCCGACGTGTGCCTGCCGGCAGCTCGGGCTCGAGACGAAAATCGAGGCCATCGGCAAGGCGTGTGCCGGCGCCAGCTACGTGCCGTTCAACGCCGCCTGCTGCGGCGCCGGCGGAGATCGCGGCTTTCGGTATCCCGAAGGCACCGCTTCCGCCCTGCGCGATGAGGCAGCCGAACTCGCCGGACGCCGCTTCGACGGCGCATACTCGTTCGCGAAAAGCTGCGAGGTCGTGCTGAGCGACCGCCTCGCCCTCGACTACGAGTCGATCGTCTACCTCGTCGAAGAAACCACGTCGGCCAAAGCGGCGGCTCAATCCGCGCTATTCGTCGAACCCAGCCGGTAACGGGCCGCCGTCGGCGAGGCTCGCATCGAGCCAACGGACCAGCGGCGCTGTGTCGCGCATCGCGTCGCGATAGAGTGTGAAAGCCTCGCCGCGCAGGAGTTCCGCATCGCTGAAGGGCCGGCGGACCATGAAACGGCGTGCGCGCAGCAGGTCGGCGCGCGGATGGGCGGGGTCGAAACCCGCCGGCAGTCGGGCGAGCGGGTCGGTATCGAGCGGCAAGTATGGCGCGAAACGTTTGGCGCGCAGGAGCCGGTCGAAGGCCGGATCGCCGTCGGCGATGCGCCGGCGCAGATCGGCGAGCACCGGCTTTTCGGGCGTGTAGATGCCCGCCGCCATCAGGCTTTCGCCGCCCGGTTCGAGCGCGACGTAAAAGCCGGGCGTCGTGCCGCGCCAGCCGCGCGGCGAAAGAAAGGCCGACACGGCGGTTTTGTACGGCGACTTGTCCTTGGCGAAGCGCACGTCGCGATAGATGCGGAAGATGCAGCGCTTGGGCTCAACGCTCGCGAACCGTTCGTCAAAGCGCGCCGCGGCGATCAGCAGGCCCGCGACAAAGTCTTCGAATCCCGGTTTGACGATCGTATCGAAGCGCTCGCGGTTCGCCTCGAACCACGTGCGGTCGTTGTTTTTTTTCAAACCGCGCAAAAACGTAAACGCGGCCGCGACGTCGAGCGGGCCGCCCGACTGGGACGCGGCACGCACCGGGCGACCGAAACTGCCCGCCGAGTTCGCGCTCATTTCAGCGCCGCGACGGCGTCCCACATACGCTCGGCGATCGCGTCCCAGCCTTGGGCGCGAGCCGCCGCTTCGCCGCGTGCGATGCGCGCCGGATCGAACCGCAGCGCCGCCCGCGCCGCCTCGACGAACGCCGCGGGGTCCGCGCCGATGCAGACGATGGCGGCGTAGTCGCGCACGACGTCGGCGATCGGCGTCGACACGACCGGCTTGCGCGCGGCGAAATACTCGAGCGTCTTGGTCGGCGAGATGTTTTCGGTCGCGCGGTTGCGCGCGAAGGGCATGATCGCCGCGTCCAATCCGCTCAAAAACGACGGCAGGCTCGCGTAGGGTTGCACCCCGGTGAAGTGGATGTTGGCCCGGCGCGGCAGGATCGCCGGATCGATCTTGACGATCG
The DNA here is from genome assembly GCA_003134035.1 of Candidatus Velthaea versatilis. GTDB lineage: Bacteria > Vulcanimicrobiota > Vulcanimicrobiia > Vulcanimicrobiales > Vulcanimicrobiaceae > Velthaea > Velthaea versatilis. The sequence goes on from PLAE01000267.1 coordinate 15,134, forward strand.
GCCCGACGAGCACCACGTGGCCGTGCGGAAACGCGTCGGCGAGCGCGACGAGGATGTCGATGTCGATCCGTTCGTCGATCACGCCGGTGTAGCCGAAGACGGGCGCCCGAAGTTGGGCCGGCAGCGGATGCGGCGCGACGTCGGCGGCGAAGCGCTCGAATTCGACGCCGCTGGGGAAGCAGCGCACTTTCGATCCGGCGGCCTTGCGGCCGTCGTAGAGCGAGACGCCGCCCGCGAAGACGAGATCCGCGCGTTCGACGAGCCGGCGGTCGCGCTCGGCGATGCCGGCCGGCGCACCGTCGAAGGCCGCGAGTTCATCCATGCAGTCGAAGACTAGCGGACCCTCGCCGAACGCGGCGGCGAGTTCGAGCATCATCGGCGTGTAGAGCCAGACGCCGGCGGCCCGGATGTCCGCGCCGAGTTGCGCGCGCGCGGTCGCGATCGCCGCGTCGTCGACGAACGGCGGCGCCCAGCCGCGCCGGCGGAGCGGCCGGATCACCGTGACCTCACCGTGGCGCTGGACCTCATCGCGGTCGCATTCGCCGGCGAACGGCTCTTCGATGACGACGACCGGGACGTGCCGCGCGATCCGCGTGAGCACGTGGTGCGGCCGCTGCCATACGCCGTCCCAACGCAGATGCAGCCCCGCGACGAACGCCTGCGGGGTCACGCGAACGCCGGCGGGCTCGCGGCGGCGCGCACGTGATGCCCTTCGGGCAGACCGGCAGCGCCCATCGCGGCGAGCTGGGCCGGTGTGCGCAGCCGCTCGGCGCGTTCCCACCAGCCGCGCACGCCGCCATCGTCGATCCGTTCGCCGCGCGCGAGCGCGCGCACCGCGGCGGCCAGCGCCGTCGGCTGGGGCGTCCCGCCCGGACCGGCAAACGTGTAGATGCCGTCTTCCGCCGCTCCCGCGCGCGCGCGCAGCAGCGAATGCCAGTCGATCATGCCGAACGCGGCCCAGACGCCGAGTGCACGAACGTCGACCCCGTCCGCGCGCAACGCCCGCACGTCGGCGGCGTGCTGCGCGAGCCAGCGTATCCGTTCGAGGGCGGGCGCATCGACGTGGACTTCGCCCAGCGCCAGCGGCAAGGCCAAACGCGCGGCGGCCGCCCGCAGCAGCGGACCCGCGGCCGGCATCGGCTCGCCGGCGACATACACGGCCGGGACGTCGCCCGCCAAAGCATCGTCGCGCGACCACAGATAGCGTTCGGAATGCGGATAGTGGTTGAACGCCACCAAATCCGGCGCGACGGCGTGCGCCGCGATCGTCGCCAGTTCGCCTTCGCTCACCGCACAGCGTTCGACCAGAAAATCGTACAGAGCATGTCCCGTCCGAACCCGTCCGCACAGTAATTCGATCGACAGCATCGACCGTTCGCGCAAAAACGCGACATATGGCGCCACACCGGCATCGGCCGCGGTAAAACGCTGCAGGTCTTCGGTCACGACGAGCTGCGCGTCCGGCCGCACGCTGCGGATGCGCTCCATGGCGTAGAGCGTCGCGAGCGTTTGATGCACGAGCGCGCGGCCGAACGCGGGGTCGTCGCTGCGGTTCGGATACCACACGCCGTAGAGGGTCGAGAAGCGCGCCGTGGTCAACGGTTCGTTGATCGGCGTCCAGCGTTCGACCTCCGGCAAGGCGCGGACCGCCGCTGCGGCATAGTCGGCGAACAAGTGCGGGAACGCCGGGTCGAGCAAATCCGTATAATGCGGCCCCGAGCCGTGGTGCAGCAGCGTGACGATCGGCGCGACGCCGCGCGCGCGCAGCCGCTCCACTCCCGCTCGCGCCGCGCGGAAATCACGCTCCGCCGGAACCTGCGGCGCGACGTGCTCCCACAGCACCGGAAAGCGGCAGGCCCCGACGCCTAAATCCGCGATCCGGTCGACGTCGGCCGGCCGCGCCGACCAACCCGTTTCCGCCGCCTGATCGCGCCACGTGCGTGGGTCGATGCGCGCCACCGTCGGCTCGGGCGACGCCCAAATTTCGAGCGCTCCGCCGCCGCGCGCGGGCTCCGCCATCGGCGCAGCGCTACGCGACGACCGGCGAGGGGCGCGTACCGAGCCAGGTCGCAAGATCGGTCTTGCGCGCGACGTGGACGCCGTCGCGCAATTCGGCGCGAAACTCACCGAACAGACCGAACGCCTCGGCGAACGCGTCGTGCTTGTGGATCGACTCGAAGTTGATCTGCGTCGACGAGATGAACGTTTCGTCGGGAAAATCGCCGTACACGTCGAGCGCGCGCGCCAGGATGCCGCGCACGACGTCTTCGACGAACTTGGGGTTGTGATGCGCCTTGTTGACGATGTAGAATTCGTCGGGCCGCTTGAGCAAATCGTAGGTTTCGCTCGACATCGAGTTTTCGACGATTTCGACGAGGTCTTCGGCCCGCAGCTCGTGCTGCTTGGCGGCCGCCGTTCCGATCAAAATCGTGCCCCGGCCGCGCTGGTTGTGGGTCGCCACCGGCAGCGCGTCGAGCGCGCGTTTCGCGTCGGCCGCGCTGAAACCGACCGCGATGAGTTCGCGCATCGAATGCTCGCGCACCATGAGCTGCGCGCACGGGCAGGCCGTCATCCCTTCGGCTTCGACCCCGACGACGCGGCGCGTGCCCTGCGCGTCGGCGTGCGCGATGGCGACGAGCGCATAGGTTTCCTGCGTGCGCTTCCCGCTCACGGGCGTCCAGCGTTCGAGGCCGAAGTCCGCCCGCAGGCGCACGTCGGCGCGCAGCGCGCCTTGCGAGCTGACGATTTCGCGCGCGATGCGCTCGACGAGATCTTCCATGCGGGCCGGCTGGTCTTTGCGCGCCAGCACGTCGAGCGTCGCGGCTTCGAGCAGCTCGGAAAAGCGCGACATGTGGACGCCGGCTTTGTCGGGGCTCAGATCGGCCACCATCGTGAAGTCGCCGTTGAAGAGCCGTTCCTCACCGTCGATATTGAGCCGGATGATGTGCTTGACCGACGACACGCCGACGCGGTTGAGCGAGAGCCGCACGTCGGGTTCTTCTTCTTGCCGGTTAGCGAAGAAGTGCATCGCGCGGGCCTTCTTTTCGATCCCGGTCGCGCCGAGCGCCGCGGCGAGGTCGCCGACGGTGCGCCCGCTGCGCGGATCGAGGTGGTCCGGCGCGATCTCCGCGAGCGGGATCAGATTGAACGGCCGTTCGGCAATGTACGGATGCGGAACCTCGAAGCGACCGAAGTCGCGCACCACATCGTCGATGTACAGAATGTCGATGTCGATCGGCCGCGCGCCGAGCTCGTGCATCCGCTGCCGCCCAATCGACGTCTCGACGCCGCGCAGCGCGAGTTCGAGCGCCTCCGGCTCGAGCGCCGTCTGCACCGCCGCCGCGATATTGAGAAACGCGGGCCCCGCGACGCCGATCGGCGGCGTTTCGTAGTACGACGAGACCGCGTCGACCCGGGCGAACGACCGCAATTTTTGCAGCGCCTGCAAAATCGTACCTTGCCGGTCTCCTAAATTGGAGCCGACGCCGATGAGAACCGTATGCATGATCGCCCCCTTAGACCGTGCGCGGCGGCGCGGGGTTGCCCGCACCCGCCGGCGTTCCCGGCATCCGCGGGGCGAACGCTTCGCTGCGGCGGCGGCGCGGCCCGACCGCGGCGTACATGCGCGCCAGTTGGACGGTCTCGGCAACGTCGTGGACGCGCAGCATGCGCGCCCCCGCGGTGATCCCGAGGCCCGCGGTGGCCAGCGACGGCACCAGCAGCTCCTTGGCCGGGCGATTGAAGAGCCGCCCGATAAAGCTCTTGCGCGAGCTGGCGAACAGAATCGGATAGCCCAGCGCCGTCAGTTCGCCGAAGCGGTCGAGGATCTCGAGGTCGGTCTCGGGTTCCTTACCGAACTCGAGGCCGGGATCGATCGCGATCGACTCGGCGGCGACCCCGGCGGCCTTCGCCCGCTCGGTGCGCTCATACAGAAATTCGACGATCTCGGCCAGCGCATCCGTATAGATGTACGACTCGGCCGAACGCAGGTTGAGTTCGCCTTTGAGGTGCATGACGACGAGCGCCGCGTCATGCCGGGCGACCGTTTCGGCCAGCCGCGGGTCAGATAACCCGCTGCAGTCGTTGATGAGATGCGCGCCGGCCGCCAGGGCCGCATCGGCGACCTCGGCCTTGAACGTATCGATCGAGAGCGCCAGATCGACGCCGGCGTCCACGATTGCTTCGACGGCGGGCACCACCCGGCCGCGTTCCTCGGCGGCCGCGATCCGCGGGTTCCAATGGGCGTACGACTGGCCGCCGATATCGATGATGCTCGCGCCACGGGCGACCATTTCGGCGGCACGTTCGCGCGCGGCATCGACGCCGCGGTAGCGGCCCTGGTCGTAGAACGAGTCGGGCGTCACGTTGAGAATTCCCATGACGATGGGACGGCTCACATCGATGACTCTGTGTCGGCAGCGCCACTGCATTTGAGCTGGAACCAGACGAATAAAAATAAGGAGTTGCGACTTTCGACGCAGAATCCGGAGGATGACCGCCCGACGTGCCCCCGTTGGCTCGGGCGACGCCGGAGCCCGCGTCCCGGCCGACCGCCGCGCGCCTTACAGGCCTCGCCCTGGCCGCGTGACCGTGTAGCTAGACCCACGGGGCGTTGACAAGCCCAACACCCCTTCCGATCTCGCTCCGCGTCCGCGGCTTCGAACCCCCAGCGACGGCAATACCTCTAGTGCTGTCCGGCCGGGTTAACCAGGGGCGGTGACGGCTTCTCGGCCGTGGGGGACCTGGGCGTTGCGGTGGGCGTGTCGTCCCAGTCACGCGGCGGGCGCGGCACTTTGCCGTCCATGATGTCTTTGATCATCTCTTCATCGATAGTCTCGTACTTGATCAACGCCT
>PLAE01000145.1 GCA_003134035.1 Candidatus Velthaea versatilis
CTCGCCGGTCACCGGCATCGTCGATTGGGGCTTGGTTTCACGCTCGTACGCCGCCGATGTAAAAGAAGCCGGCGGCGATCTCTTTCTCAATCGGGAAGTGACCAAGATCGAACGCCGCAAAGGGGTGACGGTGTTGCATTCGCCCGGCGGGGACATCGAAGCGCGCGCCGTCATCACTTGCGGCGGACTGTACTCCGATAAGCTCGCGAAGATGACGGGCGGCGCGAACGATCCGAAGATCACGCCGTTCCGCGGCGATTACCTCGTGCTCAAGCCCGAAAAAAACTATCTGGTCAAAGGCAACATTTACCCGGTGCCGGATCCGGAGTTTCCGTTTTTGGGCGTGCATTTCACGCCGCGCATGGACGGCTCGATTTGGCTGGGCCCGAATGCGGTGCCGGCGTTCGCGCGCGAAGGCTACTCGTTTTTTACCGTTAACCCGGCGGAAGCCTGGGATCTGTTCAGCTATCCGGGCTTCATCAAGATGTCGACGAAGTATTGGAAGATGGGCGCCGGCGAGATTTACCGCGATCTCGTGCGCCCGGCCTACGTGAAGGCATTGCAACGCTATATCCCCGAGCTGCAACCCGACGATTGTCTGCCGGGACCGTCCGGCGTTCGCGCACAGGCGATGACCGCCGACGGCACGCTCGTCGATGATTTCGTCTTCGAGGCGGTGGACGGAATTCTCCACGTGCGCAACGCGCCGTCGCCCGCCGCGACATCGTCGCTTGCCATCGGCAAGTACATCGTCGATGACGCCCAAAAGCATTTCGATCTCTCCCGCACCACGGTTTCGGCTTGACATGCCCGCCGACGTTTTTGTCGACATTCATTGGCTGCTCGATCGCATCGACGATCCGCTTTTGCGGATCGTCGATGCGCGCAACGTGCCACACGGCGCTCCGGTAACGATGCCCAGCGGCGCGGAGCAGTATGCGTCCGGCCATCTGCCGGGCGCCATCCTCCTGGACTATGCGCACGAACTCGCCGACCCCGCGACGCCGTACGCGACGCGGGTTGCTCCGGAGGCGCTCTTCGCGCGAGCCGTCGGCGCAAAGGGGATTGGCGACGATTCGGTCGTCGTCGCCTACGACGCGGGAACGATTCCGTTCGCCGCGCGGATCGTTTGGAATTTTCAGTATTACGGGCATCTCGAAGCCTATATTTTAGCCGGCGGAATTGCCGAATGGGTGGGCGCCGGAAAGCCGTTGACAACTGCGGTTCCGACGTTTCCCGCGGCGGTGTTTACGCCCGAGGTTCAGCCGCGTCTACGGGCTACGCGCGACGAAGTGCTGGCGGTCGCCGAGGGCCGTTCGCCGGTGCAGCTGCTCGAGACGCAGCGCGACACCACCTATGCGCAGCGCGACCGCGACATCAGCGGCGCGGTACGGCTATCGGGATCGCTGCTGCTCGAAGATGCAAACGGCGGCCGCATCGCCGACGCCGAGACCATCGAGCGGCTCGTTTCCGAACGCCGAATCGACCGCGGCAAGCGAACGATTGTTTCGTGCGGCAGCGGCGTTTCGGCCGCAGGTTCGTATTTTGCGCTCAAGGCCGCCGGACTCGTCGACGTCGCCGTGTACGACGGCTCATGGATGGAATGGAAGCATGACGAACTGCCGACGGTCGAAAAGGCGCCTGGCGTTCGGTAGGGCGTTCCCTCTTGTTCGTATCGGCCTTATTCGTATCCGCGCATGGGCGCGCGAGGCGCGAGGGCCGTCTCCCGCGGCGAGCTTCGAGACGGATTTGCAAGCCGTCTCGCACGGGATGGCTGCAGCCTCTTTTGAGATCGTTGTCGTCTTCGATGGTCGCGCGCGTCCGGTGACGGGATCGCGACGCGGCGCTCGGTTCTGCCGAAACGTCGAAGGCTGCAACGGAAACCAAGCGCATGGTGAGCAACGAAGTAGGGAATCTTCGTGTGCCTCGCCAGACAAGTCGGTCTTCAGACCGCGAGGAGACCGCGAGGTTTTTTGAGCCGATTCTAGGCGCGATGAACGAGGAAGCCGTACCTTCGTGTTTTCATAGAGGTTTTTCGAGCCGCTTCTAGGCGCGATGAGGTAGCGAACCGTGCCTGCGTAACTCAAGAGCAACGACGAAGCGGCCGAAAAGACCCGCGAGATAGGATACGAATTGTTTTCGTTTTAGTGAGGTACGCTTAGTCTTAGTTGCTGTACCCGCGTCCGCTCGTCACGGCGAGTTCCTTGCCGCCGAGGCGTTCGAGGAACGCGTCGTGGGTCATCGGGCGCGAGAACATCGGAAAGTTTTTGTCGACCGCGAACTTCTGCTCTTCCTCGCTCAGCGTCGCCGTACAGTCGGTCAGGGTAATGACGTCGTAGCCACGTTCGTACGCCGAACGCATCGTCGACTCGACGCAGCAGTTGGTGAGAAAGCCGCCCAGCGCGATGGTCGTGATCCCGCGGCTGCGCAGGATAAAGTCGAGGTTCGTGCTGGCGAACGCATCCAGGCCGCGTTTCCCTTCGATGACGATGTCGCCCGCCACCGGCTCGAGGTCGTCGACGATGTGCGCGCCCCAGGAGCCTTTGATGAACGATTTGCTATCCACGACACCCTTGAGAATCCCGTACGGCTCGGCCGTGATCTCGCCATACCCCGGGGCGAAGGAGATCGGCGCATGCGCGATCGTCGCGCCCAGTTCACGCGCGCGCGCCACGGTTTGTTTCGTGTTTTCGAGCATGTTCGTGCTTTGCATAACGCCTTTGACCGCGTCGTGCAGCGTGCCGCCCGTCGTCGTAAAGTCATTTTGAAATTCGATAAGCACGAGTGCCGTCGTTTTTGGTTCCATGCGCTGCCTCACTTTCGTTTCCGCACATTGCAGGTGCGGAGTTTTCCGCACATTGCAGGTTAACGGTATTCGGACCGGGACGACAATGCCCTCGGATCGCCCGAACCAAGGCGCGCCGCTCTTCATCCTGCTACGCACGCCGGGCCGGCGCGGCCCGCGGGGGCGGCATGCCGGTTCCCAAGCCGCCGTCGACACCCAGGATCTGGCCGGTCGTCCAGGCCGACTCATCGCTCAGAAAATACATCACGGCGGGGGCGATGTCGGCCGGCTCGCCGATGCGGCCTAGCGGATGCAGCGCGACCGATGCCGCCAGCATCGCTTCGTTGCGCCACAACTGTTCCGACAAGGCCGTTCGGGTGAGCGCCGGAGCGACGGCATTTACCCGAATGCCGTAGCGCGCGTAACTGATCGCAGCCGATTTGACGAGCCCCTCGACGGCCGATTTCGCGGCCGCGATCGACTCATGATTTTGTAAGCCCGTCGTCGTCGCGACGGTCGAAAACAGAACAACGCTGCCGCGCTTGCGGCGCATCAGCAGCGGCATCACGTTGCGCAGCACGATGAACGCGCTCGTCGCGTTGATCTCGAACGTCGCGCGCCAATCGTCGAGCGACGTGGCATGCAGCGGTTTGAGAAACACGCTGCCGACGGCGTGCACGAGCCCGTCGATCGCGCCGACTTCTGCTTCCACGCGCTGCACGACCGCCGCGAAGGCATCGTTGTCGAGCACGTCGGCGGGAAAGGCCGGCGCGCCGATCTCGTCGGCGACGGCCGCGAGGCGCTCGGCATTTCGCGCGACCAATACCGGCGTTGCACCCTGGGCCCGCAGCCGTCGCGCCGTTTCGGCGCCGATGCCGCCGGAGCCGCCGGTAATCAGTACGATTTTGCTCATCCGCCCTTAGACGCCCTAGGGCGCGCCGGCGACGCGCGCGAAAAAGTCCTACCGGGATGCGGATCGAGGGCGCCCAACGGACCCGGCTGAGCCGCCGTTGTTCCCGGCTACGCCTGCTTGAGGGCCGCCCGCAGCGTCGAGACGTAGGCGTGCGCCGCTTCCGCGGCGGCGGAGCCGCTCCGGCCGGCGATCGCATCGATGAGCGCGCTGCCGACGATCACGCCGTCGGCGAACTCGGCGACGCGCCGCACGTGATCGGGCGTCGAGATGCCGAAGCCGACCGCGATCGGTTTGGTGCTGTGCTCGCGCAGCCGTTCGACCGCGCCGCGAATCCAGCCGATGTCGGGCTCGCGCCGCGCGCCGGTCACGCCCAGCCGGGAGACGACGTAGGTGAATCCGTCGGTGCGCGCGGCGATCGCCAATGCCCGGGCGGGCGGGGTCGTCGGCGCGACCAACAGCGGGATGCCCAACCCGTGGGCGTGGAACGCGGGCGCGAATTCATCGAGTTCTTCGAGCGGAACGTCGGGGACGATCGCGCCGAGCGCGCCCGCGGCCGCCGCCGCCGCCGCGAAGCGTTCCGGCCCGTATTGTGAAATCGGGTTGACGTAGGTGAACAAGATCAGCGGCGCCGCGCCACGCTGCGTGGCCGCGGCGGCAAGCGCCAGCGTCGCGTCGAGCGTCGCCCCCGCAGCCAGCGCGCGCTGCCCGGCCGGGGCGATCGTCGGGCCGTCAGCGAGCGGATCGCCGTACGGGATGCCCAACTCGATGAGGTCGGCGCCGGCCGCGCTCACGGCATCGATGATCGACCCGCTGGTCCTTAGATCCGGGTCGCCCGCCATGAGATAGAGAATGAGCGCCGCACGGTGTTCGGCGCGCGGGCGATCGAAGATCGCGGCGATGCGATCGGCTTGCACGATCATGCGACGACGGCTTCGGCGCGCGCGTCGAGTGCGGCGACGGTGCGCGTGTCTTTATCGCCGCGGCCGCTTAAGTTCACGAGGACAAGCCCGCTCGGACCCCGCTCGACCGCCAGGCGGCGAGCGAAGGCGATGGCGTGCGCCGTTTCGAGCGCCGGCACGATGCCCTCGCGCAGCGCCATGACGTGATAGGCATCGAGCGCTTGGGCGTCGTCGACGGGCACGTACGAGGCCCGTCCGCTCTCTTTGAGATAGGCGTGCTCGGGGCCGACGCCCGGGTAGTCGAGTCCCGCGCTGATCGAATGCGTGTCCCGCACTTGGCCCTCGAGCGATTGCAGCACGTAGGAGCGCGAACCATGCAGAATTCCGATCGTCCCGGCGCTCAGACTCGCAGCCGTGTCGATCGCATGCACGCCGTGACCGGATGCCTCGACACCCCACAGCCGCACGTCGGCATCATCGACGAACGCGGCGAACATGCCCATCGCGTTGCTGCCGCCGCCGACGCATGCGACGACGTCGGTCGGCAAGCGGCCGTAGCGTTCGAGCATCTGCGCGCGCGCTTCGATCCCGATGACTTTCTGAAATTCGCGCACCATATACGGATAGGGATGCGCACCGACCACGCTCCCGATGATGTAGAACGTGTCGTCGACGCGCGACGCCCATTCGCGGAATGCTTCGTTGGTCGCGTCTTTGAGCGTCGCGGTTCCGCTTTCGACCGCATGAATCGTCGCACCGAGCAGTTTCATGACGTACACGTTGAGCGCTTGGCGTTCGACGTCGACGGCGCCCATGTACACGTCGACCGGAATGCCGAGTTTGGCGCCGATCGTCGCGGTGGCGACGCCGTGCTGNNTTGATCTTGTGCGCGCCGGTATGATTGAGGTCTTCGCGTTTGAACACGATCGCTGCGCCCGGTTCGTCGATGAGCCGTTCGGCGGCATAGATCGGCGAGGGGCGGCCGACGAAGTCGCGCAGTATCGCGTGATACTCGGCCCAAAACGCCGGATCCGCGAACGCATCGTTCATCGCGCGTTCGAGCTGCGCGAGCGCTTCAATCAACACTTCGGGGACGAATTTGCCGCCGAAGCGACCGAAATAACCGCGCGCATCAGGCTTGTTCATCGGCTTCCTTTACCGCGCGAACGAACGCGCGCATCTTGGCGAGGTCTTTGACGCCGTCGGTTTCGATCCCCGACCGCACGTCGACGCCATACGGCCGTAGACGCCGCACGCACGCCCCGACGTTGTCGGGGGTCAGTCCGCCGCTCACGATTAGCCGGCGGTCGCGCGCGACCGCCGCAATGCGGGCCCAATCGAAGGTGCGGCCGGTTCCGCCGTGCTTGCCGTTCACGACCGTATCGACCATCCACGTCGCGTGCGCATACGGTTCGGCGTGCCGGGCGAACGCGCCCGGATCGACCGCCGCATCGGCGCCGGGCGCGACATGGAACACCTTGATGTACGGGCTGCCGGCGCTCGTCTCGCAGAGCGCCGCCGGCTCGTCGCCGCTGAACTGCGGCAAGAAGCCGGCCGCGCGGGCTTCCGCCACGTGCGCCGGCGCCGGCTCGACGAACACGCCGACGAGCCCAAGGAACGCCGGCACCGCGCGCGCGATCTGCGCGGCGCGTGATGGGCCGACCGCGCGCGGACTGCCGGCGGCGAAGATGACGCCGATCGCATCGACGCCCAGTTCGACTGCCGTGTCGACGTCGCGCGGATTCGTGCAACCGCAAAATTTGATCCGCGTTCGCACGCCTTAGGCGGGAACCGAAACGCCCTTGAGCGCGCGGATGATCTTCGCTTTGTCGTCGGAACGCATGAGCGACTCGCCGACCAAAAAACCGCGTGCACCGGCGGCGAAGAGCCAGCGCGTATCGTCTTGCGTGCGGACGCCGCTCTCGCTGATGACGATCGTGTTCGACGGAACGAGGGGCAGCAATTCGGCGGTGACCGCCAAGTTCGTCTCGAACGTGCGCAGATCGCGGTTATTGATGCCCAGGAGCGTTGCTCCGGCGGCCAGCGCGCGGCCGAGCTCGCTTTCGTTGTGAACTTCAACGAGCACGTCGAGATCGTAACGGGCGGCTTCGTCCATCATCGCGGCGATTGCGTCGTCGTTCAGGCCGGCCACGATGACCAAGACCGCGTCCGCGCCGTAAGCGGCCGATTGGGCGACCTCATACCGCGTGCTCAAAAAATCTTTCCGCAACAGCGGCAGGTTCGCCGCGTTGCGCACGACGTCGAGGTACGCCAAATCGCCCAAAAAATGATCCGCTTCCGTCAGGACGCTGATCGCGTCGGCGCCGGCGGCGTCGTATTCGCGGGCGACCTCGGCCGGATCGAGGGACCGCACGATGAGCCCCAGCGACGGCGACGCGCGCTTGATCTCGGCAATGATCGCCGCGCCCGCCGCGCCCGCCAGCGCGGCGCGAAACGGGCGCCGCTCGGCGCGCCGGTTGTGCGCGCGTTCGCGAATCATCTCAATCGGCTCGCGGCGTTCGTCGGCCTCGCGCACCGGCACTTTGGCGGCGTAAAGTTTCTCGAGCATATCCATCGTTAGGCGTACTCCATCTCGTGCGCGGCACGCAGCGCCTCGAGCGCCGCGCGAGCGTTGCCGCGAGCGATACTCGCTCGGGCCCGTTCCAACCCATCGGAGATATCGGCGGCGGCACCGGCAACGACGAGCGCCAGCGCCGCATTGAGACACACGACATCGGCCCGCGGCGAGTGCTCGCCGTCGATGATCGCAAGCAAGGCCACGGCGTTGGCGGCGGCATCGCCGCCGCGCAGATCGGCGCGGGTCGCCGCGATCCCGTAGTCGCCCGGAATGAGCGTCCAGCGGCGAACGCCGTCGGCATCGAATTGGGTAATGCGCGTGGGGCTGTCGCCGGCGATTTCATCGAGGCCGCTTTCGCCGTGCACGACGGCTCCCGCCGCCGTTCCCAGACCCCGCAGCGCAGCGGCGAGCAGATCGACGTGCGCGGCGGACGCCACGCCGACGACTTGCCGGGTCGCGCCGGCGGGGTTCGTCAGCGGACCCAGCAGATTGAAGATCGTGCGCACGCCGAGTTCGCGCCGGATCGGACCAACGGCGCGCATCGCGGGGTGATGCGACTGCGCGAACAAGAACGCGATGTTGGCGGCACGCAGCAGGCGGGCCGACGTGTCGGCCGAGCGCTCCAGGCGCACGCCGAGCGCTTCGAGAACGTCGGCACTGCCGCAGGCGCTCGACGCGGCGCGGTTGCCGTGCTTGGCGACCGGGACGCCGGCGCCGGCAATGACCAGCGCCGCCGCGGTTGAGATGTTCAGCGTCTGCGCGCCGTCGCCGCCGGTACCGCAGACGTCGATGACGAGCGGCAGCCCGTGGTTCACGCGAACACTGCGCTCGCGCATCGCCGTCGCCGCGCCGACGATTTCATCGACCGTTTCGCCCTTGGCGGCCAGCGCCGCCAACAGCGCGGCGGCGCGCACCGGCGACAGCGTCTCGTCCATGATCGCGCCGATCGCGCCGGCGGCCTCGCCGGCGCTCAGATCCGCTCCACTCAACACGGAGCGCAGCAGCGCGGGGAAGTCGTTCACCCGATCAAATTGCGAAAGTTCGTCGCGATCGCGCGGCCTTCGTCCGTCAAAATCGACTCGGGGTGAAACTGAACGGCGTGAATCGGCAGTTCGCGATGATGCAGCCCTTGGATCACACCGTCGTCGCTGACGGCATTCGCGTGGAGACGGGCCGGAAAATGTTCGTGCGCGACGCACAGCGAGTGGTAGCGCGTCGCCGAAAATGCCGCTGGCAAACCGGCGAAGACGCCCTTACCGTCGTGGGTGATGGTCGAGGTCTTCCCGTGCATGAGCGCCGGCGCGTGAACGACCTCGCCGCCGAAAGCCTCGCCGATCGCTTGCAACCCCAGACACACGCCGAAAAGCGGACGCCGATCGCGCGCTGCTTCACGCACGATGCCCAGCGTGCGGCCGGCATCCGCCGGCCGGCCGGGTCCTGGCCCGATCACGATCCCGGCATAGTGCGCCGGTATCGCGGCGGCGATCCGCTCGTCGTCGTTGCGGATCACGTCGACCTCGGCGCCGACGCTGCCGAAGAGGTGGGCGAGGATGTGCGTGAACGAATCGTAGTTGTCGACCAACAGCAGCCGCGGCCTCACGAGTCCAGACCCAGCACGGAGCGCACGATGGCGGTTTTGGCGAAGACTTCGGCATACTCGGCCGGCGCTTCGCTGTCGGCGACGATGCCCGCCGAGGCCTGCCAATACGCGCGGCCGGCCGCCGTCGTGACGCTGCGCAAAACGATGCACGAATCCATGTCGCCGTCGAAGTCGATGTGGGCGATGCTGCCGGCGTACAAGCCGCGCGCGACGGGCTCGAGTTCGTCGATGATCTGCATCGCGCGAATCTTCGGCGTTCCCGTCACGGTCCCGGCGGGAAACGCCGCGGCGAACAGGTCGAGCGCATCGTAACCGGGGCGCAGCGTCCCGACGACGTTCGAAACGATGTGCATGACGTGCGAGTAGCGCTCGATCCGCATGAGTTCATCGACGTGCACGCTGTCGACCTCGCACACCGCGGCGAGGTCGTTGCGCCCAAGATCGACGAGCATGACGTGTTCGGCGCGCTCCTTTTCGTTCGCCAGCAGTTCGGCGGCAATCGCGGCGTCGCGTAACGGATCGTCCTGGCGCGGCCGCGTCCCCGCCAGCGGACGGATGCGGGCCGTTTTCCCATCGAGCCGCACGAGAAATTCCGGTGACGCCCCGAACACCGCTTCGCCGCCATGCTCGATGAAAAACATGTACGGCGAGGGGTTGCGGGCCCGAATTTGACGGTAGAAATCGAACGGCGTGCCGCCGCCGAATGGGGCCGAAAAGCGGATACCGATTTGCAGCTGGTAACAGTCGCCCTCGTAAATCGCGTGCTTGGCGCGCGCCACGCGATCGAGGTACGCGGCGCGGTCGAGCGACTGGGTCGCCGGTCCGGTCGCCCGAACGTCGGCCGGAATCGTCGCGCGGGCGGCGAGGAGCCGTTCGACATAGGTTTCCAGCCGTGCCGCGACGCGCTGTTCCTCATCGGGATCGCGGGCGAAACCGATGAGCGAAAGCCGGTGGGTGAAGTGGTCGAAGACGACCCAGGTCCCGGGGATGACGACGAGCGCATCCGAAAACGGGACATCCACCGGGGGACGTCGACCGATCTTTTCCAGCCGGCGCGCCGCATCGTATGTAAAGACGCAGACGGCGCCGCCGGGAAAGGGCAATGCCGAGGTGTCGATCCGGTAGGCGCCGATGAGCGAGCGAATCTCGGCCAGCATCTCGGGCCGGTCGTCGTAGGCGCGCGACTCGAGGTAGTCGGTGCCGATGTACGAGAAGCGTGAAATCCGATCGGTGCCTTCGACCGACTCCAACAGGCACGAACGCCCAGGGGCGGCCAGGGCGAGATATGCTTGGATCGGCGTGAGCGAATCCGCGATGAAGGATCGCGTTACCGAACTAAGCCGCCGCGGTTCATCCGCCGTCCCGATCATACCAGCCATTCTCTTCTTCCAGGTCCGAAAACCGCCCTACGGTCAACCGCGAGCCGAACCGCCGAACCCGGTCCCCGCCCGCAACTCCGATGAACTAGCCGCTGAGCGCTTCACCGATGAGCTCCCATTTTTGGGTGTGGATCGGGGTCGCGGGCGAGGAGCCTAGTGGCGAAGCGTGCTCAACCACGCGAGCCGCGTAGCGACGAAGCCCCCGAACCCGAGCCACACCCAAAAAATTTTATTTGAGGAGTTCGAGGAAGGATAGCTCGGCGGCATCACCCGGGCGAACGCGCGATTTCGTGATCCGCGTGTATCCGCCGGTGCGGTCTTTGTACAACGGCGCGATTTGCTCGACGAGCTTTTTAACGACCCGCGGGTCGTACAAATACTCGGCGACCTGGCGGCGGGAGTGGAGATCGCCGCGCCGGGCGACCGTGATGAGCCGCTCGGCGACCTTCGAGATCTCTTTGGCTTTGGTCGTCGTCGTCTCGATCTTCTCGTGCAGGAAGAACGACGTCGCAAGATTGCGCAGCAGCGCCTTGCGATGACCGTCGGTGCGCGAGAGCCGTTTTTTTGCGATCTGGTGCGGCATTATATGAACTCACTCGGCCGTAAGCGGCAATGCGCCGAAGCGCGCCGGTTACGAAAGCCGCAGCGAGAGACCCCTTTCTTCGAGTACTTGCTTGATCTCGTCGAGCGACTTCTTACCGAAGTTGCGCATCTTGATGATTTCGTCCTCGCTCATGTCGAGCAACTCCGAGACCTTTGAGATCCCGGCTCGCTTGAGGCAATTGAACGAGCGGACGGATAGGTTGAGTGTCTCGACCGGGACGTCCCATTCCGAGGCCGGCGCCGTCTGAACCGGCTTCTCTTCGGTCGAAAAGTTGGTGAAGAGCGCGAGCTGATCCGACAGGATGTCGGCCGCCGCCGACAGCGCGTCGTCGGGTGTGATCGAACCATTGGTTTCGATCTCGATCGTAAGCCGGTCGAAGTCGACGACTTGGCCGACGCGCGTGTCGTCGACCGAGAAGTTCACTTTGCGGATCGGTGAGAAAATCGAGTCCATCGGGATGAGCCCGATCATGTGCTCGATATTGCGCTGGCGATCGGCGGTCACGTAGCCGCGATGCTTTTCGACGCCGATCTCCATCTGCAGCTTCGCCGCCTTGGTGGTCAGGGCCGCGATGTGATAGTTCGGGTTGAGGATCTCGACGTCGGAATCCGGCGTGATGTCGCCCGCGGTGACTTCTTTGGGGCCCTGGACGTTGAGCGAGAGCACCTTGGGATCATCGGAGTTGAGCTTGATCGGCAGCCCTTTGAGGTTGAGCAGCAGATCGGTCGTATCTTCGGTGACGCCGGGAATCGTCGAAAACTCGTGCAGCACGCCGTCGATCTTCACATAGGTGACGGCTGCGCCGGGAATCGCCGACAGGAGCACGCGCCGCAGCGAGTTGCCCAGGGTAATCCCGAATCCGCGCTCGAGCGGTTCGATGACGAATTTGGCGTAGTTGTCGCGACGCTCGCGAACTTCAATTTGTGCGCCTTGCGGCGAATCCAAGACGGTCATGCGGTTGTGATGCGATCTTTCTCCGCTTACGTTATCCGCCCCAACACGACATCGGGACGATCCTACGCCTAACGGAACATGGGGTTTACTGAACTAGGCCCTCTCGGCAACTCGATCTCCAAGACGCGAGTTGCACGTTCCTTACTGATTCGATCCTGCGGCACCGAGAGCGAGCGAGTTACGGAGAACCAAAACCGATTCGATTACGCCGAAGGAACCGGACCCCGAGCCTACCCGGGGGAACAAGCCGGAACCAGGGCCTGTCCGCCGGACGAAGCTGGAACCTGGGCCGCCCGCCGGATACGCCCGGAACCCGGGCCCGACGCCCCCGCGCGACGGTACCCAGCCTGCCCGAGGAGGCCCAGATGTTCGTCGGATCGAGGCGCGTGACCGCGAAATTTGCTCGAGCAAACGAGCCGTCGCGCAACGAAGATCCGGCGGGAATATGGTCATCCTCGCTAGCGGGAATAGTATTCGACGATTAACTGCTCATCGACCGGGGTGTCGATCTGTTCGCGGCTGGGCAGCGACGTGACCCGAGCCGAGTTATCGTGCTCGCTGAACTCGAGCCACTCGGGCGCGCGCCTGGCGTTGGCCGTTTCGAGGTTGGCGGCGAAGATCGTCGACTTCAGCGACCGTTCGCCGATCGTGATGACGTCGCCGGCCTTGACGATGAACGACGGGATGTTGACGAGCTTGCCGTTTACTCGGAAGTGGCGGTGGGTCACGAGCTGGCGCGACTGCGCCCGGCTCGACGCAAGATTCAAGCGATAGACGACGTTGTCCAAGCGCCGCTCGAGGAGCTGCAGAAAGACCTTGCCGGTCTGCCCGGGGACGCGCTGCGCTTGGCGAAAGTAGTTCTCGAACTGGGTCTCGAGGACACCGTAGTATTTGCGCATCTTCTGCTTCTCGCNNCCGGGCGCGGTGCCGCGGCGCTCGACGGCGCATTTTTTAGACAAGCAGCGCTCGCCCTTGAGGAATAGTTTGATTTTTTCGCCGGTCTTGCTGGCGGCCGTCTCGCGACGGCAGATGCGGCAGACACGGCTGCGGTATAACGTGCCATTGTTTCTCTAAACTCCCGTTACACCCGGCGCCGTTTCGGCGGCCGGCAGCCATTATGCGGAATCGGCGTGACGTCCTTGATGAGCGTGATCTCAAGACCGGTGGCCTGCAGCGACCGGATCGCCGCTTCGCGTCCGGCGCCCGGGCCCTTCACGTAGACCTCGGCTTGCTTCATGCCGTGTTCCATCGCTTTGCGGGCAACGGCCTCGGCGGCCATCTGCGCGGCGAACGGCGTCGATTTCTTCGAGCCCTTGAAGCCGAGATTACCGGCCGAGGCCCATGCAATGACGCTGCCCTGGTTGTCCGAGATCGTGACGATCGTATTGTTGAACGACGAATGGATGTGCGCGACACCCGAACCGACGTTCTTGAACTCGCGCTTCTTGCGCGTCTTGGTTTGCTTCTTGGCGGCCAAAGGGGAACTCCCGTCATGTTTTTCTTGCCCCGCGCAAAACGAGCTCGGGGTGTCGTCGCCTCGACCGGCACCGGCCTCATGGCCTTGGCCCGATCTTCAAAATATCCGCACGGCGAGAGCGGACCCAGCGCGAGCGCGATGCGCGTCGCTAAGCTAACGATACAGTCTACCCGACGGGCGAGCATGTGGTCAAGCCTGCGGTTCGATCCCGCCGCTTCGGCTGCCGGGCCCGGTGTTTCGCGCCGGCACCGGTCAACCCCGCACGGACGAGCCGGCGGCGGCGACGACACCCTGGCGACGCCATCGCCTCGCCAAGGGGCGTTGGGCTGTTGAGGAAAACGCCCACTGGGCAAACGGAGATTGCCCCCGGCGAGTTCAAACCGCTGGCAGCCTGCGGAGCGAATATTGATCGGCTGGGTCGGCAGATCGGGACGAAGCAGGAACGATTTCGTCGGCGCTGTTCACCTACAGAAGAAAGAACGGCTCCGTAACGTCGTCGCCCACTACGATTTGGGCCGCACGCCACCGGCATCCGAAGTTCGCCGATTGGCCGCGTGCACCCGCGGATTCGTCGACGCGCGGGAGACCAGCGTCATATGCAACGAAGTCGCCGTGACGATCTACGCGCAATCGAGCGTCGCGGGGTCGCGCGCGGTGTTGCGACGCATCGCTCATCTGACGCTTCTGACGGGATAACACGCTGACCCGAGGTCCGCTTTCGCTCGCCGCACTGCGCCGGGTGCCCCCGGTATGGTGGTGGACCGCCGGCGTCTTCGCGTTGCTGGCGCTGCTGGATTGGCTGCGCGTTTGCTTGTGGACGTACGGTGCGGACACCGGAACCTTCGTACAGGTCGTGCTCGACGCGTTCGGCGGCATGCGCAACGGCATCGAAGGCGGTACGCACTACCGGTATCACTGGTCGCCGGCGCTCGCGCTGCTCTGGCCGTGGATGGCACTCACGCACGCCGCGTACGCGCTGCAACTCGTGCAAACCGCCGCGACGGTGACGGCCGGCCCGCTGCTCGAGGCGCTAGTTGCGCCGCGGGCCGGACCGCGCATCGCGTTGCGCGTCGCGGTCCTCGGACTGGCCTATCCGCCGCTGCTGGCTGTGGGCTGGGGTGAATTCCACGAAATCGGGCTGTTCACGCCGCTCGCGCTCGGCGCGATCGTCGCGGCCGACCGGCGACGTTGGGCTTGGTTCGCGGCGTGCATCGTTTTGGCGTGCGGGATCCGCGAAGATGTGTGTCTCGAACTCGGCATCGCGGGTCTCGCACTCGGCGCCGGCGGCTGGCGTTCGCGGCGGGCGTGGTTCGCCGCGGCGGCACTCGCCTTCGCCGCGCTCGCCGTGTATTACGGGGCGATCATCCCGCGGTTGGGCGGACGCTGGATACCGGCCCATTTTTACACGTATCCGTTTGCAAGCGGTCCGGTCGAACTCGCGCTGGCACCGCTGCTGCACCCGCTCGATGTCGCCCAGACGTTTTTTACCTTCGGCCGGCTGACGTATCTGCTCGAAGCGTTGGCGCCGCTGGCGTTTCTGCCGCTCTTTTCACGCTGGTCGCTGCTGGCGCTGCCCGGATTGCTCATCGTCCTGCTCGCCAACAGCGGACTCGTCTACCACATGGGCAATCATTACGCGGCGCTCTGGATTCCGTGGCTGCTCGCGGCAACCGCGTTCGCGGCGGCGCAGCGTCGAGCGCTGCGCTGGTGCAACGCCGCCCTCGGCCTAACCGCCATCGTGCTAGCGTTCTTCAATCCGCTCCATCCGGCACACTTTCTGCGCCCGAACTATCACGATCTGCCCGACGCGCGACGCGCGCTTGCATGCGTTCCGACCAACGCGTCGGTAGCAACGCACGACGAGTGGTTTTCCGCGATCGCCGCACGTTATCCGCAGGCAACCCTCGCGACGATCAGCGGGGTCGACTATCTCGTCTACGCCGACGACTACCCGAATGCGGAATTTACGGCGACCGTTTTGCCCGCGCTGCGGGCCGAAATCGCCGCCGGACGCTATCGCGAAATCTGCCGCTTCGGCGCCGTGGCAACCTACCAGCGCATATTACGAAGGACGGCGCGATGATCGCACATTTTGGAACGGGACTCATGGGCGCGGGATTCGTCCGCGCCGCACTCGAGCGCGGTGAAAAGGTCGCCGTGTGGAACCGCTCGCCGGAGCGCGCCAAAGCGCTCGAACGCTATGGCGCAACGGCGTTTACCGATCCCCGCGCGGCTATCCGCGGCGCGGAACGCATCCATGTCACGCTGGCCGACGACGCGTCGGTCGACGCGGTTCTCGAACCGCTTGCAGCGCAGATCGAGCCGCGGACGCTCATCATCGACCACACCACGACCGCACCGACGCCGACCGCCGAGCGCTACGCGCGCTGGGGCGAGCGCGGTCTCTTCTTCGCGCACGTGCCGATGTTCATGGGACCCAAAAACGCGCTCGAACACACCGGACTGATGCTCGTATCGGGGCCGCCCGAACGCGATGCGCGGATTCGGCCGTTTATCGAACCGATGACGGGCAAGCTCGTCAACGTTGGTCCCGGCGACGAACGCGCCGCCGCGTTCAAATTGTTCGGCAACATGATGCTGGTGTTCGTGGTGAGCGGACTCGCCGACGTGTATAAATTCGCGCGTTCGCTGGGAATCTCGCCCGGCGAGGCGCACGGGCTGTTCGGCGATTTCAAACTCACCGGTGCCGTCGACATCCGCGGCAAGAATATGGCTGAGGGTAATTTCGCGCCGGCCTGGGAGTTGACGATGGCGCGCAAAGACGTCCGGCTGATGCTTGAAGAAGGCGCCCGCCGCGGCGTGCACTATGACGTCCTGCCCGAGATCGCGACGTTTTTCGATCGCGCCATCGCCGCGGGGCACGGCGCGCAAGACGTCGGCGCCGTCGCAGCGATCTGATGCCGCTCTATCTCACCGAAGCGGACGTGGCGGCCACGCTCTCGATGCACGACGCGCTGCGGCTGCTCGATGCGGCGGCGCGCAAGATCGCGGACGGCACGGCGATGAATGCGCCGCGGCAACGGGTGAACTCGGGCGCTGCGGTGCTGCAGGTTTTGCCCGCCGCGCTCGACGGCCGCGTCGGGCACAAAACGTATACGGTCGGGCCGCGCGGCGCGCGCTTTTGGGTCACGTTGTATTCGCCCCTGGGCGAGATGCTCGCGCTCATCGAAGCCAACGGGTTGGGCCAAACGCGCACCGGCGCGGCATCGGGCGTGGCGACGCGCTCCATGGCGCGCGCCGACGCGCGTTCGCTAGGCGTGATCGGCACCGGGTTTCAGGCGCACACCCAGATCGAAGCGATCTGCGCGGTGCGTCCGATTGACGAGATTCGCGTCTGGGGTCGCGATCCGCAGCGACTGAACGCCTTCTGCGCCCAGGCGGCGGCACGCCTGGATCGGCCGGCCGACGCCGCCGCCGGAGCGCGCGAAGCCGTCGAGGGCGCGGACGTCGTCGTCACGATGACGAGTGCGACGACGCCGGTCGTGTCAGGAACCTGGCTGCAGGCGGGCACGCACGTCAACGCAGCCGGATCCAACCGCGCGCACGCGGCCGAAATCGACGCCGATACCGTCCGGCGTGCGGCGGTCGTCGCGGTCGAAGACGTCGCTCAGGCCAAAGTCGAAGCGGGCGATCTGCTGGCGGCCGAGGCGGCCGGCGCTTTTCATTGGGCGCAAGCCGTACGGCTGGCCGACATCGTGGCCGGCAGTGTGCCGGGACGCAGCGACGACACGCAGATCACGCTGTTCGAATCGCTCGGCGTCGGCATCTGGGACATCGCTGTGGCAAGCCACATTTACGATCGTTGCGTCGAACGAAACTTGGGCGCCCAACTTCCGTTTCCCGGCTGAATGCCCCGGGTTTACCGAGCGAAGCCGCGGGCAGGCTCCTACTCGGCGTTCTCGATGTCGTCCACCGCCGCCGCCGCTTGGGCGTGGTGCGGGCGCCGGTACGCGATCTCGAGTTTGTTGCCGCAGCCGTCCTCAAAGAAAACCGCGTAATACTTCTCCGACGAGTACGGAATCTCGGGGCCTTCCATCGCACGCGCGCCGGCGCCGCGCGCAATCCCCGCGAGCCGGTCGACGTCGGCCGCCGAGACGGCGGCAAAACAGATCCGCGTGGCGTCCCCGACGTGCCGCGCATCGGCATTGAGTCCGAAGAAACGACGCGCCTCGCCGGGTTCCGCCCGCTCGTAATATTCGCGAGCGCCGGGCGAATCGACGATCTCGGTCAGACCCAACGCGGGCAGCAGCGCGTCGTAGAGCGGGCGCTCGTCATCGATACTGGCAACGCGCAGATCGATGTGATCAAAACCAGCAAAGTGCATCACGCCTCTGATTCGCCCGGGATCGGAGACCGGCCCGCGGATCACGTCGCGCACGGGTTTCGAGTCGGATCGGCGAGGGACGCGGGGCGAGCACCAAGCGCCCGGTCGGCTTTACTTCTTGGTGACTTTCTTCTTGGCCGCGACCGTGCGCTTGGGACCTTTGCGCGTCCGGGCATTGGTCTTGGTGCGCTGCCCGCGCACCGGCAAACCGCGGCGATGACGAATGCCCCGGTAGCAGCCGATGTCGGTCAGGCGTTTGATGTGCCCGGCGACTTCCCGCCGCAGGTCGCCTTCGACTTTGATTTTGCCGTCGATGGCTTCGCGCAGCTTCTGCTCGTCTTCGGCGGCCAAATCTTTCACCCGCACATTCGGATCGACGCCCGTTTGACCAAGCAGACGCTGGGCTGTCGGCAGCCCGATGCCGAAAATGTAGGTGAGCGCGATCTCGATGCGCTTCTCACGCGGTAGATCGATGCCGGAGATTCGAGCCATGGATTTACCCCTGGACCTGTTTGTGCTTCGGGTTCACGCTGCAAATGACGCGAACCTTACCTTCACGGCGAATGACTTTGCAGTTATCGCACATACGCTTGACTGACGGTCGGACTTTCATGTGATTCCTTGCGTCCGCGAGCCGGACGGCCTTTCTTACTTGTACCGGTAGGTGATCCGGCCGTGCGTGAGATCGTACGGCGAGAGTTCGATGAGGACGCGGTCCCCGGGCAGAATCCGAATGTAGTTCATGCGGATCTTGCCCGAAACATGCGCAAGCACGCGATGGCCGCTGGAGAGCTCGACGCGAAACATCGCGTTGGGTAACGGTTCCACGATCGTTCCCTCGACTTCGATCGCTTCTTCTTTGGGTGTCGCCGAGGCCGCTGCGTTCGCACTTCCGGTGCGCCGCTTTTCCGACCGTTCTCCGCCGCGACGGTGCCCCCGAGCCATTACGCAGCAACTTCCTCCTTGGGCCGGAAGCGTGCCACGTCCTGATGCTCGCCGGTATCCCGCAACGTGAGGATCCGCGGACCCTCGTCGGTTATCGCGATGGTGTGCTCGAAGTGCGCCGCTAGTTTACCATCCTCGGTGACAACCGTCCAGCCGTCGTCGAGAGTTTCAACCGTGAAGCTCCCTTGGGTGATCATCGGCTCGATCGCCAGGCACAGCCCGGGCCGCAAAATCGGCCCCTGGCCCGGCGAACCGTAGTTGGGCACCTGCGGCTCCTCGTGCATCTTCGTGCCGATCCCGTGGCCGACGAGATCCCGCACGACCCCGAAGCCGTGCTTCTCGGCATGCGCCTGAATGGCGGCACCGATGTCCGAGAGCCGGTTGCCCTTCTGCATTTGTGCGATCCCGAGCATCAGGCACTCTTGGGTCACCCGCATCAGGCGGGTCGCTTCGGCGCTGACGCTCCCGATCGGAACGGTCACCGCGGAGTCCGAAACATAGCCCTCGAGCGTCGTGCCGATATCGATCGAGAGGAGGTCGCCCTCGACAAGCACGCGCGAGCCGGGAATGCCGTGGACGACTTCATCGTTAACCGACGCGCAGATTGTGTGTTTATAGCCGTGATAGCCAACGAAGGTCGGGATGCCGCCCATCGAGCGAATCGATTCTTCGGCTAACCGGTCCACCTCGCCGGTCGTCATCCCGGCGCGCACGGTCTGCATGAGCATTGCCAGCGTCTTGGACGTGATCTTTCCGCTGCGCCGCATGATCTCGATCTCACGCGGCGACTTGATCGTGATCATGCCGCGTGCCCGGTCGGCGCCAGACCCGGCAGGGCTTTGACGACCTCGTCGGTCACGACGGCGATGTCGGCCAAGGCGTTCACATGAATCGCGTTTCCGGCTCGGCCGTAATACGCAATGAGAGGAGCCGTCTTTTCCTCGTACTCGCGCAACCGCTTTTCGATCGTCTCGGCTTTGTCGTCGGGCCGTTGGATCAGCTCGCCGCCGTCCTCATCGTCGATGCCGGGGACACGCGGCGGGTTGAAGATCGTATGGTACACGCGGCCGTTGCGCGGATTGGTCCAGCGGCCCGTCAACCGAGCCATCAGGACATTCTGGTCGACGTCGAACACGACGGCCTTGGCCGACAGCTGCTTGGCCGCGAGCAGCGCATCGAACGCCTCGGCCTGCGCCACGGTGCGCGGAAAGCCGTCGACGATCACGTCTTTGGCGTTGGCCAGTTCGTGTTCCATCATGCGGATGATGAGGTCGTCGGGGACGAGCTTGCCGGCGTCCATGTATGACTGGGCTTCGAGTCCGAGCGCGGTTTTGTTGGCGCGGTGCGCGCGCAGCAGGTCGCCGGTCGAGATCTGACGGTGCGCGAAGCGCTCCTCGATGATCTTGGCCTGCGTGCCCTTACCCGCGCCGGGCGGACCCAAAAATATGAGAATCATCTATTTTTTGATGAACCCGCGGTAGTCGCGCATCGCCAACCGTGCCTCGATCTGCGTGATCGAGTCGAGCGCGACGCCGACGACGATCAGCAGCGAGGTCGAGCCGATGTAGAGCCCGTTGAGGCCAACGTCGCGCTGAAGTGATGGGAGAACGGCGAGAATGCCGAGGTAGATCGCCGCGGCGGTCGTGATCCGCAGCAGAATTTTATTGATGTGATCGACCGTCGGCTGGCCGGGCCGGATGCCGGGGATGAACGACCCCGACTTTTTGAGGTTGTCGGCGATGTCGCGCGTGTTGACGACGACGGCCGAATAGAAGAACGTGAACGCGACGACCAGCAGAAAATAGACGATGTTATAGAGCACCGTGTTGGGCCCGAAATACGTCTGCATGAAGAGCGCCGTCGACGCCGCCCAGCCGGTTTGGCCGTGCTGGAACCACGTGAGCGCCTGCTGGGGCAAAATCAAGATCGAAATCGCGAAGATGATCNNGCGTTGTTGAGCCGCAGCGGAATATAGCTCGAGCGGCCGGCGAACAGCTTGCGGCCCACGACCCGGCGCGCCTGCTGCACCGGGATCCGGCGCTGCCCCTGGTAGAGGAACACGATCGAAACGATCGTGACGAGCGCGATCACGATGAAGATCACCAGCCCGAGGTAGTTGACGTTGCCCTTATTGGCCAGCGAGAACGTCTGCGACACCTGCGACGGAAAACGCAGCACGATTCCGACGAAAATGATGAGCGAGATGCCGTTGCCGATGCC
>PLAE01000201.1 GCA_003134035.1 Candidatus Velthaea versatilis
CGGCCGGATCGCCGATGATCTCGCGCTGCAGGGTGACGTTCTCATACGACTCGACGTCCATGAAGTGGTAGCCCTCGTCGTCGTTATAGAGCATCGCCATGTCGCGGTTGTCGACCGTGGCGCGCTCGAGCTTTTCGCCGGCCCGGAACGTCCGCTCGACCGTGGAGCCCGTCTTGACGTTCTTGAGGCGGGTCCGCACGAAGGCGGAGCCCTTTCCCGGCTTGACGTGCAAGAACTCGATGACGGTCCAGAGTTGGCCCTCGATCACGATGGTCACGCCGTTGCGAAAATCGTTCGAAGATATCATTGCGATTTCACCTACGTCGCGCCGCGCCGCGCCGCCTTCAGCGCTTCAGTAATTGCAGGCGGTTTTCGTTGCCCGCCGCGAGCCGGCCGATGTTTTCGCGATGCTTGACGATCACGACGAACGCGCAGACGAACGCGTAGAGCAGGCCGGAGGCGCCGTACTCGTGATTCGTCGCCACGAGCACGAGCCCGGCCACGACGACGCCCGCGATCGATCCGAGCGACGCCAAGCCCGTGGGCAGCACGATCAGGAGCCAGATGCCGACGAACGCGAGACCGGCCGGCCACGCGAGTGCAAACGTCGCGCCGAGAAACGTCGCGACGCCCTTGCCGCCGCGCAGACGCAACCACGGCGTGTAACAGTGGCCGAACACGGCCGCGGCGCCCGCGATCGGCATCAGGTCGAAGGCCTTCCCGGGATAGCCGATCGTATATTCGCCGCCAGCGACCGGGATCGCGAGCGGCACGCGCAACAGGAGCCACGCGGCGACTTCGACCGCGACGATCCCCTTGAGCGCGTCGAGCAACAAGACCGCGAGGCCCGCCGTGCGCCCGAGCGTTCGTAACGCGTTCGCGGCGCCGATGTTGCCGCTGCCCGCCGCGCGGATATCGCGCCCGTAAAAAACGCGCGAAACGATCACGCCGAACGGAATGGAGCCCATGAAGAATCCGCCGAGCACGGCGAGTGCCGCGAGACCGACCGCGTTCACGTCGCGAGTTCGACCCGCGAACGCTCGCGGAATTCAAGCGTCAGCGGGACGCCCTCGAAGTCGAAATTCGAGCGCAGCGTATTCTCGAGAAAGCGCTTGTACGACGAACCGAAACCGTCCGGCTCGTTGCAATGGAAGACGAACAGCGGCGGATGCGCCGCGACTTGCGCGCAGTAGAAGATCTTGAGCGGCCGGCCGGCGGCCATCGGCGGCGGATGCGCGAGCACCGCATCGCGCACGATCGCATTGAGTTTGGCGGTTGGGATGCGGCGGTCGAGATTGGCCGCGACTTTCATGATGAGCGGCATGAGGCCGCCTAACTTGCGCTTCGTGAGCGCGCTCAGGAACGTGACCGGCGCGAACGACGCGAACGGAACGAGCGCGTGGATCTCTTTGATGAGTTCGCCTTGCGAATATTCGCCCTGCTCGCGCACGAGGTCCCATTTGTTGCCCACGATGATGAGGCCCTTACGCTCTTCGAGTGCGATTCCGGCGAGCCGCCGATCGGCGTTGAGCGGACCCTGCATCGAATCGATCAGCAGCAGCGCGATATCGCAGCGCGCGATTGCTTTGAGCGAACGCAGCGAGCTGTAATACTCGATCGGACCGTGCTTGCCGGCCTTGCGCCGCACGCCGGCGGTATCGATCAGCCGGATGCGGTGGTCGTGAAACTGAAAAAGGGTGTCGATCGCATCGCGGGTCGTGCCCGGCACATCGGAAACGATCGCGCGTTCCTCGTTGAGCAGCGCGTTAAGCAGCGAGCTTTTACCGACGTTGGGCTGACCGATGAGCGCGATCGACAGCTCGATGGCGGCGCTTTCGGCGTCCGATTCGGCCGGTAAGCGATCGACGATCTCGTCGAGCAGATCGCCGGTTCCCTCACCATGGATCGCCGATACGGCGATCGGCTCGCCGAAGCCCAGCGCCGAAAACTCGCCGTAGATGGACATCTGCGCCGTGGGCGACTCGGCCTTGTTCGCCACGAGAATAACCGGGCGCTTCGTGCGGCGCAAAATCCCGGCGACTTCGGTGTCGAGCGGCGTGAGGCCGGCGAGGCTGTCGACCACGAAGGCGATCACGTCGGCGTCGCGGGCGGCGATCTCGGCCTGGGCGCGGGTGCCGGCTGCGATCGTGTCTTCGGGGTCGCTGTCCGTGTCGATGCCGCCGGTGTCGACGAAGGTGAACGTCCGCCCGCGCCAGTCGCCCAGGGCGTAGAGCCGGTCGCGGGTCACGCCGGGCGTGTCCTCGACGATGGCCAGGCGCTGGCCGATCAGCCGATTAAAGAGCGCGCTCTTGCCGACGTTGGGCCGGCCGACGATCGCCACGGTGGCGGGGCGAATGCGCAGGGAGGCGCCACCCTCGAAGTCATCGCTGCGGGCAAGCTCGGTCTCGTCGCCCAGCGCGATATCGTCGTAGGTGGAATCGGACATGGTGAGCGCCTACCTTCGGCGAACCGCTCGGGTCGACATGTTCCCTCGTCCGGCGCTCCTCGCCGTCTGCGCGTCCGTGTTCCTGTTGGGTACCGTCCCGACCGGCGCTTTGTACGTCACGACCCTCCCGACCGCCGCCGACGTGTGGCTCGATGGAACGTACGTTGGGCACAGTCCGGTCGTGCTCGACGCGATCTCCGCCGGACGGCACACCGTGAGCCTGAACCGGACCGGCTGGAACTCGACCGACGTCGACGTAAGCGTGATGCCGGGGACCACCGCGTTATCATCCGTCGTGCTGACCCGTGCGCGCAGCATGCGCGGCGGCGACGGTTCGTTCACGATCAAAGGCGTCGTGCCGCGCTCGCTGCTGCTCGACGGCAGCGCGCTGGCCCCCGATCCGACCGGCACCTATTCGGTGCCGAGCGGGACGCATGAACTCGTGGCCGTCACGGCCGCCGGGAAGATGACGCGCACGATCACGGTGTATCCCGATATGGTGACCGACGTCGTGCTGCGCGACGATGATTCGACGGCGCCGCGGTTGGCGGTCGTCGCCCCGGCGTCCGACTATTTGCCCGCGGCCGCCTTGAAGATCGACGGCTCGCGGGTGACGATCCGCTACGAACACCACGCCGTCGATGCGACGGTCGGCTCGACGGCGTACCACTTCGATGGCCGCAGCGTGACCTTCGATGCCGCTCCAACGGTGATCGGCGCGGCGCTCTATCTGCCGCTCGAACTGCTCAAGCAGTTGACGGCGAACGACGCGAAAGCGAATTGAATTGGCTAGTATCTATATCGAAACGCACGGCTGCCAGATGAATGACGCCGACTCGCAGTACATCGCGCGGCGCGCGGCGAGCGCCGGTTACTCGGTCGCCGAGAGGCCCGAAGACGCGTCCGTGCTGCTGCTCAACACCTGCACGGTGCGCGAGAATGCCGAGACGCGCGCGTACGGCCGCATCGGACAGTGGAAGGCGATCAAGCTCGTCGATCCGAGCGTCAAAGTCGTCGTCGCGGGCTGCTTGGCCGAACAAGACCGCGACCGCATGCGCACGCTCGCGCCGCATATCGATGCGATCTTCGGCACCAAAGAACTGCGGCGGCTCGGCGATCAGCTCGCGGCGTGGCGCGATGACTTTGGCGACGACGATCGCACGCTCGAACGGGAACTCGAAAAACCGATGGGCGGCGTCGGCGAGGGGGTCGCCGGACCGTATGACTTTCTGCGCGCGTTCGTCAACGTGCAGCGCGGNNTGCATCGTGCCGCACGTGCGCGGGCGTTTCGATCACCGGCCGCTGGCCGAGATTTTGGCCGAAGTGCGCACCAAGGTCGCTGCGGGGGCGCGCGACGTCACGCTCGTGGGGCAGACCGTCAATGCGTATAAGGAACCGGCGACCGGCGCGGATTTCGCGGATTTGTGCGGGCACGTCGCCGCGATCCCGGGGGTCGAACGCCTCTCGTTCGTCACCTCGCATCCCAAAGATCTCAACGAAAAGCTGGCCCGGGCGCTAGCTGCCATCCCGCAAATGAATCCGCGCTTTCATCTGGCCGTGCAGTCGGGTTCGAACCCGATGCTGCGGCGCATGAACCGCAAATACACCGTTGACGAGTATCGCGAGGGCGTTGCGATGTTCTTGGGGCACAACCCCGGCTGGGCGATCACGACCGACGTGATCGTCGGGTTTCCGGGCGAAACGGAAGCCGACTTCGAGCAAACGCTCGCGCTCGTTTCAACCGGCATGTTTGCCCAAGCGTATTCCTTCGTGTACTCGCCGCGGCGCGGCACGCCCGCAGCGCATTGGGAACCGATCGATCCCGCCGTTTCCCACCGCCGCCTGCGCGCGGTCGCCGCCGCGCAAGACGCGGCTTGCCGCGCCTACCACGACCGCAAGATCGGTACGATCGTGCGCGCGCTCGTCACCGGCAGTTCGCGCAAAGACCGTTTGATGCTCAGCGCGAAAACCACCGATAACGTGACGGTCGTGTTCCCCACGATCGAAGCCGCGCCGCGTCCCGATCGGCCGTGGGTCGACGTGCGCGTCGAGCAGGCGTTCGTGTGGGGCGTCAAAGGCGTCGCCGTCAGCCGCTGCGCCCGCTACGCCGACCCTGGCGAACCGGTTGGCGCGGCGCTGCCGGCCGGCGGATTCGTCGACTTGCTGGCGTTGCGCTGACGGCCCACGCATGCGCCCCCAACTGCCTATCCGGTTAGGCCGCTTGCTCGCAGACGTTGAATGCGACATGTTCTGGACGTAGCGTTCATGTCGCCGGCCGGGGCTTCGCGGCACGCCGTTCGCGCGCGAAGCATTAGCCGACGGGACCTTTATCCGGGTGAACGGGCATTGGTTCTCGTTTAGCAGCCGACCACCGAAGGGTACCTCGGAGATCGTGGCTGAGTATCGTGCCCAATTTCCCAGCGCGTACGAGTCGGTGGGGAAAGCTCGCCGGGCGGTCGTGGCGTTCCCCCGGCAATGGTTTTCGGGTGACGATCTGAGCGACATCGAAAGTGCCGTCGGTGAAGCCTTGGCAAACTGCGCCGAGCACGGCTACGTCAACGGAACCAATATCGACGTGCGCTGCCGCTTCGACGGCCGCGAATTCACCGTCGAGATCAAAGATGCCGGCAAAGGCTTCGACCGCTGGAACGCGAGTGATTACGTGAAGCCGCTCTCGACGGCGCCGCGCGGCTTCGGCACCTTCATCATGCGCCAGCTCATGGACGAGATGGAGTACACCGACCACGGGACGCAGGTGCGCTTGGTCAAGCGGTGTTCGGCGGCGGAGGCCGCGGTCGCCGAGACCGACGAGCGTTTCGCTTAACGCCTACTTCGGGGTGGTCTTTCTCGGGGGCTCGGCAGCCGGGCGAAAATCGACGTGCAGGACGTTGTTGTCGCGGCTGCTGACGCGGGCGTGCTGGACGTGGTCGAACCCCGCGGGATGCTCGTGGCCGCACTCGTGGCACACGTCGATGGCATCCTGCGTTTTGGCTTCGACATCGAGCGCAGCGGCCAAGAGCGCGTCGCGCGCGGCCGGCGAGGCATCCCGCTCGACGTCGCGTTCGGCACGGACCTTGGTTTCGACAGCGGCGCGCAGGTCGTAGATCGCACCGACCTTGTTGCGGGGTGATTCAGTCTCCATTGAACGTGGCTTTGACGCGGGCGGCGGCATGCCTCGCTCGGCGCCCCAGAGAATGCTCGTAACGATGCCGGACGACTGCGCATGAGCGGCGTGAAATACTCTCCGATGCTCGAGCAGTACTTTGGTATGAAAGCGAAGCATCCCGAAGCGATTCTGCTCTCACGGGTCGGCGACTTCTACGAAGCGTACGGCGAAGACGCCGAACTCATCGCGCGGCTTCTCTCGATCGCGCTCACCTCGAAAGAAGCGGGAGGCCAGCGGGTGGCGATGGCCGGCGTTCCCTATCACGCGCTCGATGGGTACCTCGCGAAGCTCGTCGCGCAACGGCGGGTCGTCGCCCTCGCCGAGCAGCTCGAGGCGCCGGTGCCCAACAAACTCGTGCGGCGCGACGTGGTGCGCATCGTGACGCCCGGAACGTTGATCGAGGAGCACCTGCTCGAGCGCGGCGCCAACAATTTTCTCGCGGCGATCACGGTGTACGAAGACGTCGTCGCGTTGGCGCATGCCGACATCTCAACCGGCCACGCGTCGGCCACGGCCTTCAGCGGCGGCGGTGCGCTCGACGAAGCGCTCGGCGAGATCTTGCGCCTGGAGCCGGCCGAACTCGTCGCCGACGTCCCCGGCGAGTTGCGCGCGACGCTGGCGCGGGCGCTCGACGGCGCGCGTACCCGGATCGCGACACCGCTGCTCGCGATGGTCGACGGCCGCGTGCGCGATCTCGCCAATGGGTTTTCCCGCGATGAGTCGCTCGCGATGTATCGCGCGCTCGATGCGCTGGGCGCGTTCGTGCGGCGCGCGGGGTTCGCGCTAGGCGGCGGTGAGGCGCTGCGCCCGCCGCAATTTTACGTCCAATCAACGTTTCTCGCGCTCGACCCCAATACGCGCAAGCATCTCGAACTCACCCGGGCGCTTGGCGCCAATCCGCGCGCCACGCTGCTCGCGACCATCGACCGCGCCCGCACGGCGATGGGGTCGCGCATGCTCGGGCGCTGGATTCTCGCGCCGCTCGTCGAGCGCCGGGCGATCGAGGCGCGCGGCGATTGCGTCGAAGCGCTGGTGCGCGACGCCGTGCGCCGCAGCGCCTTGCAAGACGTGCTGCACCGCTGCTTCGATCTCGAACGGATCGCGCAGAAGATTCGCTTCCGGCGCGTGCTGCCGCGCGATCTGGGATCGCTGCGGCGGACGCTGGCGTATCTCGATCCGATCGCCGACGCGCTGGGCGCCGCGCACCTTCCGGCACCGCTGCGGGACCTCGTGCGACGGCTGGGCGACTTCGCGGCACTGCGCGACGACCTCGGCGCGCTGCTCCTCGACGAACTGCCCGCGACGCTCGCCGACGGCGGCGTGATTCGTCCCGCGGCGTCGCCCGAGCTGGCCGAGTGCGTCAGCCTGCGCGGCGACACGCGCGCGCGCCTCGCGGCGCTCGAGGAGCGCGAGCGCGAACGGACCGGCATCAAATCGCTCAAGATTAAATACGCGTCGGCGTTCGGCTACGCCATCGAAGTCGGCAAAGCCAACGTCGCCAACGTCCCAAGCGACTACACGCGCCGACAGACGCTGGCCAACGGCGAACGCTTCGTCACGCCCGAACTGCGCGAACTCGACGTTGCCATCGCCAGCGCTCAGGCGCGCCAGTTGCGCTTGGAATCCGCGCTCTTCGACGCGCTCGTCGAGCGGATCGCCGAGCGCGTCGACGCGTTGCTGGTCTGCGCCGAGGCGCTGGCCGAACTCGATGCATCTTGCTCGCTGGCGCAAATCGCGGCCGAACGCGGCTACGTGCGACCGGCGTTCTCCGCGGCGAGCACGATCGAGATCGTCGACGGCCGCCATCCCGTCGTCGAGTCACTGCTCGGCTCGTCGTTCGTGCCCAACGACTTACACCTCGGTCCGGGCGCGGCACGCTTCATGCTGCTCACCGGGCCGAATATGGGCGGCAAATCGACGTATCTGCGGCAGTCCGCGCTGCTCGTCATCTTGGCCCAAATCGGTTCGTTCATCCCCGCCGCGTCGGCGACGTTGGGCATCGTCGACCGCATCTTCACGCGCATCGGCGCGGGCGACGACTTGGCTTCGGGGCAATCGACGTTTTACATCGAGATGGCCGAAGCGGCCACGATCCTGCGCCGCTCGACCGAACGCAGCCTGCTGCTCATCGACGAGATCGGTCGCGGCACCGGAACGGTCGATGGCCTCGCGATCGCGCAGGCGATCTGCGAGTATCTGCTCGAGCGCGAAGCGCACGGCCCGCTGGTGCTCTTCGCGACGCACTTCCACGAACTCGTCGCGCTCGCCGACCGCTGGCCGCTCGTGGCGAACTTTCACATCACGGCGGTCGAGAACACGTCGCGGCGCGGAGTGCCGGTCTTTTCGCACCGCGTCTTGCCGGGCAGCAGTTCGCGATCGTTCGGCATCGAAGTCGCGCGGATGGCCGGCCTGCCGCCAACGGTCGTCGCCCGCGCCAAAGAAATCGCCGACGCGCTCGAAGGCCGGCCGACGCTCGAGGCGCAGGCACCGCTGCGCGGCAAACTTGCCAAAGCCGCGATGTTCGAGCAGCCGCTGCTGTTCGAGGTCTTGCCGTGAGGGCGCCCCCATGCTGAACGGCGTGCGCGCGATCCGCGTGCTCGACGCCCAAACCGTCGGGCAGATCGCGGCCGGCGAAGTCGTCGAACGTCCGCTTTCGGTCGTCAAAGAACTCGTTGAGAACGCGCTCGACGCCGGCGCCACGCGCATCGCCGTGCGCGTGCGCGGCGGCGGGATGACCGAGATCGAGGTCGCCGACAACGGCAGCGGGATCGCGGCCGACGACATCGGGCTCGCTCCGCTGCGGCACGGGACGAGCAAGTTGAGCGGTGCCGACGGCTTGACGCGCATCGCGACGCTCGGTTTTCGCGGTGAGGGACTGGCGTCGATTGCGGCGATCGCCCGCGTGACGATCGTGTCGCGAACGAGCGCGGCGCAGATCGCGACCTCAATCGAGGCGTTCGGCGAAACGATCGGCGCGCCGCAGCCGTGCGCGGGACCGCCCGGCACGCGCGTGACCGTGCGCGACCTCTTCGTCAACGTTCCGGTGCGGCGCGAGTATCTGCGTTCGCCCGGTGCGGAGTTCGCGCGCATCTCGGTGTGGCTGGCGACGCTGACGCTAGCGTATCCCGAGGTTGGTTTTTCGCTCGACCACGACGGCCGGCCGATCTTCGCATTCGCGGCCGGCGACGATCTGAGCTTGCGCTTAGCGCACGTGTTCGGCCGCAGCGCGCAGCCGCTCGTCGAAGTGCGGGCCGGCAGCGACGCGCAAGCCGCCGGTGTGACGGGCTTCGTGAGTTCGCCGGGCGACGATCGGCCCGACCGGCGGGCGCAAGTGCTCTTCGTGAACGGACGATTGCTGCGCAGCACGCTGGTCTCAGGCGCGTGGAGCGCGGCGTATCGAACCTTCGCGATGGTCGGGCGACATCCGTACGGCGTGCTGTTTTTGCAAGTGCCGCCGGACGAAGTCGACCCCAACGTGCATCCGACCAAAAGCGACGTGCGCCTGCGTCACGGCGAACGGGTGACGGCGCTGGTCAAAGAAGCGCTCGGTGCCGCGCTGCGGCGCGGCGCCGTCGCGCGCCTCGAACGCTCGGTCTCGTTCAGTCCGCCGGCCGCGAGCGCGAACACCGAACGCAGCGTCGTTGACTGGAGCGACTCGTTCCTCGAAGTTCGCGAGCAAGCGGCGCTGCGCGTCCTTGCGCAGATCGACCGCACCTTCATCTTGGCCAGCGACGGCAACGCGATCGTGCTCATCGACCAGCACGCGGCGCACGAACGGATCGTCTTCGAACAATTGCGCGCCAACGCCGCGCACAGCGGGGCATCCGAACCGCTGCTCGTCGCGCACAGCTTCGAGGTCACGCCCGATCAGGCGGATCGGCTCGATGCGGCGCTCCCGACGCTCGCCGCGGGCGGCCTGCATCTCGAGCCGTTCGGCGAACGCGCCTATCGCATCACCGCCACGCCCGCCCGGCTCGTCCACGCCGGTAAAACGCGCGCGTTCGACGTGGCCGATTTCATCGACGGGTTGAGCGACGATTGCCGCGGCCTCGATGCCGCACAGCGCGTGTGGGCGTCGCTGGCGTGCCATTCGGTCGTGCGCGCGGGCGAACGGCTCGAGTTCGCGGAGATGACGACGCTCGTCGAGCGGTTGGGGCGCTGCGAAAACCCGATGCACTGCCCGCATGGCCGGCCGACCATCGTCCGGCTCGAACCCGACGCGATCGCGCGGCTGTTCAAGCGTATTTAGATTTCGTTTAGAATGGCTTAGCTCGATTTCGGAGCCCGGTTTTTGTCGCGAAGAGAATGCCCGCTTGGACCAGTCGTTGTATGGGATCGTTTGTGGCAGGAAACGACCGGCCAACGGTCGCGGCGGCGGCGTTCACCGTGACGATGGGAGTTTCGGGCAGGCGATCGGTGAGAATTCGTGCCGTTGCATCAGATCGAACATCCGGGATGCGCTTTCGCCAGTCAGCTTGGATGGCGCTGACGCGCTGCTCGAAAAGTTCTGCATCGGCGACGGCACGCGTGCAGGCATGTGCGAAGAATCCCACCCACTGATTGGTGGCATCGTGTGCTGCAACCGACTGAATCGACTCGGTACAACGGTAGCATTGAGGCGGGTCACAGAGTCCCGCGATTGCGTCGCGAGGATGAGCGATATCGGTGGTGTGACCCCATACCCTTGAATAACCGGCAGCCATATTACATATTAAAGGTTGCGGATCAAATCTTTAATAATTTGCCGTATCCCTTCAGTGATCGATGACCCGCCAGAGGGACCGCAAAGATAACGATGCCTCGAAAGGGCCGTACCCAAGCGGATGAAATAGCTGTGTTGTTGCTAAGTGCCGTCGGCTTTGCACGGTGCCAGAGCCCGACCTGAAGTGAGACCCCGGTGTCGTCATGTCGCCCGGATCGAATGAAGATCAGCCGTCGGCCAGAAGCCGCTGACGCCGCCTCCAAATACTCCGAGCCGAAACAAGCGAAACGGTCGCGGCGGTGAACACCCCGGACGGCTGCGGCGTGCTGCTGTTGGGCGGCGCGACGGCGAGCGGCAAGACCGCGTTTGCCATCGAACTCGCACAGCGCTATGGCGCGGAAATCGTCGGTGCCGATTCGCGCCAGGTGTACTGGGGCATGCCGATCGGCACGGCGGCGCCGACCGCCGAACAGCTGGCGCGCGTGCCGCATCATCTCGTTGGCTTCGTCGACCCCTACGATCGGTATTCCGCGGCGCGGTTCGTGGTCGATGCCGCGGCGGCGATCGCCGCCATCCACGCGCGCGGCAAACGCGCGATTGTGGCCGGCGGCACGGGGTTTTATCTGCGCGCGCTCTGTGGCGGCGTTGATTTGGCCGCGCAACCCGATCCGTTGCTGCGCGCGCGGGTGCTGGGCGAAAGCCGGACGCATCCCGTCGACGTGTTGCACGCGTGGCTGCGGGCGCGCGACCCGCAGCGCGCCGCGGCTGTCTCGGCGCACGACCGTTACCGGATCGTCCGGGCGCTCGAGATCGAGCTCGCGCGCTCGGTGCGCGATGCGGGGCGCGCGTTCGAGCCGCTGCCCACGCTGTGCACGACGTCGCTTCCGTTCGTCAAAGCGGCGCTGCGCGTCGAGGCCGGCGTGCTGCGTGAACGCATCGAGGCCCGGACCGATGCGATGCTCGCGCACGGTTTGATCGAGGAGGCCGAACGAATCGGCGCGACGGCGGTTGCGTCCGACGCCGTCGGCTATCGCGAAGCGCTCGCCTATCGCAGCGGTCAGCTCACGTTCGCGGAGCTGCGCGCGCTGCTGGTTCGCGCAACGCGGCGCTATGCAAAACGACAGTTGACCTGGTTCCGCGCCGAGCCCGATTTGCTGTGGCTCTCGTCCGGCGACCGGGCTACCGTCGATGCCGCCGTCGCGGCGATCGGCTGGACGCCGATCCGATCCTGAGGCCGTGGACCCGGAGCGGAGCGGGAGCGTAGCCGCCGACGCGAAGCAGAGAAGAGAAGCTGGTCTCCGAGCCTAAGAGTTGGAAATGTCGACTCTGCGCCAGCCCCAGTTGCAAGATGCGTATCTGGGCGAAGTCAAACGTCAAGGCGTGCAAGTAATCGTTTATTTAGTCAACGGCTTTCAATTGCGCGGTATCGTGAAAGGTTTCGATCCGTTCACGATCGTGCTCGAGTACGAACACCGTTCGCACCTCATTTACAAACATGCCGTCTCCACGATCTCGCCCCAGGGTCCGCTCGTCGCGCCGCTCTTGCCCGAAGCCGAGGTAACCGCGCCGCTGTGAACGCCGTCGTGCCGGTCATCAAGCTCAACGGGACGCACAACGAGTTCGTGCTCGTCGACGCGCGCTCGACCCCGCTCGACGATCCGGCCGGCTTCGCGCGGCGGGTCTGCGATCGGGCGTCGCTCGGTGCCGACGGCCTGCTGTTGGTTTTGCCGTCGGACTGGGCGGATGCACGGATGCGGGTCATCAACGCCGACGGCAGCGAGCCTGAGATGTGCGGCAACGGCGTGCGCTGCTTTGCACGCTATCTCGACGAGCACGACGGTCGCGGCGACGCGCTGATCGAAACCGTCGCCGGACCGATCCGCACGCACGTCCTCGAACGCGGGGCCGAATATCAGATCAGCGTCGAAATGAACGTGCCGCAGATCGGTGCGCCGCATGAGGTGGCCGGCTTGCGAGCGATTCCCGTCGACGTCGGGAATCCGCACGTGGTGATCTTCGTCGACGATTTGCGCGCGATCGACATTGCCGTACTCGGACCGAAGATCGAGCACGATCCGCTGTACCCAGGCGGCGTCAACGTTCATTTTGCGCGCGTAACGGGCCCGGCAGCGCTCGAAGTGGTGCACTGGGAACGCGGCGCCGGAGCGACCCAAGCCTGCGGCACGGGCGCGGTCGCTTGCGCCGCGGCGGCGATCGCGACGCGCGGCCTGCGTTCGCCGGTGGAACTCCGCCTGCCCGGCGGCGTGTTGAGCGTCGCGTGGGAACCGCCAAATCGCGCCGTGATGACCGGCAACGCCGTCCGGGAGCTCGAAACGACCGTCTGACGGCGGGTCTGGCATACACCGACGCCGGCGGTAACATCTATTACGACGCCGAGCGCGAACCGCTCGCCGACGGCGGGATCGTGCGCCCGGTGCGCCGCGACGAACTCGTCGCCGCGCCGCCCGGTACGGTCAGCACGATGCTTCCCGGCCGGACGCCGCTTTTGGCCCGCGGTCGCGCGCCGGTGCGCGAGACGGCGCTGGGTGCGCTCTTGCCCGCCGGCTTTACCCGGCTGCTGCTGCCGGCCTACGTGCGCCGCCTGGACGCACCGCAGCTCCCGCTTTTTGGCTATACCTTCGCCTGCGTGCTCGATGACGAACTGCACGTGGCCGCTACGCGCACCGACGAAAGCGCGGACTGGACGCCGCGCTATTTTGCCGCGGGCGAACTCGACGCGCTCATCGCCCGGCGTCAAGCGCTCGATCCCGGCAACGCGACGCTGGCGCAGGTCGCGCTCTGCTCGCGTGAATACGGCTGCTTTACCGCGCAGAATGTCTTTCTCGAACGCGGTGAGGCCGCGATCCCGGTTTCGCCCAAGTGCAATGCCGCGTGTGTCGGCTGCATCTCCGAACTCGCCGACGACAGCGAGATTCCCTCGCCGCAAACGCGCATAGCGTACGAACCGCAAAGCGCCGAACTCGCCCGCATCGGGATCCATCATCTCGAGCGCGTGACCGACGGCATCGTCTCGTTCGGCCAAGGCTGCGAGGGCGAGCCGCTGCTGCGTTCCACGATCGTCGCCCCGGCCATCGAAGCGATCCGCGCCCGCTGCGCCAACGGCACGATCAATCTCAACACCAACGGTTCGCTGCCGCGTTCGCTCGAGCGCTTGATCGACGCGGGTTTGCAGGCCGTGCGCATCAGCCTCAATTCGTTCCGTCCCGCGGTGTACGCCGCGTATTATCGCCCGACCGGCTACGATTTGGAGAACGTGCTCGAAAGCATCGCGCTCGCCGTGCGCGCCGGACTGCGCGTGTCGATCAATTACCTGACCCATCCGGGCGTCACCGACGAACGTGCGGAGGTCGAAGCGCTCGAAGCCTTTCTGGGCGTCCATCGGGTCGCGATGATTCAAACGCGAACGCTCAACATCGATCCCGAAGCGTATTTCGCGCGGGTCGGGCGGCCGACCGAGCCGATCGGCATGCGCGAGGTGCTCGCCCGCATCGAAAAGCTCGGCG
Source organism: Candidatus Velthaea versatilis (assembly GCA_003134035.1). Classification (GTDB taxonomy): domain Bacteria; phylum Vulcanimicrobiota; class Vulcanimicrobiia; order Vulcanimicrobiales; family Vulcanimicrobiaceae; genus Velthaea; species Velthaea versatilis. The sequence goes on from PLAE01000201.1 coordinate 13,839, forward strand.
TGGCACTGGGCAATTTCACGCGCTTCTCACACTAACGCACGTTTGGCGCTCGTTCGTCACGATCACGGCGCGCGGGCGAGAAGGAAGCGAAAAGGTGGCGCCTGCTCAGCCCACCAGGACGGAGCAGACGTCGCCGCGGGCTTCGCGCTTGATCATCGCGATCACGTCGTCGCCCGAATCGATCGTCGTATCGCCGTTGGGAATGACCACGTCGCCCGACCCGTGGTCGACCGCCACGACGACGCAGCCGCGCGGCAGGGCGAGGTCCGCCACCCGTTTGCCGCGCGCCGGCGAGTCGGCGGGGATCGAGAGCTGGACGAGTTCGAGATCGCCGCTGCCGACGCGCGCGAGCGATTCGAGGTTGAGGTTGTTCAGCCGATCGTCGATGTGTGAGAGGATGATCTCGGTCGACGAAATGACCGTGACCGGATTGGCCGTGTCGAGCGACTCGAAGATCAGCTTGTTCTTGGGATTGTTGACGCGCGCGATGCAGCGTCCTTTGGAGTGCTTCTTGGTGATGAGGGCGACGACGAGGTTGTCTTCGTCGTCGCCGGTATCGGCAACCACGACGTCCGCCCGCGCGCAGCCGGCTTGCATCAAGACGTTGGGATCGCAGCCGTCACCCACGATGGCGATGTCGGTTTCCAGCGTGTTCGTCATGAGCTGCGCCTTCTTGGCGTCTTTCTCGATGACGACGACCTCGTGCATTTGTTTGATGAGTCCGCGTGCAAGATAGGTCCCGACCTTGCCGCCGCCGACGATGATAATGAACATGTTAGGTTATGTTTCTCCGTCGCACTCGCGGCGGCGCGCAGCGAGGTTCAAACGGCAAGCTTCGCGACCGGTACGACCGCGAGGTACTGCGTTGCAAAACCGACCAGCGCGTCGGGCGCGACGATAACGCTGATCTCATCGCCATCGAGGAGCTTTTCGTTTTGCGAGGCGACGATGAGCACGCCGCCGCGGCGAATCGCGGCGATGCGAATCTTGCCCGGCATTTCGATATCGGCGACCGTTTTGCCGGCGTTCTCGAGCCCGATCGTGACGACGAGCGGCGTGAGATTTCCAAAATCGAACGACGGCAGGCTCTGGTACGGGGTGTCGGCCAGCCGGTCGCGGATGAGTTGCGCGCCCAGCGTCGTCGGGGAGAATGTCTCGATGCCGAGGTCGCGGTAGAGTTGCCCGCGCGGAGGGTCGTAGATGCGGGCGACGATTTTGGGGATGCGGAACATCCGCTGTGCGATGAGGGCGGCCATGACGTTGCGGTTGTCGCCGTCGGTGACGGCAACGAAGCCGTCGGCTCGGTCGGCTCCCGCGCGCTTGAGCACGTCGTAATCGATCCCCGTTCCGACTTCGACTGCGCCACCGAAGCGGTTGCCCAGCCGTTTGAACGCCGCCGGATTCTCATCGACGACGATCACGTCGTGCTTATCAGCGACGAGCAATTTCGCGAGGGTCGATCCGACACGGCCGCAGCCCACGATGACGTATTTCATATATGAAGCGCCCGAGTCTTAGACAACCTGGCCGGACTTCCCGGCAGGAGCGCCCGGCATCGATCCGAATTGAGCTGACTTTGCTCCGGCGCGGTGCATCGTAAATCGCTGCCGAGCGTGAATCGCATCAAACGGATGATCTCCTTTCGGGGCGTAGCTCAGCTTGGTAGAGCGCTGCGTTCGGGACGCAGAGGCCACAGGTTCAAATCCTGCCGCCCCGACCACTTTCCCGCAGGCCGCCACGTTGTTCTCACATTTCAGCCCGGCATCGCGCCGAGTACTCCGCGCCGCCGAGCAAGAATGCCGGAATCATAACCATTATTATGTCGGCGCGGAACACATGCTTTTCGCGCTCCTCGAAGAACACGACGTGCACATCGAAGCTCGGCTGCGTGAGCGTCACGTCGCCGGAGCCGACGTTCATGCGGAGATCAAGCGGGCCCTCGGTATGGGTGATGACCGGATGTGGGAGGGGATCCTCGTAACGCCGCGCGTGCGCAAAATCGTACAGATTGCCGAACGCCGGGCCGGCGACCGCGAGATCGAGCCGATAGATCTGTTCGACGCCATCTGCGACGAGGGCGCCGGTTTGGCGGCCGACATTTTGCACCGTCTGGCCCGAAACGCTGCGGCCTCGCCCGGGTAGTTGATTCCAACGAGAGGAGCCCGCCCTGCACCATCTGACTGCTCTGTTGCACGAATTCATCGTTCATTTCGGCTATCCCGGGCTCTTCATCGTCATGGCGCTGGGCAATATGGGGTTGCCGGCCGGCACGGAAGTGGTCGTGCCGACGGCGGGGGCGCTCGCCGAGCAAGGTCACTTCGGCTCGGCCGGCTTCGTGCCGGCGTGGGTGTTCGTGGCGATCGTCGCAACGCTCGGTGAGATTGCCGGCGGCTCGATTTTGTACGCGGTTGGTTACTACGGCGGGCTGCCCTTCGTGCACCGCTACGGCAAATATGTCATGTTTCGCGAACGCGAGCTTGAACGGGTCCACACCTTTTACGAACGTCATGGAAAGTTGACGGTCTTTTGGTGCCGCTTCATCCCGTTCGTGCGCGGGGTCGCGGCGTTTCCCGCCGGGCTGTCGCGAATGCAAAAGCGGTTCTTCGTGACGTACACGGCGATCGGCTCGGCGATCTTTTGTTTCGGCCTCGCCTACCTGGGCAACGTCGCGGGCAAGAATATCGACGGCATCATCGCCTACGTCCACGATTTTGCCTTGATCATCATCGTGGTCCTCGCCGTGATCGCGGCCGCCGGCTACGCCTGGTGGCGCGTCGCCAAAGCCCGCCGGCCGCAAGCCGAGGTCGCCGCGCCGCGTCCGGGCGCGGAACCCAATAAGTACGGTCTTTAAAAGTCCTCAGAAAGCGAAGCCCTACCCATTTTTCAGCCGTTCTTACTCGTCAATTTAACGATAACGGTCGCAGCCGCGCTGGAGTAGGTTGGGGGGGCCCTACCGCTTTTGAGAGGCAAATGACTTGAAGAGAACACTCACCTTCGGACTTGCCGTGGCTCTTGCTGCCGCCTCGGCTTCGATCATCACCGTCGCGCCCGTCACGGCCGCGGACGCGGTGCCCACCATGGACTGCACGCAGGCCGAATCCATGTTCGAGAGCGCGCTGGTGGCGCGCCGGCCGGCGATGACCGGCGATGTTGACAAAGACTTCATGACGATCGTGATGCGAAACGAGCGCGTGAATTCACGCATCTTGAAGATCGAAGCATTGTGCGGAAAAGACGCGAAGGTCAAGGCGATGGCGGCCAGCCAGGAGGCGGATTCAACCGCGCGCATGCAGCTCTTTCGCAATAACTCAACGAGCCAATGATCGCGAAGCACGAACCGTAGCCATGCCGATCATGCCGTCCGCGTTCTTCGGCCACGGTTCGCCGATGAATACCATCGCTCGCAACGCGTACACCGAAAGTTGGCGTCGCTACGCGGGAACGCTGCCTGTTCCGCGTGCGATCCTCGCGATCTCGGCGCACTGGTACACACCCGGAACATGGATCGGCGTCGCTCGCCGGCCGCCGACGATCCACGATTTCAACAGCCGGTTTCCCCCGCAACTTTTTGAGTACGTGTATCCCGCCCAAACGGATGCCGAACTCGTCGAGCGAGTGATCGAACTGGCGCAGCCGGTCGCGGTCAAACGCGACGCGACCAGTTGGGGCATCGATCACGGCGCGTACAGCATTCTCGCGCACCTCGTTCCGAACGCCGACATTCCGGTGGTGATGTTGAGCATCGACCGGACCCGCCCGCCGCGCGATCATTATGAGCTCGGCGCGCGCTTGGCGCCGCTGCGCGGCGAGGGCGTGCTCATCATGGGCAGCGGCAACATCGTGCATAACCTGGAGTTGAGCGATGCGACGCCCGGCGCCGAGCCCTATATATGGGCCCGGCGTTTCGACGAGCTGGTGCACGAACTGCTCGCGGCCGGCGATCACGCCGCGCTAGTCGACTATCACCGGCTGGGACCCGACGCGCGGCTGTCCGTGCCCACGCCCGAGCATTACTTGCCGCTGCTCTACACCATCGGTGCGCAGCGCGCCGGGCAGGCCGTCACGCCGATCGTCGAAGGCTTGGATTTCCGCTCGGGCAGCATGCTTTCCGTCTCCATCGCTGGGTGAACGGGCGCGCGGCCGATTTGCTGGCGACGCTCGCGGCATTGCCCGACGAACGCGCGCGGCTGCGCGCCGGGGTGCCCGCGCTGAACGAGCTTTTCCGCGATGTGGTGCGCGCCGCCGCGCCGCCGAATCCGCAATACGAACGCGAGCGCATCATCGCGCAAGCGCCGGTGCCGCGCGAACTCGTGTTTCTCTTCGGACTGCTGTCCGAAGGCGAAAACGAGACGGCGCTGCTGCTCGAACTCGTCAACGGCATGTACGCCGCCGATCCGCGCGCGGTGGTCGACCACGTCGCCGACGAAGCTTGGTATTATTTGCGCACGTCGATCGACGCGCAGTGGCAATTGGACACCGGGGCGCCGAACTTGACCGCGGCCCTCGCGTATCTCGAGATCGTCCTGTGCCAACGGCTGGACCGTCTGCGCGCGCATCCGCCTGCGCCCGTCGACCTCGAGGGTGAACCGGCCAGCGCCGCGCTGCTGCGCTCACTGCGCGACGACTTCACGTAGTTCGTGCCGGGTTTACCCGACCCGGCGGCTCGGCCGGTTCAATCGGCGACGAGCACGCTAACCGGGAACGCGCCGAGCGCGGCGCTCGCGGTGATGCGGCCGTCGCTGGCATCGATCGTCGCGCCGGTGAAGATGTCGCGAAACCGTCCCGAGGCGCCCTCCGGCAGCACGATGGCCTCGTCGCCGAAGGCTAGCCGCGGTCCGTTTTCGTCGCTGCTGACCAGTCCGTAGACGAGCCGGGGCGCGATCACGATCACGTCGCCGCGGGCGAAGGCGATGAGGTGATCGCTCTGCTGCCCGCTGACTTCCAGCGGCGTGTAGGGTCCGTCCAAAAACGTCGGGCGGCGTTCGGCCCGGAGTTGGAGCAGCTTCCAAGTCGTGAATAGCTTCACGCGGCCGTCGGACCACGACGCGCGGGCCGCCGCATGATCGGCCTTCGCATGCGCGAGCATCTCGGTGCGCAGAGCGTAGTCCACTGGCCGCCGATTATCCGGATCGACCAGCGAGTGGTCCCACAGTTCGCAACCTTGGTAGATGTCGGGTAAGCCGGGCGCCGTGCACTTGAGGACGACTTGGGCGAGGCTCGAAATCATCGCCGCCGGGCTGATCTCGGTGACGAACGCCGCGAGTTCGCCCGGAAAGCGCGCTTCCTCACCGCGTTCGAGAATCGCGCGGATGAAATCCGCCGTCGCGGTCTCGTAGCCGGTGTCGGGATTCGCCCAGCTCGTGCGCAGCTTGGCTTCGCGCTGCGCTTTCTGCATGTAGTCCAGGATCCGCTCGACATACGCGGCGTATTGGTTGTCGGCGATTTCGGCCGGATTCGACCAATGCCCGGGCCACGTGCCGACGAGCGTCTGGTAGAGAAAATACTCGTCGTTCGCCTCGGGTGCGACGAAGCCGCGCACCACACTGCGCTTTGTCCGGTTGACGCGCGACCAGCGCCGCAGCGCCCGGCTCCACCCGCCGGGCCATTCGGTGAGGACGTCGATGCGCGTGCGCACGTCCTCGCCGCGCTTGGTATCGTGGGTCGAGGTTGCCAACATCGTGTGCGGCCGGCTCGCGGCGCGTTCGGCGTTGGCGGCGTGAAATTCGGCGATCGAGGTGCCGAAGCGGGTCGGATCGCCGCCGACTTCGTTGAGCGAGAGCAGCCGCACGTAGCGGTAGAAGACCGTGTCTTCGATCGACTTGGCCATGACGGGGCTCGTGTACTGTTGGAAGTGCATCGCGAAGCGCAGTACGGCGTTGCGGTCGTAGCTGGTTTCGGGGGTCGCCGCGCGCGCGGTCAGCACGTCGGCGATGAACGCGAAGACGCTTTCGTCGAAGAGCGTGCTGCGCATCTGAGCCACGGCGACGGCGGCCTCGATGAACTCGCGGTCCTCGGCTTCGATCTCCTCGCTGACGACATACGTCCGATAAACGGGAAAGGCCGCGACGACGTCGATGAGCGCGTCGCGCAAGCCGTTATAGGTGAAGTCGCTCGAGCGGCGGTCGCTGGCGGCGATGCGCGCCAAGTTCGTCGCGAGCACGGTCAGTTCGCTGGCGAGATTGGTCGACATGATGCGGCGCTTGGCGTCGTAGGCGATCTGATCGTAATCCGGTTCGCGGCCGATCGCGCGGGCGTAGATGCGGTCGAAGCCCGCTTCGGCGGCGCTGTCGACGAACAGCCCGTTGACGAGATTGGCGAATTCGTAGCCGGTCGTGCCCGCGATGAGCCAGCTTTCGCGCAACCGCTCAAACGGCGCCAGAATTTTTTCGACCACGATGTAGAGCGGCTGGCCCAGCGCGTCGGCGCGCTCTTTGAGCAAATTGCAGTAGCCGCCCGGATTATATAACCCGTCGACATGATCGATGCGCAGCCCCTGCAGCGTTCCCGCCGCGATCAGCTCGAAGGCCAGCCGGTGGGTTTGAGCCAGGACTTCGGCGTCTTCAACCCGCAGCCCGGCCAGATCGTTGATGTCGAAGAAGCGCCGGTAATTTATTTCATCGACGGCGACGCGCCAGTACGCGAGCCGGTAGTATTGATCCTGCAGCAGCAGATCGAGCGCATCGGCGCTGCGCGGATCGCCTGCGACGGGGGTGAACTCGTTGACGGCGGCGTCGATCGCGGCGAATGTCGAGGCGCCGGCGGCCAGCGCGGCAAGCTGTGCTTTGGCGGCCGACGCGCGCGCGAACAGTGCGGGCAGGCCCGCCGCGTCGGTCTCCTGGGCTTCGGGCGAGCCGAACCAGCTGAACTCGGCCACGATCGGTGCGACCGTTGCGGCGCCGTGCCCGATGGCGCGCTGCAGCACGTCGGCATACGTGCGCAATGCCAGCGGATACCGATTGTCGAAGTACGCGACCGACAGCGTTCCGGCCGTGCGATCGAACGCGAGTTTGATCTCGCCCGCCTCGAGCACGCGCCCGAAGTGATCGCCCAGGGTCGGCACCAGCACCTTGCCGCGCAATTCGGGCTTGAGCGGTAGCCAATCGATGTCGAAGAACTTCGCGTACGGCGAACGTTCGCCCCATTCGAGGACGTCGACCCACCACGGGTTATCCGGACCGATGCCCATGTGGTTGGGCACGAAATCGAGGATTTGGCCCATCCCGTGGGCTTGCGCCGCCGCGACCATCGCAGCGTGTTCCTGCGGCGTCCCGACTTCGGGATTGAGGGCGTTGGGATCGACGACGTCGTAGCCGTGCATGCTGCCCGGCCGGGCCTTCAAATACGGCGAGGCGTACATGTGGCCCACGCCCAGCGCGCGCAGGTACGGCACGATCGCCGTCGCGTCGCGGAAACCGAATTCAGGAGTGAACTGCAGGCGATACGTCGCGGTGGGAACCGTCGGTGGACGTTGGATCAAACGATCGACCATCGCACCGACCACGCCGGCGCTCGACCGTGTTCGAAGGCCGCGGGGCCGAAGATGACGCGTCCGCGCGCGTCCGGCGTAAATCCGTCGCACGGCGCCGGCGCGAGATTGGCTTCGAGTTGCAGGGTGGCGCCGGCCAGCCGCCACGACGCGGCCAGACCCGTCGGGCCGACGATCCGCATCGAGTCATCCGCTGTGCCGAGGTCGCGCAGGCGCGGAACGATCTCCGCCCGGCGCAGCGCGAGCAGCGTTCGGTAGTGCTCGAGCATCGTGCGGTGCGGCTCCCCTTCGCGCTCGTCCCACCGGAGGATGCACTGCTCGAACGTTTCGCGTGCCGACGGATCGGGGATCGTCTCGCGCGCGTTCGGGTCGGCAAATTCGGGGAAGCCCGCAAATTCGCGGCGCCGGCCTTCGGTCACCAGCTGCGCGAGCTCGGGTTCGAAGTCACAGAAGAACAGAAACGGGGTCGATGCGGCCCACTCTTCGCCCATGAACAGCAGCGGCGGCGACGGCGCGAGCAGCAGAACCGCGGCCGCGGCCCGCACCGCCTCGGGCGTCGCGAGCATCGTGAGCCGCTCGCCGCGCGCGCGGTTGCCGATCTGATCGTGATTTTGCAGAAAGTCGACGAACTTCCCCAGCGGCTGATCGTCGCAGCGCGAACCGCGCGGCGCACCGTCGCGGAACGCTGACGGTTCGCCTTGGTAGCCATAACCGGTGGTGAGCGTGCGGCCCAGCAGCCAGACCGGCCGCTCGGCATAATCTTGATAGTAGCCGCGGTTTTCGCCGGTGGTCAGGACGTGAAGGACATGGTGGAAATCGTCGTTCCACTGCGCGTCGTACCCGGCGCGCAGCAACCGCACCGCGTTGTCATCGTTTTCGACGACGAGATGGGTGCGCGGACCCGACGGCAGCGCCGCGGCGGCCGCGCGCAACTCATCGAGCACGGTCGGCGACCGCTCGTCGAAGATCATCTGCGTCGCATCGAGCCGCAAACCGTCGAAGCCGTACGCTTCGAGCCACCAGAGCGCGTTTTCGATGAAGAACGCGCGGACGTCGTCCGACGAGTAGTCGATCGCCGCGCCCCATGGGGTTTGATAGCGGTCGGTGAAGAAGGCCGGCGCGTAGCCGTGCAGATAGTTCCCTTCTGGCCCGAAGTGGTTGTAGACGACGTCGAGAAAGACGGCCAACCCGCGCTGGTGCGCCGCGGTGATGAAGCGCGCCAAATCTTCGGGCCGGCCGTAACGCGCCGCCGGAGCATACGGCAGAACGCCGTCGTAACCCCAATTACGTTCGCCCGGCCATTGCGCGAGCGGCATCAGCTCGACCGCCGTCACGCCGAGATCGACGAGCGCGTCGAGCCGTTCGATCGCCGCGGCATAAGTGCCGCCGGGAGTGAACGTTCCGAGGTGCAGCTCATAGAAGACGTGCTCGTTCCAGGGCAAGCCCGACCAGCCGGTGTCGGGCTGCGCGAGCAGCGCCGGATCGAGCAGTTCGCTCAATCCAGAAACGCCGTCAGGCTGAAAACGCGAAGCCGGATCGGGCACGATCGTCGCGTCGCCGTCGAGGCGGAAACCATACCGGATCCCGGCGCGCGCGGCCGGGTCGCTGCCGCCGAACCAGCCGCCGCCCGTGGCGTGGAGCGGGATGCCGCGCTGGCGCTCGCCGTCGCGCAGGATGAGCTCGACCCCCCGCGCGGCCGGGGCGAACAACCGGAAGGTCGCACCGTCCGCTGACACGTGGCCGCCGAAGCGATAGCGCGCGACGTCGATCATGCCGGGATCCGCCGGATGAGATTGCGCACGTAAAATCGCAGCGACGCTGAATTTTCCGCCAGCGCGACGGCGAGCGCGTCGACGGCATCGTGAAGGCCCAGCGCGTCGACGCGCGCGCGGAACGTCGCGGGATCGCCCACGTCGAGGATGCTGTGCTGCACGCCGCGCTCATACCCATCCAGGAACGCTTGAGCGGCGCGCTCCGTCCAGATCGTGAGTTCGCGCTCGAAGCGGTCGGCGTTTTCGGTCCGGTCGGCGGCCACGTCGCGCAGCGCGGCCGTGGCCGCGGCCTCGAGCGAGCGCAGCATGCGCGCGACGTCGCGCAGCGGCGTCGCTTTGCGCCGCCGTTCAGCGGGCGGTAAGAATTCGTCGCCGGAGCCCGGATCGACGATGAGCAGATCGGCCTCGGTGACCAGAAAACGCGCCAGATGCAGGTCCCCGTGGATGCGGATTTTGGTGTCCGATGCGAAGGCGGTACTCTCGGCGATCGCGCCCACGAGCCGCCCCTGTGCGGCGGCCAGCTCCGCGATTTCGTCGCGCAGCGCGCCGGATGCGCTGCGCAGCCGGCTCGCGAGCCGCTCGAACGCGAACGTCACGCGGCGCTGCGAGGCCGCGATCCAATCGGCGCGGTCGGCGGCGCCGATCGGTTCGGCGCAAAAGAGCGGATCCTCGGATTCGGCGAACGTTCGATGCAGCGCCGCGAGGCGTTGGCCGGCCCGCCGCGCCTCGGGTGCGAAATAATCGACGTCGTTGTCGGCGGTGCGTTCGGATTCGGGGATCGGCGTCTCGCGCCGGCGCTCGAGGTAGCGTTGCAGAAAGGTTTGGGTGACGTCCCAAGCGCTGCCGCGGTTGAGGACGTAGCGGTGGACGACCCCGATGCCGACCGAGCCGCCGTCGCGAGCCTCGTACACGATGGTTCCCAGCAGCGGCGGCGAGTGCGCAAACCCGGCATCGTGCAGAAAGCGTGCAAGTTCGATTTCGGGGTTGAGGCCGGCCACAGCGCGCCGGTAGAGCGTGAGCAGCAGCGTTTCGCCGACGATGCCGATCGTGTGGCGGCCCTGCGTCACGGGCCGCCGGATCGTTTCGCCCGCCGCCCATTCCAAATTGCCGAAGCTCCACGTGGGCTCGGCACGCAGCGTCCCCGCCTCGCCGCGCAGCCGGGTCCCGTCGCGCAACGCGCGCGCGAGGGCCAACCACAATTCGTCGTCGATCGAGGCGTCGATGAGCAGCGCCTCGCGCGGCCCGGTTCGGGCGCGCGCGATCGCGGCCCGCACGACGGCGGGTGAGCGGTCCTTGCCGTCGTCGTATGCTAACCCGATCGGGACCGCGCTGTACACCTCGTCGCCGTCGGTGAGCGTCGTGGCGAACAGGCTCAGCAGCGGTGCTTGCGACCCGTTCGCCAGCGCGATCGCGTCGACCATGCGCGTGCGCGGGCGGCCCGCGCCGAGTTGCGGCACGGCGTGGATCGCGGACAGAAACGGCGGCACGACCTCGGTTTCGAGCAGCGTGCGGCTGGGCTCGCGAGTTAGGCTGCGCCAGCCCGCGGGCAGCACCAGCGTGGCGAACTCGGGCAGCGGAACCGGCGTGCGCGGCGCGCTCTCGCGTGACTCGGGAACGCTCGTCGCGAGCAGGAACCAGTAGAAGGCGTGGCCCGGCAACGTCAGCACATAACGGTCGTCGACGATGGTCGGAAAGGGGCTCCAGCCGATCATCTCCAGCGGCACCCGGCCCGCGAAGCGCGACAGATCCAAGCTGACCGGCTGCGGCGTGCGGGCTAAATTGGCGACGCACAGCACCACGGAGTCCTCGTACTCGCGCACGTATGCGACAACCTTGCGGTTCTCGGGATGTAGAAACCACAGCGAGCCGCGGCCGAACACCGCGTGCGCCTGACGCACGCCGACCAACCGTTTGACCCAGTTGAGCAGCGACGACGGCGAGCGCTGCTGGGCTTCGACGTTGACGCTGGGGTAACCGTACACGACGTCCATGATCGTGGGCAAAAATAGCCGCTGCGCGTCGCCGCGCGAGAAGCCGCCGTTGCGGTCGCCCGACCACTGCATCGGGGTTCGCACCCCGTCGCGGTCGCCCAGATAAATGTTGTCGCCCATCCCGATCTCATCGCCGTAATACATCACCGGCGTGCCGGGCATCGACAGCAGCAGGCTCATCATGAGCTCGATTCGCCGCCGGTCGTTCTCCATGAGCGGCGCCAGGCGCCGGCGGATGCCGACGTTGACGCGCGCGCGTGTGTCGGGCGCGTACGCGGCATACAGGAACGCACGTTCGCGGTCGGTCACCATTTCGAGCGTCAGCTCGTCGTGGTTGCGCAAGAACATCGCCCACTGGCAGTTGGCGGGGATCGGCGGCGTTTGGCGCATGATGTCGACGATCGGATAGCGGTCTTCCTCGGCGATCGACATGAACATGCNNGGAAGTGAAACGCCATGTGGCACTCGTCGCCCGAACCGAAATACTCGGCGACGTCCTCGGGCCACTGATTGGCTTCGGCGAGGAAAAAGCGGTCGGGGTACTCCGCGTCGACCACCGCGCGCAGCCGCTTGAGGACGGCATGCGTCTCGGGCAGGTTTTCGTTATTCGTGCCTTCGCGCTCGACCAAATACGGTACCGCATCGAGCCGCACGCCGTCGACGCCGGCGTCGAACCAAAAGCGCATGACGCCGACGACCGCCTCGAACACCTTGGGATTGTCGAAGTTGAGGTCGGGCTGATGACTGAAGAAACGGTGCCAATAATATTGCTTGGCGACCGGATCCCAGGTCCAGTTCGAGGTTTCGGTGTCGACGAAGATGATGCGCGTGCCGGCGTACTTGTCGGGCGTGTCGCTCCAGACGTACCAGTTGCGGGTCGCCGAGCCGCGCGGCGCGCGGCGCGCCCGCTCGAACCAGGGATGCTGGTCGCTGGTGTGGTTGATGACGAGTTCGGTGATGACGCGCAGCCCCAGCCGATGCGCGGCGCGCACGAAGTGCCGGAAGTCGCGCAGCGTTCCGTAACTGGGATTGATGTTCTTGTAGTCGGCGATGTCGTAGCC
>PLAE01000041.1 GCA_003134035.1 Candidatus Velthaea versatilis
CGGCGCCGCTCGCGGGCCGGCTGTCGGATCGGTATCCCGCCGCGATTTTGTCGACCGCGGGTCTGGCCGTGATGACCTCCGGCCTCGCGCTCTATGCCGCACTGCCGGCACATCCCGCCGCCGTTGAGATCGTCGTGTACGGCTCCATCTGCGGCATCGGCTTCGGCTTNNGCTCGTCGCGATCGTCTTCGGCACCGTCGGCGCGAGCGTTGCGGCCGGCAGCGAGCACATCGAGGCCGTGGTGCGGCTGGCAACCCCGATCGCGCTGTGGATCGCGTGCGGCTGCGCGGCGCTGGGGACATTCGTGAGCGGTCTGCGGCTGCTCGCGATTCGCCGGACCAGCACCGCCGAAGCCCATTAGCGAAGATTGCGGCAAATTGTATGAGCGATACCGACATGGACGATCTCGACGCGCTCGAAGCGCGCTCGATCTTCATCTTGCGCGAAGCCTACCGGCGCATTCGGCCGCTGGGCATGTTATGGTCGATCGGCAAGGACAGTACGGCGCTGCTCTGGTTGGCGCGCAAAGCGTTCATCGGCCGCATTCCGTTCCCGGTCTCGCTGCTCGACACGGGGATGGAGTTTCCCGAAGTCTACGCCTTTCGCGACGAACTCATCGCGGCATGGGGCCTCGATTACCGCAACGCCGAGTGTCCGCCCGAATCGAGCGTCGATCAGACGCTGCCGCCCGGCGGCCGCGCCGCCGCACGCAAAACCGAGGGCCTCAAACTGCTCATCGCGCGCGAGCGCTGGAGAGGTGTCATCCTGGGCATTCGGCGCGACGAGCAAGCCACGCGCGCCAAGGACCGCATCTTCAGCCCGCGCGCGGCCGACGGGAGTTGGAATTTCGCCGATCAGCCGCCCGAATTTTGGGACTACTACCAAACCGACGTGCCCGACGGCGCGCACCTGCGCGTGCATCCGCTCCTGCACTGGACCGAGATCGACATCTGGCGCTATCACAAGCGCGAGAACATCCCGTTTTGCTCGCTGTATCTCGCGCGCGACGGCTATCGCTTCCGGTCGCTGGGCGAAAAGAACATTACGGTCCCGGTTCGGAGTCAAGCCGCCTCGCTGGACGAAATCATCGCGGAGTTGGCTTCGACGAGCGCGCCCGAACGCGCCGGACGCACCATGGATCACGAATCCGAAGACGCCTTCGAGCGGCTGCGCAGCGGAGGGTACATGTGAAGACGTTCGCGGTCGTCTTTACCGGCCACGTCGATCATGGCAAGTCGACGCTCGTGGCGCGGCTGCTGCTCGACACGGGGTATTTTACCGACGGCAAATTAGCCGAGCTCGAAGCGGCAGCTCAGCGGCGCGGCGTGCCGCTGGAAATCTCGTTTCTGCTCGATTCGTTCCAAGTGGAGCGCGATCAAGCCGTTACGATCGACGCGACGCGCATCTGGTTCTCGAGCGCGACGCGGCGGTATGCGATCATCGATGCGCCGGGCCACCGCGAATTCGTGCGGCATATGGTCAGCGGGGCGGCCGATGCGCTCGCGGCGGTGGTGGTGGTCGACGCGGTCGAGGGGATCGGCGAACAAACGCGGCGCCACGCGCTGCTGCTGCCGCTCGTCGGCGTGACGCGCGCGATCGTTGCGATCAACAAAATGGATGCGATCGGCTTCGATGCCGCGCGCTACGCGCGCATCGTCGCCGACGTGCGCGCCGTCTTCGGGCAAACCGGCCTCGAGCTCGTCGCGGCGGTGCCGACCGTCGCGCGCGACGGCGATAACGTCGTTACGCGCTCGGCGCGGATTCCGTGGTACGACGGCCCGACATTGCTCGGCGCGCTCGAAGCGCTCGATGAGCGCGCGGCGCTGCATGCGCCGGTTCGCTTTCCCGTCCACGACGTGTACCGGCGCGACGACGAACGGATTCTGGTCGGCAACCTCGACGGCGGACGCGTCGAAGCGGGGATGACGCTGGTCTTCTCGCCGACGCGCGACAGCGCGCGCGTCACGCGCATCGTCCGCTTTCCGGAGTCCGGCCTGCCGGCGCTCGCGGGCGAGGCGTTCGGGTTCACCCTCGACCAGCCGATCTTCATCGGACCGGGCGACGTCGCAAGCGACGAGCGCGACGTGCCGCACGTCGCCGACGCGCTCGACGCCACGATCTTTTGGCTCGACCGCGCGCCGCTCGAGATCGGCGAACACGTGCGCATGCGTTGCGGCACGCGCGACGTTACCGCGGTCGTCGACCGCATCGGCGGCGTCATCGACATCGAAACGTTTTACGAACGCCCGGCAAGTTCGCTCTTGCGCAACGACATCGCGCAGGTGACGCTGCGCGGTCTGCAGCCGTTCGTGGTCGACCCGCATCCGGCACAGCTCTCGCGCTTCGCCCTCTACCGCGGCGACGCCGTCGGCGGCGGCGGCATCGTGCGGACGATTGTCGCCGAGCGCGCGACACGGCGCCGGTCGTCACCGGATGTTGCGAGCCTCGTAGCCCCGGGCGTCAGCGCCGCCGACCGCTCGCGCCGCTACGGCCATCGCGGGATCGTGGTCTGGCTCACCGGGTTGCCGTCTGCGGGCAAGTCGACGCTCGCCGCCCGCGCCGCGGCGGCGCTTTTCGCCGACGGCTGGTTCGCGTACGTGCTCGACGGCGATACGCTGCGCAGCGGCCTGAGCGGCGACCTGGGATTTTCCGCGGCGGATCGGATCGAAAACGCCCGCCGCGTCGGCGAAGTCGCCGCTCTGTTCGCCGATGCCGGCTGCATCGCTCTCGTCGCCGTCGTCTCACCGCTGCGCGAAGGGCGGGCGTTAGCCCGCGCCGCGGCCACCGAAGCATTCGTGGAGGTGTTCGTGAAAGCCGATCTCGCGACGTGCGAGCTGCGCGATACCAAAGGTCTGTATCGGCGCGCGCGCGAGCGCGACGTCGCCGCCTTCACCGGCATCTCCGCCGACTACGAAGAACCGCTCGCTCCGGATCTGGTGATCGACACGACACGGTCGGACGTTGCCGCTTCTACCGTCGCCCTGCTCGAACGCATCCGGTCCGTGGCGCGTGCGTTTTAGCGTTCCCGACGGAAATTATTCGCTGGCCGATTCAGCAGCGGCAAGAAGAACCAAAGTATCGACGCAAAAACGACGTAGGCGAATCCAGAACTGAAAGCTATAACCTTCTGAAACGGCGACGATTCCGGGCTTACCAACGCGTCCGACTCGCCTGAGGAGGACTCATCCGGATCGCAAGCTCGGCTTTCCGCGAGCACGACTTGCCGGACGATGACTTCCAAATGCGCGCTCCTGCGTTTCCCGCCTGGTGCCTGAGCCATTCCTCTTGTTCCTAGTCAAGCCGGGCTTTCAGGATAGGCTATTGGAACGGCGAAGCGGGCCCGCAATAGGTTGAGGCTTTTCAGGCCAAACATCTCTTGACAATCGATGTTGAATCCCTGAACCGCTCATGCAGCCGCATCGATTGAAGGTCGGGCATCACCATCGCGGACCTTCGATTTTTCGCCCCAACGAGTTCAGGACGCGCGGTCGGAATCGAGGATCCAATTTACTTTCCGCTGTCGATCGCGAATGTGCTTTCGAAGGCATCGTATTGTCTACGCGCTCCGGATGCCGTACGACAAGCCGACGAAGTCCGCTCCTCTTGCGCATTGAGTCATCGACGAGGGCGCTGGCCCGCCGCGACTCCGCAGCAGTGATAAGGACGTGGCGCTGAGCTATGTTGGCTCCGGGTGCGAAGGGGCGGGAGAGGCAGCCATTATCCTCTCTTGCCTGCCCCGACCAAATCTCGAAGAAGCCGCCGTTTCGCCATTGGGGAGCGACCTGCCGCGAGCCATCGGCGCGGTATGGTGCCCGTCATCAAACCGCAGCGACGGCGACCGACCCGAGCGTCTACCGATCTCGATGAATTGAAACAGACGCTTGCGCGGCTCAACCACGCGAGCGTTTTGCATGCGAGCAGCCAATCAACTCGCGTTGCCGGCAATCTCGCCAAGACCGTGCGTCACGCGATACTTAACGACCAATATCCTCGCAAACAGTCAGCTACGAATCATAAGTTTACTTCCTGCTAAAGCGACGGATTCAACGCCTTACCGCTGTTGTAATTCCCTTCTTCGCAAAGCATTTACACTTCATAACCTATTATAAGATTACGCTTTCTTCGTTCAATGATCGCATTGTTTTCCTTCTCCGACTCCATAACCGTTCTAACTGCACGTTATGTTTTAGCGTGAAATAATTGTTCCGCTTTGCACAAATGCGCCGGACGTCGTTGAGACACTAAACTCTACCGTCTTCAACGCCGAGGTATAGTAGTGGGCGAGGTATAGTCCCCGGCCCAGACGGCCAAAGGATATTAACCTTGCATCAGCGCCATTTAAAGATGGTCTTTAGTTTGCTATTGATTTCGGGCTTGAGCGCGTGCGGCAGCGGTGGAGGGACCCTCCCCGTTACAAACAGCACGTCAAATGCACAAGTCTCGACGACAAGCAGCCTTGTATCCCGCAAAACACTGGCGACGACCAACGTCCAGACGAGCCAATATGTCGCTGTCGACGCCGGCGGCGGGACAGCTTCCGGCAATTGGATAGCAGACACCGACTACAGCACGGCGGTCTGGTCCGGCACACAGACCGTTTTGAATTCAATCAACACGAACGGCATCTCAAATCCGGCGCCCCAGGCGGTGTACAGAACGCAACGCTACGGAGCGCATTTGGCGTATGCCGTACCGAACCTCACACCGGGCGCTAACTACAATGTGCGCTTGAGCTTTGTTGAGTCTTACTTTACTGCAGCAGGAAAGCGTGTCTTCGGAGTAACAGTCAACGGCATACAAGATCTCACCAACTTCGATATATATCAATCTGCGGGCGGTTCCAATATCGCAATCGTACGGCAGTTCGCGAGCAGTGCGGATACAACCGGGAAGATTACCGTCAAGCTGGATGCTTCCACAAATAACGCTTCG
>PLAE01000247.1 GCA_003134035.1 Candidatus Velthaea versatilis
TGCGGCCACCAAACCAAATTCGTGGACGGTCTTCCGCCTCCAGCGCGACCAGGCGTCGAACGAGAGCGGCGCGGTGAGACGCTTTCGAGCGTCTCAATACGGTCGTTTCGGACCTTCTGAGGAAGTCCCGCGATGGCGACTGGGCTGGCAGCCGCGACACGCATGGAAGCGGACGGCGCCGTTCTCGCTGTGCTCTCGGCGCGTGGATCGATGTGTTGCGCACGCTCGGCGAACGCTTGTCCAACCTGCGGCTCAAAGCCGTATGCCGGGAGCGCTGCTTGCTAAACGTCAGCGCGGCTAGGGTTTAGGCGGCAACCGTGTTTGAGACGGCGTTTATCGTTTGCGAGGTCCCGGAAAGCGAGGCGTGGCCTGCGAAGATTAAGTCGTTGGCTTTGGGGCGGGCTTCGTAGCGTCGCCTTTCATCGAGTCGTGCTTCATGGCGTCGCCTTTCATCGAGTCGTGCTTCATGGCGGACGGGGTAGGTGACGCTTGAGCGAATGCGACGGCCGGCAGAGCGGCGCAAAGCATGAGTGCGACAAGGAAACGGAACAAGATGATTCTCCTGCAGCGAAGATGAGAATTGACGACTCGATCATAGGCGAGATCCCCGCAAAATCCCGGTAAGGCGGCTTACATCGGCTCGGGGTTCAGGTATAAGTCGCGTCACGACGCTCTTTTTCCATAATTTTGCCGTCGCCGTGCGAAGGGACTATTGTGGAACCGATGGTCGGGAGGCGAGCGGCGTACGGTGTGTTGTGGTAGTTTCTCGGCCCGCTGACGCTGCTGCCGCTGCTCGAAGGCGCGCGCCCTTCGGCACCGAGCTCAACACGGCTTGCGCTCTATGCCGGTTTGCGCAGCACAATTTAGAACGAAAGCGCGCCGTCAACGCCGATGACTTGCCCGGTCACCCAGCCCGCTTCGGCGCTCGCGAGAAACGCGACGACGCTCGCGATGTCATCCGCTTGGCCTAACCGGCCGAGCGGTGTGCGCGAAACGACATATTCCTTCATCGGCAGCATCGGCGCGAACATGTCGGTCTCAGTAGCGCCCGGGGAGACCGCATTAACCGTGATGCCACGCGGACCGAATTCCAGTGCCAAGCTGCGTGTTAGGCCTTCGATGAACGCTTTGGAGCCGGCGTAGGCAGCCATGTTCGCCGCGCCCTTTGCCGCGAGCGAGGAGAAGTTAATGATTCTTCCGCCCGGGCCCATGTGCCGCACCGCTTGCCGCGTTACGAAGATTGGGCCACGCACGTTTATGTCGAGCACGTTATCGAGCGTCGCAGAGTCGAGATCGGTGAGCGGCTGGGTTGGGAAGATGCCGGCGTTATTGACCAGGATGTCGATGCGGCCGAACGATGCAATCGTCTGGTCAACGAGCGCTTTCACATCGGCTTCGCTAGAGACGTCCGCGCGAATAGCGATGGCCTTCGTGCCGCCGTCCACGATTGCGCGGACGACCTCGTTCGCGGCAGCTTCGCTCGCGGAGTAGTTCACGGCGACATAAGCACCGGCGGCGGCAAGACGACGCGCGACGGCGGCGCCGATGCCTCGCGAGGCGCCAGTTATGAGGGCAACGCGTCCGGCGAGGGGCTTAGCTACGGTTGCGGGCTCGTGAGCGGAGATGGCGGCCATGTGATTGATCCTTTCGGCAGTATGGTGATCCAGATACCGCCGAAGACAGCATCTCGATATAAAGAGTTTCTGTATTAAGATACATTAAACCGAGAAGCGTTATCTTGACATGCTACCTGCACGCCGTTATAATGACCTCACGCATGACGGAGTCCGACCACATAGACCGCATTCTGCGCGAGGCGGGCATGGGTACGGACGGCTCGACCGCCGTCGAGACGCTCAGTCGCGTCTACCGGCTGCTCAACTATATTGAGCGCGAGCTCTCCAACATCTACGGTCGCTACGGCCTAAACCGTGGTGAGGCCGACGTACTCGGCGCGCTCGCGCGCAGCCCGCAGTCCGCGTTGCTGCCGACGCAACTCTCCAACACGCTCATGTGCTCCTCGGGCGCGATGACGAATCGCCTAGACCGCCTCGAAGAGTCCGGCTTCATTAAGCGGACGCACGACCGCCAGGATCGGCGCGCGGTGCGGATCGCGCTGACCGCCGCCGGTAAAACCGTCATCGAACGCGCGATTGCCGAACGTGACTCCGCCGACGCTAAACTCGTTCCCGGCTTGAAGAAGACGGAGCGGCGCGAACTCGTCGCGCTGCTCCGTAAGATGCTCGCCGCCTACGAAGCCGCTGAGGCCGCCCAAGCGCCGCCGCCGGCGAAGCTCGGCCGCCCGCTGTCGACGCGCGTAAAGCGCGGAGAGCTCAATATTTAAGCAGTCGTGCTGTCTCGGAACTGTTCCTGCGGCGAATCCAGTACGACTGGTAGCGGTTCCGAGTCGCTTAGAGCTACGTTCGCTTGTCCACTGTCGACGTACGTTTCGCGGTCGTGGACCGCTTGCGTTCGAGGAAAGCGGTGACTTTTGCGCGGTTGCCGCACACCGCCATCTCACACCATCGGCGCCGGCCGGTGCGTGAATCGTCGACAAAGTGACGCACGCACTCCGGATTGGCGCACTTGCGCACCCGCGACCGCGAATTCGCGAGAAGCTCGGCGGCGGCGCGTGCGACTGGCGCGAGTGCCGCCGCCGGATCGGCCGTGACGAACACGAACTGCAGGTCATACGCCGTTGGAGTACGGGACACGAGCGATTCGTAGCCGGCGGCTGCCCGCAACACGTCGTTCATGTGCCCCAGCGCCGCCTGCGGCAGCGCACGGCGCGCTTCGAGCGCGATCAGCGATTCGGTGATCGCACCGCGCAACGTGAGCGCACGCTCGAACCAGCGCTTGGCCACCGAACCGTCGCTCAGCGCGCGGCGCAACTCTGTCGCCGCGGCCGCATCGATCGATCCGGTGGCCACCAGAAACGCAATGACATCCTTTGCCGAGCGCAGCGAGCCGGCCGGATGTTCGGGGTCGTAGACCGTATTGACGAAGTCGGTTGCAAGATGATTACCGATACGGTAAAACCGATCGGGCGGTTCATTCACAGCCATCCTGCGGCGCAGCCGATCATAGCGTTAGCGTGATCGACGGAGCGCACTTCAGGATTGCGGACCGCCGCGCTTCGCCATCTGCTCTTCAACCCACGTTTGCCATTCCTCCGGCAGTTCCGGTACTAACAATTCAGCGAGTCGCGAGCGATCGTTGAAGTAGATGTGTGTCATTTCGGCAACCGTGAGCACATGCCGCGGCTTTACCGTGATTTCGACCGCATCCCCCGAAGCGATCTCGCCCTCTTCCACGACCGACAGATAGGCGCCGGGCCGCAGCGCCTGCGCGAACCGTTTGACGAAAGCGGGATCACCCATCACGTGCGCGAGTTTGAAGCACGGCACACGGGGCGCCGTGACTTGCAGCAGCGTTCCGCCGGCGCGCCAGCGTTCGCCGATCAACGCGCCGGAAACATCGACGCCGGCGAGCGTCAGATTCTCGCCAAACATTCCGGCGTCGAGCGTCCGTTCAAGCGAGGCTTCCCACCAGCGATAGTCTTCGCTCGCATATGCGTAGACGGCGCGGTCGGGGCCACCGTGCGCGTTGCGATCGGCCTGATCGTCACCGCGCAGGTTGACGCCGCGCAGCGGAACGCGGCCAGCGACCGGTATTTTGTAAATACCGGTCGTGACCGATTTGCCGCGCATCTCGACTGAGCGCACCGAAGAAACGTTCACCGAGAGCACGCGGCCGCTCATTAGACGCTCAGCCCCCGGCGCGCCAGCAACGCGATCGGCAATCCGACGAAGAAGGCGTGGTCGAGCAGGAAGCTCGCGAAGACGGCGGGATCGAACGGAAACTTCGGCGTCCCCGTCAGCGGCAACACGATGAAGTCCATAAAAATCCAGATCGCTGCTCCGTAGAGAAGCCCGGCGGAAATCGCATGAGAACGCAGGGCCGGTACGCGCATGGCAAGGGCGTAGTACAGTCCGGCGAACGCGAAGGCCAGGAAGAAGTGGACGCCGACGCCGAGCGCGGCGGTCAGCAAGCCCCCGGAGAAGGCGGCTTGTCCGAGCAGTCCGCTCGCGATGTATTGCAGGACACCGACGATCGAAAATGCCCGTAGGACGAACACGTAGGCAATCACGGCGAAAACGGCATCGAGCACGCCTGCGACGCCGGCGGCGGCCGCGACCGCGCGCAGCGCCGAACTTTGCTCGAGTGAGGTAACGGTACGCATCACGGCACTCACGACCGATACGTTCCGGCGGCGACGCGGTCGGCCAGTGCGCGCATTTCCGCTGCGATTTCGGTGCTGTATTCTTCGAGCGCGAAGTGTCCGCCGTCGATGAGCATCACGGTCGCATTGGGATTATCCCGCGCAATCGCCTCCGCGCCGGCCGGCGTGAAGAACGGGTCGTTTTTGCCCCACACGACGAGCATGGGCGGCCGGTGCGTGCGCAAGTAATTCTGCCAAACAGGAAATTGCGGCGGATTCGAGCGATAGTCGAGAAACAGCGCGAGTTGAATTGCGTCGTTGCCGAGCCGGTCGAGCCGCGCTTGATCGAGGGTGTACGCATCGGGGCTGATGCGTTCGGGATGCGCCGCTCCGTGCATGTATTGGAACTTCGTCGTGTCGAAAGTTAGGAATTCGCGCACGGCGGTCTCGTTCTCCGCGCCTTGGTCTTCCCAGTAGCGCGCGAGCGGTGCGAGGTTTTCCGAGATGCCGTCCGTGTGCGCGATGGCATTCTGTACGACGAACCCACGAATGAGTTCCGGATTCTGCGACGCCAAGCGAAAGCCGATCGGGCCGCCGTAGTCTTGAACGTAAAGTGAGAGCTTCGTGATACCGAGTGCGGCGACGAACTTCTCGACGACCGCGGCGAGATTGTCGAATGTGTAGGTGAAGTCGCTCGTTGACGGCGCATCGCTGTAGCCGAAGCCGGGATAATCCGGCGCGATGACGTGGAAGCGGTCGGCGAGCTTCGGGATAAGGTCGCGGAACATGTGTGACGACGACGGCCAGCCGTGCAGCAGCAGCACGACTGGCCCGTCAGCCGGACCGGCTTCGCGGTAAAAGATGTTCACGCCCTCGACGGCGATGGTGCGGTAGGCAATGTCGAGCGATGCGGATCGGGTTGATTGGGGCATGACGCTGGGTTTCATTTCTGCGATGGTGAGGAGTTGAATGGGTTCGCCCGCGGTACGCACGGCCGTTCCCGCCGGTCTCGATGCATGAGCGCCCGGCACGCAGATGATACGTCATGAGCGAGCGACGTGTCAACCTATATTCTTGTCTAAATAGGTTAATGGGTTGTTGAGAATAGATCGCAAGAAGCCGCCGATTCTCGATGCACCGTAAAGCGCCGAAGAGCCGCGACAAGCACCTTTCGGGGCGTGGATGTCGGAGTAATACAGGGTGGCCCCAAGACCGAGCGCTGATCACGTTGAGGTCGCGGCAATACGGCATGCGCTCCTTTGGCTCGAGTCCAGCGGTGGCGACTATTTCGCAATGTGACCGTCACATAGCGCTCGATCCAGATCGGCGTGAGACCGGCGCCGCTCGGAACCTTGAACCTTGGCATTTATCGCTTTGCCGACCAGGCCGGATCGGTACGCGGTGTGGGTGTCGCGATGTTCGACAAGAATGCCGCGAGCAGGCCGATGAGCGGCGCCGGCGACCTCTGCCAGTGACCCAAGGTGCTTCATCGTCTGGCTCGGTTACGCGGCACGCGATCGGTCGACATCGGGACTGCGATACACGGCCTCTGGAATCGTCGCCAACGTCGATGGCCGCACTCGTGGTCCCAGTCCATAGAAGTGCTGAAAGCTCATGATGAGCGGACGCCATTTATCCGGATCGATACGATTCGGGTTCCCGTCGAGGACGATCGACTCATCGAGATGAACCCGCACGATACGCGCCTCGAAGGTCAGGATCTTAGCGCGCATCGCGACGTCGTCCGCCGCAAGAGAATGGATGGCTTCGATCCGCGCCTCCAGTTGCACCGGTAACTCTGCGGCGCGCGGTGGCCGCACCGTTTCGCTCGCGATTGGAGTCAGCCCGGCCAAATCGAATTTGTCGCGGACATGACGGTACCCGCGGCCGATTTTATAATCCGGAACGGGATCGGCGCCGGTGGTCAATGCGAGACGGTCGACGACGTCCGCCATGTCCGAAGATGGCAAGTTGATGACGACCTCGCGCGTTCGAGACAGGTTTTGAGCGGTCTGTGAGGCCGCCGAGAGACCCAGCACCGCACGCCAGCCGAGCCAGAAAACCGAAGACATGGGCGCAAGATTCGCGGAGTCATCTTCGTTCTGTGAGCTTATGAGCGCAACGGGGGTGCCGAAATACAGTATCGTTGGTTCGCCGGTGATGGTCATGGTTTGAGGTTCCTCCACGTGTCTTCGTTTGGTATGCGGGTGGAGATCGCGCCCCCACTGCCGACTCCAGTGTGCGATAGGAAAATGCAGAACGCACTCCGATTCTTGCGGTCACTTCGAGAGGCTGGCCTGCGACAGCGATGCATCTGCGCGGACAGCGCCACCATCGGACGGTGATCTGAGAACTTTACTCGGTACTTGGGTTGGCTCGACGATCTGAATGACGATCGGAAACGCCGTCGTCCGGCGTGCCGACCTTCTCGACGGCGTTCACCACGGCGCGCGCGATGCGGGTGCCGAGTCGCGAGTCGCCCACCGCATGCGCCATGATCATGCCGCCGCTGAGCAGCGCGAGCACCGCAAGCGCCCGCTCTTGAGCCGCTGCGCTCGGATCGTCGGCCAGCGTTGCGGCGATCTCACGGATCCGCGCAGCGTATTCCGCGCGCGTCGCGTCGTCAGAGCGCGCGGCTTCGAGCGACAGCGTCGGCAACGCGCACGAGGACGACAAGTCGGCTCGCCGCTGCGGCCCGAGATACCACGTCGCGAAGCGCCGGAGCCAGCCTGGTCCCCCTTCGCGCCACATCGCGATGCCGTCGCGAAGTTCGCCAAGCCCCGTGCGCAACGTCTCCCGAAAGGCTTCTGCTTTGGATCCGAAGTGCGCGTAAAATGCGCCTGAGGTAACGCCGGCGTCTTTGGCGACGGCGTCGACGCCGAGTGCCCCGTAACCGCTGGTTCGGAATCCGCGCGCGGCGGCATTGAGCAGACGACGGCGGGTTTCTTCGGCGCCGATTGCAGATGATCGTGGCATGCGGCGATTATATCACGACCGTGATCTATTGACAAAGGCGCTGCACGCGGGTTATCCTCTCATACATAACGATCGTAATGTATCGTTTGCAACTACGAGGAGAACAGTTCCCATGCCCATCACCGTTACGGCGACCGAGGGGATCCTCGACGCCCGCGCCGAGGCGCA
>PLAE01000188.1 GCA_003134035.1 Candidatus Velthaea versatilis
GTGTTCATCACGCCGTGCGCGAAACCGACCGCTTGCCAGGCGGCCATTAGGCGCGCGGTCCGGGCCACGACGTCGGCGAAGAACCGCGCGTAGCGGTCGCCGCCGGTTCCGGCGTCCGGAAAGTAGCGGCCGATGACGTAGTCGGCGAGAATGCGCACTTCGGCGGTTTGCCGGCGCGACGCGAACAGCTCGAACGATCCGAAGCGCACGAAGGTCGGCGCCATGCGCACGAGCACGGCGGCCGTCTCGATCGTTTCCCGATAGACGGCTTGCGAGCTGCCCGTCATCGCGAGCGCGCGCGTTGTGGGAATGCCTAGCGCGTGCATCGCTTCGCTGCACAGATACTCGCGCACGGTCGAGCGCAGGACCGCGCGCCCGTCGGCGGAGCGGGAGAACGCCGTCATCCCGGCACCTTTGAGCTGCAGTTCCCAGCCGTCGCCCGCGGCGTTGCGCACCTCACCGAGCAAGATCGCGCGGCCGTCGCCGAGTTGGGCGACGAACGTTCCAAATTGATGACCGGCATAGATCGCCGCGACGGGATCCATTCCGGGCAGCAGCGCGTTGCCGCTCGCGACCGCGATGAATTCCGGTCGCCGCCCTTCCTGTGGTCCTAAGCCGATGAGCGCGGCGGCATCCGGATTGAAGGCGATCAGATGCGGGTCCGAGATGCCGGTCGGCCGGCGCCGCTCGTAGAACTCAGCCGGCAGGCCGGCAAAACCGTTGTCGAAGCGCAGCTCTTCGAGCGCGAGCGTTCCACGGCTTATCGTTTCCATCGCCCTTAGGACCGTAAACGACCGCACGGCGTTGCGCGGCCGCTGCTTCGGCGGATCAGCCTGCGCCGACTGGCGCCGCTCGGCTAAGCCGCTTCGCGTGTCGCCGGCGCGCAGAACCAGAACACCAGCGAGCTGACGCACACGGCGACTCCCGACCAAGCGAGAGTCGAATTCGTGCCGATGCGCGCCGCGAACGCTCCGAGAATGACCGAACCGATCGGGATGCCGCCCAGGAATGCGAGCGAGAAGATGGCGTTGGCGCGGCCGCGTTGCGCGTCTCCGGCGCACTCTTGGACGTACGTATTCGCGAGCGCGTACATCAACGTGTCGACGGCGCCCATCGCGGCGAGCAGCAGCATGGCCGGCACCAGCGCGTGAACACGCGTGAAGCCGGCCAGCAGCGCGGCGCCGCAGAACGCGGCGATCGGAACGAGCCGTCCCTTGTGCCGCAGTTCGCCGGCGAGCGCAAGTGCCAAACCGCCGCATATTGCGCCGACGCCGCCGGCGGCGGCCATGAGACCGTAGAGTTTCGCGCCGGCGCCGAAACCGTTGCGCGCGATGTCGGGCAGCAGCGCGATATACGGCGTGACGCCGATCGTGAACGTCGCGATAAAAAACGAGAAGACGACGATGGCATGCGGCTGGCCCGCCGGCGGCGCGGCTGCCGCGGCGCCGGCGGGCGTGGCGACGCGCTGCGAGCGCAGGAACAGCGCCAAGAGTCCGATCGGAAGCGTCAACGCGGCGTAGGCGGCATAGCCAGCCGCGATCCCGACGGTGGCGATTGCGACCCCGCCCAGAGCTGGTCCGACCGTGCGGGCGATCGACCATTCGAGCGACGACAACGCGATCGAACTGCCCAGTGCGCGGCCCCCGACGAGATCGTACAGCCACGCCCGGTCGACCGGATGTTCGAGCGCGGTGATCGTGCCGGCGGCGAATCCCAGCCCGAGCAGCCACCACACCGTGATCGAACCGCGGGCGATCAGCACCGCGGTCGTAAGCGCGATGAGCGCGATGAGCGCGTTATTGACCGCGACGACGGCTCGCCGGTCGAAACGGTCGGCGAGATCGCCGCCCGCCAGCGAGAACAGCAAAAACGGAAGCTGCGCGACGGCCGCTACCGTGCCGAGCCAAAACGGTGAGTTGGTCAATTTCACGACCAGCCAACCCTGCGCGATCGACGCGATCCAATAGCCGCCGTCCGACAGTGCCGACGTAACCAGATAGGCGACGAACCGGCGGTTTGAAAGTGCGGCGAGCATTCGCTAGGGAATACCGCTTATATGATGCGATTCATCTCCGGCGTCATCACCACGCTCGTCGTTTTCGCCGCGCTGGCGTTCGTCGCGGTTTGGTTCGGCCTGGTTCCCGCGACCGCCGATGTGCCGCCGCCGGCGCTTGAAAAGTGGGCCGCGCACCAGTCGCTCGACGCCACGATTTCGCGCGAAGCGCCCCAGCCGCCGTATCCGGTCACGTCATCCGACGCCGCGATCGTCGCGGGCGCCAAGCTCTACCTGCAGAATTGCGCGGCGTGCCACGGCACCGCCGTCGGCGATCCGACGAATATGGCCAAAGGCTTCTATATCCGGCCGCCGCAGTTCGTCAAACACGGCGTTGACGACGACCCCGAAGGCGAAACGTACTGGAAGATCGAGCACGGCATCCGATTCACCGCGATGCCGGCGTACAAAGGCAACCTTACCGAAGAACAGATTTGGCAGATCACTTACTTCATGAAGAATCTGCCCGATCACTTACCGCCGGACGCGCAAGCCGAATGGCACAAGCCGGTTCCGGGATGATGCGGAATCGACGCGCAGCTTTTACATCTTGTACGAGTGCAGGCCGCTGATGAAAATGTTGACGCCGAGATAGCAGAACACAATCGAGATGAAGCCGATCACGCTGACCCACGCGGTGCGTGAACCACGCCAGGTGCTGCGCGTGTGCAGATGCATGTAGGCGGCGTAGATGATCCACGACGTTAGCGCGGCGGTCTCTTTGGGATCCCACTGCCAGTAAGCGCCCCAGGCTTCTTTGGCCCACCAGGCGCCGGTGATGATGCCCACGGTGAGCAGCGGCAAGCCGACCGCGACGATCCGGTACGTCAGGATGTCGAGCTTGCCCAGCGACGGCAGACCCGCGAGCCATAACCCCCAAAAATCGCCGCGCGCCGCGGCCGCGTCGATGCGCGGTGTGTCGCTTTTGATCGCGCCGACGTTCGCGGGCGGCGCGGCGTAGGCGGCCGACATCGAGACGCCGATATTCGCACCGGCGCCGGCGGCTGATCCGCGAATCGCCGAGCCGCCCAGCCGCTTCTCGAACGACGCCTTAAGCAGATAGATCAGCGAGACGACGAAAGCGACCATGAACGAGGCGTACGCGGCAATCACCAGCGGAACATGGACTTTGATCCAATACGACTGCAGGGCCGGCACGGCCGGCATATACCCCTCGTTCCAGGTCGTCGCGTAACCGAGCGATATCGCCGCGATCCCGAGCACGCCGAAGCCGATAAACCACAGATCGTACTTGATCGCGAAGATCATGAAGATCAGCACGCCGAAGGCGCTGAAGAGCGAGAGCGACCCGTAGAGGTTGGTCAGCGGCCACACGCCGGTCATGTTCCAGCGCGCGCCGAGCTCGGCGAATTGCGCCAGGCAGCCGATCGCGGCTAGCGGGATGCCGATCTGCTTGAGCAGTTTCGAGCGCGACAGAAAATAGCCGATGAGCACGAGCGTTCCGGTGACGTACGCCGAGATGCCCGTTACGAGCAAGACTTGATCGAGTGCCTGTTTCCCTGGATCCATCGAACGTTTCTCCTCTTTCGCTGGGTCGCTGCGCTGGGCGCACGGGTTGTGCTTACGCGGTTCCGAACGCCGGTGCAGCCGTGCGTGAGCCGCGCGGTCCGTCCTCCGACCGTCGTAGCGCTTCGACCAAGGCGGCGAACTGTTCTTCGTAGATCGTATAGCCCTTGACCGTCGTCGCGGCGATCCCGACATTCCAATTGCGGTTGGCACCCGTGATTTGCACGTACAGGCGTGCCGGCAGCAGGTAGAACGAGATGCACAACCCGGCCAGCAGCACGAACGCGCCGATCCCGACGAGCGGAATACCCGGATCGTACCGGTACTGGAAGCCCGAGTAGAGCGTGTAGCGACTGGCGGCCAGCCGATATCCGCCGCCTATGTCGATGCTGCCCCCCAGCGGGATGAGCGCGCGTCCGACTTCACGGTCGCCCTCGAAGGCGTCGATGACGACGGCGGGGTCGTTCGGTCGCGGATCGGCCGCGGCCTGACCGGTGCGCCGGTCGACCGTGCCGATGAACTGGGCGTACTGAATCGACCGGTTGGAGGTGCCGATCGGAAACCCGTCGCCCTCTTTGAGCGGACCGCGCGGCGAGGTGGCGACAGGCGTCCCGTTGTGGGTCAGCGAGAAATCGATCGCGTACCCGTAGGACGCTTGGTAATATTCCGTGCCGTCGATGTCGAGCGGATGATTGACGCGCAGGATCGCTTTGTGCGCCACGTCGTCGGCTCCGGTATAGGTGACGTCCGAAACGTAATCGATCGGCTGATAAACGGTGCCGCTCTTGGTCTGAACCGGATCGATCCGGTAACCGAAGCGGTCGAGGGTAATCCGCGCCTTGGTTTCCGGAATCACGACGCTTTGGCCCGAGATCACCGCGGTCGTTCCGCTGAAGCCCTTGGCCCAATACAGCGACGTGCCGGCGGCGATGATCACGAAGCCGACGTGGGCCACGAGAACGCCGCGCCTAGCCCAATTATGCTTGTCGGCGAAGGTCCACTCGGAGCCGCCGATCTCGCGGCTGCGAACTTGCCAGCCGCGCTCGGTGAAGAAGGCGTTGACCCGGCCGCGGACGGCTTCTTCCTCGCCGCGCACGGCGACCGAGGCGTTGAGCGGGATCTTGTCGATCTTGACCGCACGCAGGGGCGGCAGCCGCGCCGGAATCACGCGCTTGAACGTGCAGACCGCCAGCGACAACAGGATAAGCCCGATGATTCCGACGTAGCCCGCGGAGTGGTAGATGTTGTTCAGGTCCAGCCGCAGCACCAACCGCGCGAGCGGCGGCGTGTAGTTCTGCCAGTAAAAGCCGGGATCTTTGCCTTGGTCGACGATCACGCCGATGATCGTGAGCAGGCCCCAGACGGCAAACAGCGAGACGGCGAAGAGTACGTTCGCGAAGAGGGCGATGAACTCGTCGTAGGCCTCGGCCAGCGGATTTGTCCGGGGGTGCAGATGTGCGTCGGCCACGTCGATCTTCACGCTACGCGTACGCGGCTTCGCGCTTCCACGACTTCTCCAGCAGGACGATCACCCAAATTGAGATTTCATAGAGCACGTACATCGGCACGGCGATGAGCAGCATGGTGGTCGGCGACGCGTCGGGCGCCAAGATACCCCCCGCGCACAAGATGCCGAACGCGGCGTAGCGCCGGTATTTGCGCAGCATCGTCACGTTGATGACGCCGATGCGCGCCAGCAGCACCATCACCACCGGCGTCTGAAAGACCAGCGCGAAGGCCAACAGCAAGATCAAAATCAGGTTCATCGTCGACTCGATCCCGAAGGTCTCCTCGGCCACTTGATTGGTGATCAGCAGCAGCGCCGCGGTCACTTTGGGGATGACCAGGAAATGCGCGAAAGCGATGCCGGCGAGCCCCAGCAGCAGCGACGGCGCGACGTAGGCATACACCATCCGCCGCGTTCGGGGATGGAATGCCGGGACGATGAACATCCAAATTTCATACAGGATGACCGGGAGCCCGAGCACGACCGCCGCGTAGATCGAAAATTTGAATTCGACGATAATGACGTCGGCCGGCCCGAACGCGTGCAGCCGCACGCCCGGAAAATACAAGTGAGTCATCCACGGGATGATGAACTGCGCGGGCCAAAATAGTACGGCGGCCAACCCGCCGACGACGACCAAGCAGACGACCATGCGGTTCCGGAGCTCGCGCAGGTGCTCCGTGAACGGCATCTCTTTTTGGTCCCACTCGGGCACGCTAGCGCCGTCGCCGGCACGCTGCTCGGGGAACATGGCCGACGGTCAGAGCGGATGCACCGAGGTCGTGCCGCCGGGGCCGGGCGCCGCCTCGGGAGTCGCGGCGGCGGCGTTTGCTTCAGCCCGTTTGCGCGCGTCGGCCCGCGCGTTTTCAGCGGCGATATCGGCCTCGGCCTGTCCGACCAGAAACTCTTTCTTGGCCTGACCGGCGCTGCGCGCCAATTTCGGCAGCTTATCGGCGCCGAAGATCAGCACGCCGCCGGCGACGACGAGGATGATCCATGTTTCCGGACCCAGGAAGGCGAGAACGGGGACGAGCGTATGTGACATAAATGTGAGTGTCCTTCGGGCGGCGGAGGCTTAGCTTTTGAGCAACGCGTCCGCGATGGCGACGAATTCGGCGCGGGCAGCTACGTTCCCCAAGGGAGCGAGAGACATCTTCGCCCGCTCGATATACTCCGCGATGGCGACTTTCGTCTTGACGAACCCACCGTGACGGCCGATCTCTCGAACGACACCGGCAATCCGTTCCCGCGTTTCGTCGTCTTCGGCGTAAAAACGTTCGAGATCGCCGCGAAATTTCCGATCGGCGCCATCGAGGGCCAAGATGACCGGAATGGTCATCTTCTTCTCACGCAAGTCGTTGCCGACCGGCTTGCCCAGCGCGATCTCGTCGCCGGTCATGTCCAACAGGTCGTCCTGCATCTGGAACGCGATGCCGTAATAGAGGCCGAAATCGTGAACGGCCTTGACCACGATCGCGTCGCCGCCGCCCATGATCCCCCCGCACTCGCATGAGGCGGCGAACAGCCGGGCGGTTTTTTTGGTCGCCACTTCGACATAGGCCGACAGCCGCAGGTTCAGATCGCCGAGGGCTCGGAGCTGGAGCACCTCGCCGTCCGTGATGTCGGCCAAGGTCGAACTCAGGATGTTCGGAACGGGGTGCGGGTAGCCCGCGGTGACGTTTTTGAAGATCCAGGCGAAGAGGTAATCGCCGGCCAGCACGCTGATCCGGTTGCCGAAGTCGATGGCCGTCGCGTTGACGCCGCGCCGGGTTTCCGCCTGGTCGACGACGTCGTCGTGGATGAGCGTCGCCACATGGATCAACTCCATATATGCCGCCAGGGGGAGGTGGTCGGTTGCCCGCGCACCCATCGCTTCGGCTGAGAGCAGGGTGAAGCGCGGCCGCAAACGCTTGCCGCCGGCCGCCAGCATGCGCCGCACCGCTTCGGTGATGAGTTCGTTGCCGGTCGAAAACGAGTTGGCGAAAAAGTCCTCGACGAGCGTGAAAAGATCGCGCTCGCTGGCCCGCTTCTTTTGCAGCATCAGGCGACCCCGACGTGGATCGCAACGGCGCCGCCGCCGAGCCGAAGGTAGTGCACGTCGCGGAATCCGGCGAGCCGAAACCGCTCACCGAGCGCGTCGGCGTCGGGGTAGTTGGTCAACGAGTTGGGCAGGTAGCGATAGGCCGACTTCGAGCCGCCGAAGAGGCCGCCGACGAGCGGGACCAAGCCGTAGAAGTACAGGTTGAAGGCCCGCCGGAACAAGGCGTTGGGCGCCTTGGACACGTCGAGGTTCACGAAGCGGGCGCCTGGTTTGAGGACGCGGCGCGCCTCGCGCAGCGTGGCGACGATATCGACGACGTTGCGCATCGAGAAGCCCATGGTGGCGCCGTCGAAGGAACGGTCGGCGAAGGGCAGCTTCATCACATCGGCTTCGATGAACTCGGCGCGGCCCTGCGGATCTTCGCGTTTGGAGCGCCGTCGCGCACCCTCGAGCATCGGGGCGCAGAAATCGGCGCCGGTCACCGCAACATGCGGTTTGTTCCGCAGGAGGTGGAAGACCAGATCGCCGGTCCCGCAGCACAGATCGAGCAGCCGAGCGTCGTCGGGAGCGCGCAACTCCGCGACCGCTCGCTTTCGCCACCGTTCGTCGACGCCCGCGGTGAGGATCCTGTTGGTCGCGTCGTAGCGCGGCGCGATCGCCGCGAACATCTCGCGGACATACAAAGCTTTATCCATCGTGTGTTGCGACCGGGTGGTTTCGCCGTCGCTCGTCCCCTTTCTTTGACCCGCCGAGGTCGTGATCTAGTGCCCGTGAGCATCGCTCTGTCGTCCGTCGCCGCGTTCGCCCTCGCCGTGAGCGTCGCGCAGCGGGTCGATTTGGCATCCTACACGCTGCGCTCGGGCAGCGTCCGAGACGCGCTCGTCGCGGCAGCCCGTGGCGGAGCGGCGGTTCGCGTCCGGCTCGCGGGCGATCCGCTCGACGATGCGGCCGCCACGCTCCGCCGGGCCAATGCGGACACGGTCGCGGTGTTGAGTGCCGCCGGAGCGGATGCCGCGCTGACGGCACCGCCCTCGTCGGTGCTGCATCTCAAAGCGGCGGTCGTCGACGGCGTCGCCTGGTTCGACGACCGGAATTGGCCCGATGACGGACCCCAAACGGTGGTCCGCGATACCGATCCCGACGATGTGCACGCGCTCACTTCAGCTTTATCTGGAGGAAACGGAAGCGACGACCATTTGGAGACCACCAAGGCCGGCGCGCAGGCGCTCGAGCTCGACGTGATTCGCACCGCCGGCGCGGTGCCGCTCGCCGTCGAGAGCGAATCGTTCGGCAGCGGGGCCGTTTATGCGGCGCTGCTGGCGCGAGCGCGTGCGGGCGAGCCGACACGCCTGCTGGTCGCCGGTCGCGAAGCGGCGGCGGTGGGGCCGGCCGGCGACACCGAGCGGCGCCGCCTGGGAAAGCTGTCGGCGCTGGGCACCGAGGTTCGGACCGGCGATCCGCACGGCGCCGATCTCGACGAGAAACTTGCCGTGACGAGCGACGCTGGCTGGATGGGGTCGGCGAACGCCACGTACGCGCGCGGGGCGGCCGGCGCGCAGCGCGATTGGGGGATGGCGACGCGCCAGCCTCAGATCGTCGCGGCACTCGAAGCGGCCTTCGATGCCAACTGGCGCGCAGCGCGGCTTTTCACCCCGTAGAGGCCCGATTCGCTCGCTTCTCCGTCTGGGAGGAAGGTCACCCGCTCGCTTCTTTATATGGGCCGAAGGTCATATGCTTGGCATCGCCTTTCTCCAAGGGTAGCTCCCGTTGGAGGACGCATTCCGAGACGTTACGATGGCTGAAGCGATCGAGCAAACACAGATTTTCGTCGGACGGGAAGCCGCGCTTCCCGAACTGCTCTTCGGCGCTCCAAGTCGTCGGCTGCCTCAGAGTCGAGTCCGGCAGGTTTGCTCGCTTGCGTTCGTCGCGGTCGCCGGCCTCGCGGTTCGTCTGGCACTCATCCAAAGCGCCGGCTATCGCGACGACATCGCGATCTTTGAAGGCTGGTTTCGCTCGATTGCCACGCTGGCTCCGGCCGACGTGTACGCCGGCACGCCGGGTCTCAACTATCCGCCGATGGTCGTGTTGCTGTATGAATTCGAGGCGCTCATCATGCGTCCGTTCCTTCACGGCACGCCCAGCCCAGCGGCGCTCACTATAGCGGTCAAGCTGCCCCCAATACTCGCGGATGCCGCCGGGACCGTCCTCGTTTATGCCATCGTTCGGCGATTTGCGGGTCACCCGTGGGCGCTGCTCGCCGCGGCGTTCATCGCCTTCAACCCGGCGATCATCTACGATTCGGCCTTCTGGGGACAAAACGATGCGATTCCTACCGTTCTCGCACTTTTCGCGCTGTATGCGCTGCTGTCCGGAAACACGGTTGTCGCGTGGCTGAGCATGGCGGCGGCGCTCTTTTTCAAGCCGCCGGTACTCGTGCTCGTCCCGCTCCTGCTCGCGCATCCATTCCGCTTCACGGGCGCCGCGCGCCGCGGGCGGCTCGTCGCGACGGGGTACGGTATTGCGGGCGCCGCCCTCGTCGCCGAACTCCTCGCATCCACGTTCTTCGAACATCCGAATCTCGTCGTCGCGACGCGGCATCTGATCGGGCAATACCTGGTGTTCTCCAACGTCTTCCCGTACACGTCGCTCAACGCGTTTAACGTTTGGGCCCTCGGTGCGCCGTTCTTCAGCAGCGACGGGACCAAGGTGCTCGGGCTCTCGCTGCACCTGTGGAGCGACGCCGCGTTCGCGATTGCGGCCGGTTGCATTTACGTGCGTTACCTCAAGAGCCGCAGCGCGACCGGACTGCTCGAGGCCGCGACGCTCGTGCTGCTCGCGTTCTTTCTGTTGCTGACCGAGATGCACGAGCGCTATCTGTATTACGCGCTGTTTTTCGCCGGCACGCTGGTCTTCAAACGGCCGTACGGATACGCCGCGCTCGTTCTCACGGCGACGCTGCTGTTGAATCTCGAATACGGACTGACGTTCATGTATCTCGACGACGCAAAAGCGACGATGGTCGATCGGTTCGCCTTTTCGCCTTGGCTCACGCGCCTCTGCTCGCTTGCCAACATTGGGATGTTCGGCTGGCTTGCGCGCGAACGCCTTTCCGAATCAGGCCGCGGGTAAGCCGAAGAGCGCGCGCGCGTTTTCGGAGGTCACCGCATCGACGGCGGCCGGATCGCTATTGAGGATGGCGGCGATGCGCGCGCGCGTTTCGGCCATGAATGCCGGCTCGTTGCGCTTCCCGCGATGCGGAATCGGGGCAAGATAGGGACAGTCCGTTTCGAGAATCAGCGCGGGCAGACCAACGGATCGGATGGCGTCGCGCAGCGGCTCGGCGGTCTTGAACGTCACGACGCCGCCGATTCCCAGGCGCAGCCCGAATTCGCCGGTGAACGTGTGGGCTTCGTCCGCGGTTCCCGTAAAGCAGTGGACGACGCCGCGCATCGTTGCCGGGTCGAATCGTTCGCGCAAGATCGCGACGAAATCGGCGTAGGCGTCGCGCTGATGAAAGACGAGCGGCAGCCGGTGTGTGCGCGCATAGTCGAGCTGCGCGATGAGCACGCGGCGCTGATCGGCGGCCGGGCTGTGGTTGTAATAATAGTCCAGACCGGTTTCGCCGATCGCGACGACGCGGTCACCGCCGGCGATGCGCAGCAGCTCGAACGCCGGGGCGATATCGGCCGGCGCCGTCTGGGCTTCGTGCGGATGGATGCCGATCGAGGCGAGCAGACCGAAGCTCTCGGCGGTTTCCAAGGCGCGGCGGCTATCATCAAGGTCGCAGCCGATCGTAACGATCGTTCCGACGCCCGCCGCGCGAGCGCGGTCGAGCATCGCCGCGCGGTCGCCGTCGAATTTGGCGTCGTGGACGTGCGCGTGCGAATCGATCATGATGAAACGGTTCGCAGCACGCGGACGCGGCTCCGTTGCGGGAATCGGATTTGGAGAAGTGAGCCCAAGCAAGATGATCACCACGCGCAAAGCGCCGCGGACGGGGCGGCTGCTGGCGGGCGCATTCGTTTTGTCGGTCCTCATCCATCTCTTCGGCGGCGCGCTGTGGGCGCACACGACCCGGCTGATCGCGCGAATCATGCACCGGCTGCCCGAACAGCATCAGCGCGAGGAAGAGGTCGCGACGTCCGACGTCGTTCGGCTTGAACGGCGCACGATTCCACGGCCCGCGCAAGCAAGCCGCGCGCGCCCGCGGCCGCTGCCCCTTGTGCGGCCCCAACCGCCGCAACCGCATGCGATCCGGGTTGCTGCTGCAGTGCAGCCGATTCCTCGGCCCCGGCCCTCGGCGCACGCCCGGCCGCAGGCATCGGCTGCACCACAGCTCGCGCATGTCGTCAAGCATGCGCCGCCGCGCATCCGCAAGCCGCAAGTTGCTACGGTGACCAACGCCGGCGCGTCCGCGGCGACACCGCGCAAAGCGGTGCTATCGGCCGAGCGGTTGGCCGCGCTCAACGCGCAGTTCTCCGCGACGATCGCGGCGTCGCATGTCGATTTAGCGACGATTCAAAGGCAAGCTGAGGCGCGGCCCGTCGCGATCAAGCGCTACCCGATGCAATTTACCGGGATGCAAGCCTCGCTCCAGCGCGGTGAGGGATACATCGAACCGACGACGACCGGGCAGCGCATCGGCGGCACCGTCTGGTACTACACGCACTATACCTACATGTGGCCCGACGGCCATCTCGAAGATGACGACATCCCGTGGCCGTTCCACTTCCCGGTGCAGCGCGATCTGTTCGCGCTGCACATCCATCTCATCCCGCTGCAGTTGCCGCCGCCCGGCTTCCGAATAACTCGCCCGCTCAAGCCCTTTCTGTCGCACTTCGTGCAGTCGGCCGGACAAGGCTGACGCGATCACGCGATCAAAGGTACGGGCCGAGTAATGGTTGCCGGCGGGCGTGCCGATATGCTTTGGGAATGGAGAGTTCGTCGACCGCGCATTGCCCGCCCACGCTCACCGGCACGTGCGAGCACTGTATCGCGCGCGGCCCGCTTGACTTCGACTTCACGTTTGCTTTCCAGCCGATTGTCGACGTTCGGCTGGAAACGGTGTACTCGTATGAAGCACTCGTCCGGGGACCAAACGGAGAGTCGGCTTCCTCGGTGCTCAATGCGGTCAACGACGAGAACCGCTACCGTTTCGATCAAGATTGTCGAATTGGTGCGATCGCCCTCGCTGCGCGCCTAGGGATGGAAACGAACCTTAACATCAATTTTATGCCCAACGCCGTGTATCGACCGGAAAACTGCATTCGCACAACCTTTGCGGCTGCCCGGAAATATGGGTTCCCGATCGAGCGCATCGTTTTCGAGGTCGTTGAAAACGATCATTTGGCGGATCCTGCGCGTCTCATCGAGATCATGCGCGAGTATCATCGGTTCGGGTTCATTACCGCACTCGATGACTTTGGTGCCGGCTTTCGCGACCTCGAGCTGCTGGTCAGATTTCAGCCCGATATTCTCAAACTCGATATGGACCTGGTGCGTGATATCGACTTCGATCCAGCGCGTCAGGCGGTCGTCCGCGGCATCCTCGTGATGTGCTCGGAACTCGGTGTCCGCGTCCTCGCCGAAGGGGTCGAGACGATAGCCGAGTATGCTTGGCTGCGCGATTCGGGCATTGACTTATTCCAAGGCTATTTTTTCGCCCGGCCGGGATTTCAGACGTTGCCGACGGTTGACTTCGCCCAAGTACGCGCGTTCGATAGTGAACGTCACGCCGCCTGACCGAGGCTTTACGAGATGGGCGTCTGCTGCGACTTCACCAGGCATGCATCGGCGTCCCCGCGTTTGTAGGCGCCGGCGCTCGAACAGCGAGGCGCGGTAAAGCCGCACCGAACGAATCGATCGTTACTCGATGCGCGGGAACAAGGCGTCGCCGGGATCGGTCTGCGTGTTCGCGGCTAGGGCGCCCCAGTGCAGTTCTTCGGTCCACAGCCGCTCGGGCGTGCCCGGCAACCCGAGTTGACGCCACATTTCGGCGCACTTGACCGGCATGAACGGGTACAGCAGCAGCGCGAGCCAGCGCAGCCCTTCGCACAGATCGTAGAGCACCGCGTCGAGCCGATCGCCGAGTCCCGCTTTGTGCAGCGCCCACGGCTTCTCTTCTTCGATCTCGCGGTTGAGCGCGGTCACCAGTTCCCAAATCGCATCGAGCGCTTCGCGAAACTGCAGGTTGGTCACGCGCTCGAGCACGGTCGAGCCGAGATCGGCGAAGCGCTCACCGAGCTGCGATTCGGCGGCCGGCGGAACCAGGCCGTTGCGATACCGCATCAGCATCGCCAGCGACCGCCGCAGCAGATTGCCCAGATCGTTGCCGAGGTCGCTATTGTGCCGGGTGCGCAGTTTTTCTTCCGAAACGGTGAAGTCGCTGCCGAACGGCGCTTCGCGCAGCAGAAAATAGCGAATCGAATCGGCGCCGTACGTTTCGGCCAACGCGAACGGATCGAACACGTTGCCCAAGCTTTTCGACATTTTCTGGCCGTCGCTCAAAATCCAACCGTGGGCGTACACCAGCCTTGGCGGCTCGAGGCCCAGCGCCCAGAGCATCGCGGGCCAAATGATCGTGTGAAAGCGCGCGATCTCTTTGCCGATGAGCTGCACGCCCGCCGGCCAAACGCGCGCGAAAAGCTCGGGATCGTCGTGCCAGCCCGTTGCCGTGATGTAATTGAGCAGTGCGTCGAACCAGACGTACATCACGCCGCCCGGCAGCGGAATGCCCCAGTCAAAACTCGTGCGCGAAATCGAGAGGTCGTCCAGCCCGCCTTCGAGCGTCGCCATCATCTCGTTCCAAACCGCGGGGGGCCGCACGAAACCGCGATGCTCTTTAAAATACGCGATAAGCCGATCGCGATAGGCCGAGAGCTTGAAAAACCAATCTTCCTCGGAGAGCCAATCGACGGCCCGCCGGCACTCCGGGTTTGGACAGCGGCCGTCGATGAGTTTGGATTCGGGCCAGAACGTCTCGTCGTTGGTGCAATACCAGCCTTCGTACGTGCCGAGATAGATATCGCCCGTGGCGCGCAGTTGTTCGAAAACCGCGACGCAGGCCTTTACGTGGCGCGGATCGGTTGTGCGGATGAAGTCGTCGAACTTGGCGTTGAAGGTCGGCGCCAGCGAGCGCCAGCGCGGGGCGAGTTCATCGACGTACTGCTGCGGTGTTTTACCGGCTGCCGCGGCGGCGTTCGCGACTTTTTGGCCGTGCTCGTCGGTGCCCGTAAGACTGTACGCGGGACCGGCGGCGCGCGCGGTGCGCACCAGGACGTCGGCGGCGATCGTGGTGTAGGCGTGGCCGATGTGCGGATTGCCGCTGATGTAGTAAATCGGTGTCGTGACGAAAAACGCGCGGTCCATCCGCTGCGCCTTCACGCCTCGGACGCGTGCGGACCTGCGCGGCGGCGTTCGGCGACCCGCGCGTAGAGGTGGCGGCGTTCGCCCAAGCCGCGTTCGGCCAGCGCCTTCGCGATCGCCGACGTACTGTGCCCCTCATCGATGAGCCGGCCGATGGCGGTGTCGAGTTCGGGTCCGTCGGCGCTACGCACCGGCTCTTCGAGCGGTCCGCCGTCGAGCACAAAAACGATCTCGCCGCGCACCGGCTGCGCGAGTGCCGCGGCGACGTCGGCCGGCGTGCCGGCGATTTGCTGCTCGTGCAGCTTGGTGAATTCGCGCAGCAGAAAGATCCGCGCGGCGGGCGCGACGGCTGCCAGATCGTCGAGCGTCGCGTGGATGCGATGCGGCGCTTCGTACCATACGCTGGGCTGGGCGCGCGCGCGCGCCGCGCGAAACGCCGCCCGGCGTTCGCCGCCCGCGCGCGGCGGAAAACCCTCGAAGGCGAAGCGCCGCAAGTCGAAGCCTGACAACACGGCAGCGCAGGCGAACGCGGTTGGGCCGGGCAGGACCTCGATCGGAACACCGGCTTGGCGCGCCGCCGCCGAGAGCGCCGTGCCCGGATCGCTGATGCCGGGCATTCCCGCATCGGTCACGACCGCCACGAGTTCCTCGCGGGCTCGGGCTAGGATCGCAGCCGTCGCCGTGGCGGCGTTGTGCTCGTGATACGTCCAGATCTCGCGGCCCGGCAAGGTGTAAGCCGACAGCAGCCGGCGCGCGACGCGCGAATCCTCGGCGACGATGAGCGCGGCTTCGCGCAAGACGTCGAGCGCGCGCAACGTGATGTCGCGCAGATTGCCCAGCGGCGTGGGCACGAAGACGAGCGGCATGCGGTCTTCGTTCAACACCGGCGACGCAAACGTTTGCGCCCAAGCGCACTCCCGGCGCCGGCTACGTTCTTGCGCGGGCCACGTCCGCGGTCAGCGTCGCGGAGTACGAATTTCTACCCGCGCCCGTCACGAGGTCACGCGCGAAAACGCAGCTTTCGCTGTTCGAAACGGATAGAGAACGATGCTTGGACCGGTGCCACTGGAACCATCGATCAAGGCCGTTCGTCTCAATGCTTAGTTCCGCTAGGTGTCTAAGTTAGCTGTTCCTATCCTCACATATTAGAATAAACGTTCGGCTTTTTCACTCGAAGGTCGAACTTTCATTTGGGAAGGTCGCTTGACTTCACATTCTGGGACGTCCGTGGCTATCGTCGGCATGGGGTGCCGTTTCCCCGGCGGGGTGAACGACCCGGAATCGTTGTGGCGCCTCCTCTCGAGTGGCGGCGATGCGATCGTCGACGTGCCGTCCGATCGCTGGAGTTCCGACCGCTTCTATAGCGACGATCCGACCGTTCCGGGCAAAACCTACGTTCGGCGTGGTGGCTTCCTGCACGATCCGATCGACCGCTTCGATCCGCTGTTCTTCGGCATCTCGCCGCGCGAAGCGCAGCACATGGATCCGCAACAGCGGTTGCTGCTCGAAGTCGCCTGGGAGGCGTTGGAAGAAGCCGGAATGATCCCCGGCGAGCTCGCCGGGAGTTCCACCGGCGTCTATGTCGGCGGCTTCGCGCTCGATGCGATGACGATCCTGATGAGCCCGTACGGGCGCACTTTGCTCGACACGCATCACGCCGCGACGGCGGCCTCGATGACGATGCTCTCGGCGCGCGTGTCGTATATCTTCGACTTTCGCGGGCCCAGCGTCACGATGGACACCGCCTGCTCATCGTCACTCGTCGCGCTGCACTATGCGTGCCGCGGCCTCATCGAGCGCGAATGCGACATGGCGCTGGCCGGCGGCGTGAACGTGATGATCTCCGCCGAGTATCCGATCATCATGAGCAAGGGCCACTTCCTGGCTCGCGATGGTCACTGCAAGAGCTTCGATGCCAAGGCCGACGGCTACTCGCGCGGCGAGGGCTGCGGGCTGGTCGTCCTCAAGCGGCTCGACGACGCACTGCGCGACGGCGACCGGATCCGCGCGATCATCGAGGGCACCGGCGTCAATCAAGACGGCCGGACCGACGGCATCACGGTTCCCAGCGCTGACGCGCAGGAAGCCCTCATCAGGGCCGTCTATGCCAAAGCCGAGGTGCCCCTTTCGGCGGTCCGTTACGTCGAAGCGCACGGGACCGGAACGCCGGTCGGCGATCCGCTCGAAGCCACGGCGCTGGGCCGCACCTTTGGTGCCGGCCGGGGTTCGGATTCCGCGCTGATCATCGGCTCGATCAAGGCCAACATCGGCCATCTCGAAGCCGCGGCCGGCGTCGCGGGCGTCATCAAGGCGGTCCTGTGTTTGGAGCACGGTCGAGTCCCGCAGCAGATCCATCTTGACGAACCGAACCCGGCGATCGCGTTCGCCGACCTCGGCCTCAAACTGCCGCTCGTTCCGCTCGAACTTGCCGCCCCGCCTGGTGAATCACTCTACGCCGGAGTCAACTCGTTCGGCTACGGCGGAACCAACGCGCATGCGGTCCTGCGCGCGCACGCGCTGGAGCCGACGCTGCCGGCCGCGCGGCCCGGCGGCGGCGCGGTCCTGCTGCCGATATCGGCCCGCACCGAGGGTGCCCTGCGCTTGATGGCGGCCCGTTTCGCCGCTGCGCTGTCGGATCCCGAAGGGGCGCCGCTGGACGTCTTCGCGGCGACGGCCGCACTCGAGCGCTCCCACTTCGACCACCGGCTCGCGGTCCAGGGATCTTCACCCGCGGAACTCGCGCAGCGTTTGACGGCGTTCGTCGCCGAGGGAGCCGCCGACGGCGTCGTCGTCGGCCGCAGTCGCACCGGCCGCCTCGCATTCGTCTTTTCCGGCATGGGCCCGCAGTGGTGGGCGATGGGGCAAACGCTGCTCGAAACGGAGCCGGTCTTCTGCGCGGCGGCCGAGGAGTGCGACCGGATCTTCACCCGGATCGCGGGCTGGTCGATCCTGACGGAGATGCGGCGGTCCGAAGCCGAGTCGCGGATGAGTGAAACGCGTATCGCACAGCCGGCGAACTTCGTGCTCCAAGTCGCGCTCGCGGCGCTCCTCGGCGATCTTGGCGTCATGCCCGAGGCCGTCGTCGGGCACAGCGTGGGGGAAGTGGCTGCCGCGTACGTCTCGGGCGCGCTCGATTTAGAGGACGCAATCCGGGTCGTGTACCATCGCAGCCGGCTGCAGCAGACCACCGCGGGGTCCGGCACGATGCTCGCCGTTGGGCTGGGCGCCGCCGACGTCGCCAGCCGGCTTGTCGGCCACACCGACCTCGTGTCGCTGGCGGCGGTCAACAGCTCTCGGTCGGTCACGCTCGCCGGCGATGCCGCCGCGCTCGGCGCGATCGCCGAAGCGCTCGAAGACGAGGGCGTCTTTCACCGCTTTCTGCACGTCGAAGTGCCGTACCACAGCCCGCTCATGGAGCCGCTTCGCGCGGAGCTGCTGGCGTCGCTCGCCGGCCTGCGGCCCAGTCGCCCGACCCTGCCGCTGTATTCGACGGTCACCGGCGCGCTCTGGGATCAGTCGGCGCTCCACGACGCTGGCTACTGGTTCCGCAACCTGCGCGATCCGGTGCTCTTCGCCGCCGCGCTCGATGCCCTCATCTCCGACGGTCACGGACTGTTCGCCGAAATCGGGCCGCACCCGGTGCTGTCGTCCGCGATTCGTGATGGGCTGACGGCGCGCGGTGCCACCGGCGACAGCGTCTACTCGCTGCATCGCAAAAGCCGCGAGGCCGACCGCATTCTCACCATGGCGGCCGAACTCTATACGTTGGGCTTCGCGCCGGATTGGCGACGCATCAACGGCGAGCCGGTCCGCGGTACCCGAATCCCAACGTACCAGTGGGACCGCGACCGATTCTGGGTCGAGAACGCGGCGATGCGCAACGACCGGCTCGGCCATACCGGCCATCCGATCTTGGGCATGCCGAT
The DNA here is from genome assembly GCA_003134035.1 of Candidatus Velthaea versatilis. Lineage (GTDB taxonomy): Bacteria > Vulcanimicrobiota > Vulcanimicrobiia > Vulcanimicrobiales > Vulcanimicrobiaceae > Velthaea > Velthaea versatilis. The sequence continues at coordinate 18,420 of PLAE01000188.1, forward strand.
GCCGGTCGCGACGGGGTCGATGTGGACCGCGGACCTCAACGCCAACTATGTTCCGTGGTTAGCCGACCATCAGGTGGACGAGGCGACGGTGTTTCCGGGCGCCGGCTACGTCGAAGCGTGCCTCGCGATGCACGCGGCGCTCGACGGCTCGGATCCGGCGATCATCGAGAACCTCGATTTGACGCGGGCGCTGGTGCTCGAGCCCGCGGCCGGGACCGAGCTGCAGTGGACGTTCGATTCGAAGACGCGCGCCTGCACCGCCGCCAGCCGGGCCCACGGTTCCGATGGCGCGTGGCAGACCCATGCCGCCGCAACGATCTTGGCCTCGGTTCCCTGGGCCGTGCCGGCGCTGGACGCCGCCGCGATCGCGGCGCGCTGCCCACTCGAAATCGACGTCGCCGCGCTCTACGCCGCCTTGAAAGCCCGCGGACTCAACTACGGTCCGGCGTTCCAGTGCGTGCGCGAACTGCGCTTGGGCAGCGCCGAAGTGCTGGCCCGGCTCGCCTTGAGCGACCGTGATGCAGCCGCGGCGGAGCGGTATCGCGTCCATCCGGCGATGCTCGACGCGGCATTTCAGGCACTCATCGCCGCCTGTCGCGATGCGGGCTCAGATTCGACGCTCTTTATGCCGGTCGGCATGCGCCAAATCCAGTTTCATGCGCCGGTCGGCGCACACGCCTACGCGCATTGCCGGCTGGTCGCCCAAACTGCCGAGGGCATCGAAGGCGACGTGACGCTGTGCGCCACCGACGGGACGGTTTTGCTCGAGGTCAAAGGCGTCCGCTGCGTCGGGGTCGGTCAGCGCGGCAAGGGCGACGGCATCCCGCTGGACCGCTGGATGTACAACTACACCTGGGAGCTGTCGGAACCCGCGGCGGGGTTCGCGGAGCCGGCTCGTTGGCTGGTCTTCTCCGACGAAGGCGTGGGTCCGGCCTTGACTCGTTACCTGCGCAATCAAGGTGCCGACGCCGTCATCGAGGTCGTTCCGGGCGAGGCCTACGCGTGCTTGGAGGAGGAGCGCTTCCAGGTCCGGCGCGGCTCGGCCGACGACATGGCGACGGTTCTCGCGGCGTCCGGCGCGGCCGGGTGCCGCGGCATCATCTATCTGTGGGGTGCCGACCCGGTCCTCAACGATGCGGCGGTCGATCCGACCGGGTTGACCGCGCTGGGCGACGTCATAACGCTGGTCAAGGCGCTGTGCGCCGAGCCCGTCGGCGACGATGATGCGCGCCCGCGGCTGTACGTCGCGACCCGCGAAGCGCAGCACGTCGATGAAACGCGCCCGATCGGCGGCCTCAATGCCGCGGCGCTGGTCGGCTTCATGCGCGTCGTGGCGATCGAAACGCCCGAGTTGCGGGCGACGCTGGTCGACCTCGATCCGCAGACGGCGCTCGCCGCGAGCGGACGCCGCCTAGGCCAAGAGATCTTGTCGGGCAGCGAGGAAGACGACGTCGCGCTGCGCGGCTCGAACCGCTACGTTCACCGGCTGATGCGCCGGTCCGAGCCGCGCGCCGCCGAGACGCTCGTGCCGTTGACGGAGCTCGGGCGCGAAGCCGCGTACCGGCTCGAGATCGGGGTCACGGGCAGCCTCGAGAAGGTGCGCTACGCGGAGGTCCCGCGCCGCGCCCCCGGCGAGAACGAAATCGAACTGCGCATCCAAGCCGTCGGGCTCAACTTCAAAGACGTGCTCAAGGTGCTCGGCATGCTGTCGGAGTCGACGCTGGAAGGCACCCACTACGGCTCGGCGCTCGGAATGGAAGCGTCGGCGATGGTCGTCGCGGTCGGCCCCGGCGTCACCGAGTACAGCGTCGGCGATGAGATCGTCGCGCTGGTGGCCGGCTCGCTGGCCTCGCATCTCACCATTCGAACGGACCAGCTGCTGAGCGCGAAGCGGCCCGCCGGGATGAGCGCCGCACAGGGCGCCACCATTCCCATCGCCTTCATGACCGCGTACTACGGCCTCGTCGAGGCCGCGCGGCTGCGGCCCGGCGAAAAAGTGCTCATCCACGCCGGCGCGGGCGGCGTCGGCATGGCCGCGATCGCGGTCGCGAAGTGGATCGGGGCGGAAATCTACGCCACCGCGGGCAGCGCCGAGAAGCGCGACCTGCTGCTGTCGCTCGGCGTTTCGCGCGTCTGGTCGTCGCGCACGCTCGAGTTCGTCGACGGAATTCGCGAGGCGACGGCCGGCCGCGGGGTCGACGTCGTGCTTAATTCGCTCTCCGGTGAAGCGATGGAACGCAGCTTCGAGGCGCTCGCGCCGCTGGGCCGTTTCATCGAGATCGGCAAGCGCGACATCCTCGAGCGGAGCCGCTTGCCGATGGCGGCGTTCGACCGCAGCGTGAGCTTCACCGCGCTCGATCTCGATCGTTTGACGCTGACCAACTTGGACGCGATCATTCGGCTCTTCGGCGATACCTGGAAGCACATCGAGTCGGGCGCGTTCGCCCCACTGCCGCTGACTCGGTTTGGTGCCGCCGAGATCAGCGATGCGCTGCGGTACATGGTCGCGGCCAAACAAGTCGGCAAAATCGTGGTCGATTTTGAGGATGAAACGAACGTCGCGATCCTCCCGCTCGCCGTCCGGCGCGAACTCGTCCGCGACGACGCATCGTATTTGGTGACCGGCGCGTTCGGCGGCGTGGGCGCGGAACTCGTGCGCCTACTCGTGGACGCGGGAGCCCGCCATCTCGTGCTTGCCGGGCGCAGCGGCGCGCAGTCGCCGGCGGCCGTCGCACTGCTCGCGGAAATCCGGGAGCGGGGCGTCGTCGTGCGCGAAGCGCGGATCGACGTCGCCGACAAAGACGCGGTCGAAACGCTGCTCGGCGAGGTCGCCGTGTCGATGCCGGCGCTGCGCGGTGTTTTCCACGCCGCGGCGGTGCTGGACGATGCGCTCATCGCCAATCTCGATGCCCAGCGTGTCGCGGCGGTCATGACGCCCAAAGCCCGCGGCGCCTGGGTGCTGCACGAAGCCACCCAAGGCCTCGAGCTGGATTGCTTCGTGCTCTTCTCGTCGGCGACGAGCCTCATGGGGAATCCCGGTCAGTCGAGCTACGTTGCCGCGAACGCCTTCCTCGACGCGCTGGCGAGCCAGCGGCACGCGCACGGTCTCCCGGCGACGGCGATCAATTGGGGGGCGATCGGCGACGTCGGCATGCTCGCCGCGGACAACGCCGCGACGCGCGGCCTCGAACGCGCCGGCGTGTACCGGATCCCGGTAGCCTCGGCGATGGCCGCCTTGCCGCGGGTCATCGGACTCGACGCGCCGGCGGTCGCGGTGATGGACGTCGACTGGGCGAAGTGGACCGCGGTCTTCCCGGTCGTCAAGAATTTACCGCGCTTCTCGGTGCTCGCCGCCGAAGACGCGAGCGCCAATGCCGGTGCCGATTATCGCACCGCGCTGCTCGCGCTCCCGGCTGCGGAACGGCTGCCGGTGTTGACGGCCGCGATGATCGGACTCGTCGCCGACGCGCTGCACCTGCCGCCGGAGAAAGTCGACCGGTACCAGCCGCTCACGGATCTCGGTATCGACTCGCTCGTCGGGGTCGAACTGCAGGCGTCGATCAGCGCGAAACTCGGCTTGCAGATCTCGATCCTGCAGTTGATGAAGGGCGGCAACATCGAGGAAATGGCGGTCGCCCTGCTGGCCAAGATGACATCGGGCGGCGGCGGCTCGGGGGCCACGGTGGCGCCGCCGCCGGTCACGGTCGAGACGCCCGCCGTCGTCGCGGATGGCGGGCCCGATTCGTCCGGCAACGAGCAAATCGCCGCATGATCGTTCACGAAATCGTGCGATGAGCTGGATTCGTTACCGGCGCGGACGCCCGGACGCGGTCGCCCGTCTCTTTTGTCTGCCGTTCGCGGGCGGAACGGCGCAAACGTACCGCTCGTGGGTCGCGCTCGCCCCGGCGGAACTTGAGATCTGTCCGATCCAGCTGCCGGGGCGCGAGGAGCGGTCGCGCGAGCCGCTCTTCGTGCGGATGGCCGAGCTGGTGCGCGAGTTGGCCGCGGCGATCGAACCCCACACGGATCTGCCCTACGGCATCTTCGGCCATAGCATGGGCGCGCGAGTCGCCTTCGAGCTGACTCGCAAACTGCGCGACGACGGCGCTCGGGGACCGGTGCACCTCTTCGTTTCCGGCAGCCGGGCGCCGCACGTTCCCTCTGGAGGACCCGACCTGCACTGTATGAACGACGCCGACCTCATCGAGGAACTGCGTCAGTTGGGCGGCACGCCCGAGGACGTTCTCGACGACGCCGAGACGATGGCGGGGCTGCTGCCCGTGCTGCGGGCCGATTTCGAGGTGCTCGAAACGTATCACTTCGACGGCGAAGACCGGGTCGATTGTGACATCACGGCCTATCGCGGCGCCGCTGACCCGTGTGCGTCACGCGCCGGCACCCAAGAGTGGGGCCGCCTCACCACCGGCCGCTTCACCCTCAAGACCTACCCCGGCAATCACTTTTTCGTGATGCCGCACGGCCGCAGCATCCTCAACGAAACGGGCGTTCGGATTTTCCGGTCGCTGGCCGAGGCGCCGGTATGAACGCCGGGTCGGGCGCGGCCGTCGCGACACGCGTGACGGTGGGCATGGACCTCGTCGACTGGCGCACCGATACGCTCGTCGATCTGCTGCGGCGGCGCGCGGCCGAGAATCCGCGCGCGAGCGTCTACACGTTTCTCGAAGACGGCGAAACCCGCGAGCGTTCCCTCACCGCGGGCGGGCTGGAAGAAGCGGCCCATGCGATCGGCCGCGCCCTGGCGCGCCTCGCCGCGCCCGGCGACCGCGTCGTCCTGCTCTTCGAGGACGGCCTCGACTACATCGCCGGCCTCTTCGGTTGCGTCTGCGCGGGGCTGGTCGCCGTTTCGGGCATTCACCCCGGCGCGCCGCGCAGCGTCGAGCGCCTGACCGGAATCATCCGCGATGCGCAGGCGACGATCGTGCTCGGGCACGCCCGCGTCCTGGCGGAATTTCAGCGCGCGCTCGACGGCGAACTCGGCGACGAACTCGATGAACTCGGGCTGCGCTGGGTGGCCAGCGACAAGCTGCGGCCGGCCGCCGGCGCCTGGACGCCGACGCCAAGTGCGAATGGCGATCTAGCGCTGCTGCAATACACCTCGGGCTCGACCCGCGAGCCGCGCGGCGTGATGCTGAGCCATCGCAACGTGCTCCACAATCTGCACGGCCAAGCGACGGCGTTCGGCTATCGTCACGGCGATTGCGGCGTGAGCTGGCTGCCGTTCTCACACGACATGGGGCTCATCGGCTGTGTCCTCATGGCGGTGTACGGCGGCGGCCGTTGCATCCTGCTCGCACCCGCGCACTTTCTCGAAGACCCGCTGCGCTGGTTGCGGGCGATCTCGCGCTACCGCGCGACCCTCAGCGGCGGCCCAAACTTCGCCTACGATCTGTGCGCGCGGCGGGCCGAAGCGGCCGGAGTCGGCGCGCTGGACCTCTCGGAATGGTCGGTCGCCGTGAGCGGTGCCGAGCCGATCCGCGCCGACGTCGTCCGGCGGTTTGCGGCGACGTTCGCGGCGGCGGGGTTTGACGCGGCGGCGATTCATCCGTCCTACGGGCTGGCCGAGGCGACGTTGCTCGTAACGACCGGAGCGCGCCTAGCGCCGCTGCGGACCAAACTCCTCGACAAGTTTCGCCTGCAGCACAACCTCGTGACGCCGCTCGACGAGGCGGCGACGCTCCCGGCGACCGAACTCGTCGCCTGCGGCCGCGGGTTGCCCGATCAAGTGGTCGCGATCGTCAACCCCAACCGGCTCGCGGCCCTCGGCGACGGCGAGATCGGCGAGATTTGGGTTGCGGGGCCAAGCATTTCGGCGGGTTACTTCGGCCGCGCGGCAGAGAACGCGATGCTCTTCGGCGGTGAGCTCGGCGACGGTCGCGGACCGTATCTGCGGACCGGCGATCTCGGCTTCGTGCTCGACGACGAACTCTACATCACGGGACGGCTGCGCGATCTGCTGATCGTCCGCGGCAAGAACTACTATCCGCAGGACATCGAATTCTCCGCCGAGAGCAGCCACCCCGCGCTGCGCCCGGCCGGCAGCGCGGCGTTCATCGGTGACGACGCCGAGCTCGTCGTAGTTGCCGAACTGCTGCGCGCCCATCACGACGACGCACCGGCGGTCGGGGCCGCGATTCGCGCCGCGCTCGTCCGCGACCACGGGATCAGCCCGCGGCGGGTCGTCCTCGTCGCCTGGGGTTCGGTGCTCAAAACGCCGAGCGGCAAAGTGCAGCGGGCGCAAACGCGCGCGGCCGAGGCCGACGGCCTGCTGACGGTCATTCACGCCTCGACGGTCGAGCCGCCGGCGCGCGCGGCGGAGCCGACCGCGTTCGATATCGCGCGCGTCGAGGACTGGTTCCTCACCAAGCTGCGCGGACTGGGCTTCGATCTTGCGACCTTCGATCCGCACCTTAAGCTGACCGAGTTGGGCTTCGATTCGCTCAAGATCGTCGAGCTCAAGGCCGACCTCGAGCGCGATTTGGGCATCGTCGTGACGGTCGCCGACCTCTTTGAGTTCGAGGATATCGCGAGCTTGGCCGACTACGTGCGCAGCGCCGCGCGGCGCGCCGAAGATGGCCCCGTTTCCCGGGCGTCGCCTCCGGCGCCCATCAGCCGGCCCGTTAGCCGGCTTGCCGCCCAGCGTAAGCGGCGCGCGTCAGGCGCCGGCAGTCTATCCCTATGACCGAATGACCGCCTACTTTCGAGGAGATCAACGCATGCCGAGCGGAAACGAAATTGCCATCGTCGGAATGTCCGGCCGGTTCCCAGGGGCCGCGAATCTCGATGAGTTGTGGGAGATTCTGCGCGACGGCCGGGAGACGCTCCGGGTCATCGACGAGAGCGCGCCGGCGGGGTCAGCGTCCGAAGCCAGCGCGCACAAGGTGCGGGCCAACAGCATCTTGTCGGACTTGGACATGTTCGACGCCAGCTTTTTCGGCTTCAACCCGCGCGAGGCCGAGATGACCGATCCGCAGCATCGGCTGTTCCTCGAATGCGCGTGGGAAGCGCTCGAAACGGCCGGCATCAAAGCCGGGGACCGCGCCCGGTCGATCGGCGTGTTCGCCGGCTGCGGGTCGACCAGCTACGTCTTCGGCCAGGTCGGGATGGACGAAGACATCCTCGACGCGTTTCCTTCCATCCTCGCCACCGACCGCGATTTCGTCGCGACGCGCGCGTCGTTCAAGCTTAATCTCACCGGCCCGGCGATGACGATCCAGTGCGCGTGCTCCACGTCAATGGTCGCGGTGCACTTGGCGTGCCAAAGCCTGATCGCGGGCGAGTGCGATGCCGCCATCGCGGGCGGCGTGCAGGCGGCGATTCCGCAGACGGACACCTACAAATATCTGCCCGGCGCGATGCTGTCGCCGGACGGCCGCTGCCGTTCGTTCGACGCGGCCGGACGCGGCACGGTCTTCGTCGAGGGCGCGGCCGTGATCAGTTTGATGCGCCTCGAAGACGCGCTCGCGGGCGGCTATCCCATTCGCGCCGTGATCCTGGGCTCGGCGGTAAACAACGACGGCAGCCAAAAACCCGGCTTCACCGCCCCAACGGTCGACGGCCAGGTGAAGGTCGTGAGCCAAGCGCTAGCGGTCGCGGGAATCGCTGCGAGCGACGTTGACTTCATCGAAGCCCATGGGACGGGCACGGTGCTCGGCGACGCCATCGAGATCGGCGCGCTTACGAAGGTCATGCGGGCGGCCAGCGACGAGGTCGGCACCTGCGCGCTGGGCTCCATCAAAGCGAACATCGGGCACACCCTGGCCGCCGCAGGGGTCGCGGGGATCATCAAAGCCGTCTTGACGCTCGAACATCGCGCCATTCCGGGCGCGCCCAACTTCGAGACGCCAAATCCCGATCTCGATTTTCGCACGAGTCCGTTTTTCGTCAACACGACGCTGCGGCCGTGGGACGAGCCGACGAACGGTATCCGGCGCGCGGGCGTCAGCTCGTTCGGCGTCGGCGGCACGAACGCGCACGTCGTCCTCGAGGAAGCGCCGCCGGCGGTGTCGGAAAAGAGCGGTCGCGTCTGGCACGTGCTGCCGCTGTCGACCCGGGCCGAGACAACGTTGTCGACGCTCACCGAGCGTATTGCGGCGCACCTGGAGAAGCGGCCCGACGTCGCGTTTGCCGATACGGCGTACACCGCGCAAGTTGGTCGGCGCGACTTCGAGCACCGCCGGGTCGTGATCGCCACCGACGCGGCTGACGCGCGCGACGCGCTGGCCGCCGCGGATTCCAAGCGCGTGTTCGCGCGCAAGGCACCGGGCGAGCCGCCGCGCCCGGCCTTCATGTTCACCGGCCAGGGTTCGCAGTATCCGGGCATGGGCGCCGAACTCTATGCTGCCGAACCGGTCTTCCGCGCGTGCGTCGATCGCTGCCTCGGGCTCATCGAGACGGACGCGGCACACGAGTTGCGCCGGCTCGTCTTCACAGCCGGCCCGTTCGACGCGGGCGACGCGGCGGCGCTGGCGCGCACCGAGATCGCCCAATTGGCGCTGTTCCTCATGCACGTGGGGCTGACCGATCTGCTGGCGGCGTGGGGCGTTCGGCCCGCGATGATGATCGGCCACAGCATCGGCGACTACGCGGCGGCGCACGTCGCGGGCGTGCTCACGTTGGCCGATGCGCTGGCGCTCGTGAGCGTCCGCGGACGTCTCATGGGGACGATGGAGCCGGGCACGATGCTGTCCATCGTCGCCGACGCCGCGGACCTGCTTCCGCTGCCCGACGGCATCTCGCTAGCGGCCGTGAACGCGCCCAAGCTCGCCGTCGTGGCGGGGCCGACCGCCGCGATCGCGGCCTACGAAACCGAACTCGCGGCGGGCGGCGTGAGCTGCCGGCGACTGCAAACGTCGCACGCGTTTCACTCCGCGATGATGGATCCGATGCTCGCCGAATTCCGTGTGGCCGCCGGTGCGGTGCCGCTCGCGGCGCCGGCGGTCCCGTTCATTTCGAGCTTGACCGGTGAATTCGTACGGGAAGAGGACGTCGCCGACCCGGATTTCTGGTCGAAGCAGATTCGTAATCCCGTCCAGTTCGCGCGTGGCTGCGAATCGCTGGCGGACGCCGGCGCCACCGTGGTGGTCGAAGTCGGGCCGGGCCGCGGGCTCTCGGCACTGGCGCGTCAATGCGGCTTCGCGGCGCGCGGCATCGACGTCGTCACCACCATGCCCGAGCCGGCGGAACACGCCTGCGGGCTCGCCGTCGCCGTCGGCCGCTTGTGGCTGGCCGGCGTCGAGATCGACTGGCCAGCGCTCTATGCGGGCGAGGAGCGCCGGCGCGTCCCGCTGCCGACGACGCCCTTCAACCGGCAGAGCTATTGGATCGATCTCTCGAACCGGACGCGCTTGGTCGAGAAGGCCGAGAAATTGCCCGACGTGCGGCGCTGGCTATACGCGCCGGCGTGGAAACAGCTCGCGCCGGTGTCGATCGCCGGGATCCGGCCGGTGAAGGAGACTCCGTCGAACGTGCTGATCGTCGGCGATGGGGGCGGACTCGATGCTCACCTTGCGCAGCGGTTAGCGGCGGACGGCGAGATCGTCACGCGGGTCGCGGACACGGGTCCCGCCGCCCTCGACGCGCTCGTCGAAAGCTGGAGCGAACCGTCGCGAGCGCCCGACCGCATCATTCATCTCACGAGTCTGCAGCCAGGCTCCGGCCTCGGGGCGGCGAGTTTCGACGAAGGGGCATTCTGGGAGCAACAGGACCGCGACGTGCTGGGGCTGCTGCGGCTCCTGCAGGCTGTGAGCACCGTGGCGACCGACAAGCCGATCGCGCTCCAGATCGTTTCAACGGGTCTGTACGACGTGACGGGTGCCGATGGGCTCGTGCCCGCGAACGCTCCGCTCGTCACCCTCGCCCGCGTCGCGGCCCAGGAAGTTCCCGATCTCACCTGCCGGTTGCTCGATATCGAGCCGATCAAACCGGGCGACGATCTGGCCGACCTCGCGGGCCGAATCGAGGCCCGCTTTGCCGCCGCCGGCGCCCAGGAAACGGTCGTCGCGCTGCGCCGCCGGCGGGCGTGGCGGCTGGATTTCGAGCGGCTCGATGCCGACGCGGCCTGCACCGCGCCGCCGGCGACGCGCGAACGGGGCGTGTACCTCATTACCGGCGGACTCGGCAACGTCGGACTCGTCTTCGCCCGCTATCTCGCGCGGACGTGCCGCGCGCGCCTCGTCCTCGTGGGCCGTTCCGGGCTGCCCGAGGCGTCCGCGTGGGATGCGCTGCTCGCCGCGCGGGACACCGACCCGCTCCTCGCCGGACGCATCGCGGCCGTCCGCGAACTCGAAGCGCTGGGCGCCGAGGTCCTCACGGTCGCCGCCGATGTGGCCGACGACGTGCAAATGGCCGGCGCCGTCGCGGCCGCGGAGGCTCGGTTCGGCGACGTCGACGGGTTCGTGCACTGCGCCGGCGTGACGAATGTCGGGCGCATCGCACTCGATACTGGCCGGTCGGAGTTCGAGCGGAATTTCCGCTCGAAAGTCTTCGGCCTCATCGTGCTCGAACGGTTGTTCGCTCGGCGGCAGCTCGACTTCGGCATGGTCGTCTCGTCGCTTTCCGCCGTGCTGGGCGGCCTCGGGCACATGGCGTACGCGGCGGCGAATGCGTGCGCCGACGCCCTCGTGCTCGCGCGCAACGCGACCCGCGACGATGTCTGGACGACGGTCGACTGGGACAGCTGGAAAATCGAAAGCGGCCACGTCGACCGCGTTCAGGCCATGCTCAACACGCTCGACTTCTCGCTCGACGAAGCTGAAGGCGCACAGGCGATCGAGCTGCTGCTGTCGATGCCTGGCGTTGAGCACGCCATCGTGTCCACAGCGCCGCTCGGCGTGCGGGTCGGGTTGTGGATCGAAGGCAATGCCGTTGCGGGCGAGGCCGGCGGCGGTCAGCATAAGCGCCCCGATCTCGAGACACCCTTCGAGGAACCCGTCGGGCCGATCGAGCGGCAATTGGCCGAGATTTGGCAAGAAGCCCTCGGCCTGGACCGTGTCGGCCGCAACGACGACTTCTTCGAGATCGGCGGCCACTCGCTGCTCGCCGTGCAGATCTTATCGAAGACCCGGGCGGCCTTCGGCGTCGACTTCCCGCTCGAGCGCGCGATGGAAGCCGCGCGCGTTTCGAGCGCGTCGGCCGTGATCGCCGAACTCATCGCGGGCGGCGTCGCCGGCGATACGAGCGGCGCCGATGCGGCCGGCGGCGATGCGCTGGCCCAGGCCCCCGTTGCCGAGCCGGCCGCCCTGGATGACGAACCGCGGGCGGAGGAGCGGCGGGATGCGGCGTAACGGACCGCGGCGCGAGGCGGCGGATTAGCGCCGCGCCACGCCGCGGCGGCGTGCGCGCGCCGCGTGAGCCTGCCGTCGCGGCCGTCTTCACGCAAGGGTCGGTCCTGCGCCACGTCATCGTCATGACGCTGACGTCCGGGGCCGGACTCATGGCCGTGTTCCTCGTCGACGTGCTGTCGATGTTCTACATCTCGTTCGCGCAGCGCGACGATTGGCGCGCGGCGGTCAGCTTGATGTCGAAGGCGATGTTCTTTCCGTACGCCGTCAACTTGGGATTGATGGTCGGGCTTGGGACGGTCGTCTCCGTGGCGGTCGGCAGCGGCGACCGGTCCTTGGCGCGGCGCTACGCGGCGACGGGTCTCGTGGTGACGGCGCTCGTGGGTCTGATCATCTCGCTCGGCGCGCTGCCCTGGCGGGTCGATATTCTGCGGCTGTTCGGGGCCCAGGGCGAAGCGCTCGAGGTTGCGTCGCGTCTGCTCGCGTTGACGCTCCCGGTCAATGTGTTGCTTTCGGTCGGCATGGGTTGCGCGAGCATTGTGCGCGCTTGGGGCGATCCGCAGCGGGCGATGCTCGTGAGCGTCGCCGGCGCGATCGCGACGGCGATTGCGGATCCGGTGTTTATCTTCGGCTTGCGCCAAGGGGTCGACGGCGTCGGTTGGGCCATCATCGTGGCGCGCATCGTGTTCGTCGCCGTCGCGCTGTGGGCGGCGGTCGGGGTGCATGACGCGGTCGCCGCGCCGCGTTTGCCGCGCCGCAGCGATATCGCGCCGTTCGCGGCCGTGGCGGTTCCGGCGATTGCGACCAATCTCGCCTTGCCGTTCGCCGATTGGTTCGTCACTCGCACGATTTGGCAATTTGGGGTTGCGGCGTCGGCGGCGGCCGGCGTGTACGACCGCATCATGCCGTTCGCGTTCAGCTTGGTGATCGCGTTGTCCGGCGCGATCGGCCCGATCGTCGGCCAGAACTTCGGCGCTGGGGCGTTCGCGCGCGTGCGCCTAGCTTTTCTGCATTCGCTGATGCTCGCCGCCGGCTACGGCGTTGCGGTTTGGCTGGTCGTGTCCGCCGGCGCGCCGTTGCTGGTGCACGCATTCGGCTTGAGCGGCGGAGCCGCAACCTTCTTTGCATTCCTGTGCCGCTATGCGACGCTCACCTGGGTCTTCGTCGGCTGCATGCTCGTCGCGAACGCCATGTTCAATACGCTGGGCCGGGCTTATGTTGCGACGCTCTTCACTTGGGGACGTGCGACGCTTGGGACGATCCCCTTCGTGCTGCTCGGCGTGGCGTACGGCGGCGCGCAGTTCGCGATGATCGGCATCGCGGTCGCCGCCCTGCTTTTCGCACTCACCGCCGTGCTTACCGCGGACCGCTTGACGCGCCGCCTGCGGCGCGGCTCATCGACGACCGACGCGGCAGCCTTTGAACCGCGCGGCACGCTCGATGTGCCGATCGTTCTTGCCGCCGATCAATAAACCGCGTCGGCAAACCGCTTCGGCCGACGGGCGGCTTGCGGCGCAGCCGCAAACGCGCAGGGTCGACGGAGTCGACCCACCTAGGCGATGCGCTATTTATTGGTTCGGGTGAAGGGCCGTGCCGGATTCTTCGCGCCCTAGGCGTTGGCCCGAACTCAGGTAGGGTCCGACCGGGTCGCGCTCGGGAGCGAACCGCCCGAGTCCCATTGGCGGCACGTCGATGTAGATCGCCTCGATTCCGCCGGTCTTGCAATACGTCTCGTGCCAAAAGCCGCCCCCGCGGGTGTCTTTGCCGAGGGTTCTCCACCATTCCGCGTGCTGGCCCGTGACGGTGAACGCGTACAAGCTCTCCAAATTCGTCCAATATTGGCGGAAGCCGACGTGGAAGGGTCCGAGCAGAAAAAATTCGTGCAGCAACAGTCCCGGTGGCGGCGTCGCTCGAATCTTCAACAATCGGACGCCGATCTCGAGCAGCGTGAGCACGCCGCGCGGCGCACTCGCTCGATAGCCGAGATACACGACGACGAGGTCGGGAAAAGAAGAAAGGTCGACGGAACGTCGAGTCGGCATTCGTCTCGTTTCAAAGAAAAGCGTAAGCCGTGCGGCTGAGGATTCGTTGTCGGGTACGAATGCCCGGAGCAACCCAAGCGCTTTTCTTTCGGCGCCGGCAAGATGCACCTTTGCTCGACCCCGGTTGATCGACCGCGGCCGCGATCGGTCTTTCCTACTTGCCGAAGGTTGCCCAGCGGCCCCGGGACGAACACGATACGATGCTCACCGACTCGGCTTCGGCGCGCGCGCCGCAAACGAGTGTGCGCCTGATCGAATTGCGCGGCCACATTCTCGACAGCGGTATTCTTGCCCGCGTGCTCGGCATCCTCACCGACTACGATCAGACGTCGTATGTCATCGAAGAATTCGATTTGGGGCAGACGAAAAACGATGTCTCGCATGCGCGGCTGCGGATCGACGCCGCCGACCCCGCGGTGATGCGCGAAGTGCTCGACAAGTTGCGCGACGTCGGCGCGACGGTGCTGGCCGACCCGGATGCGTCCACCGAGCCCGCGCCGGCCGACGGCGTGCTGCCCGATCTGTTCTACGCCACGACGAACTTTCCGACCGAAGTGCGGATCGGCGGTCAATGGCTGCCGGCGGCGCTGCCGGAGATGGATTGCGCTATCATCATCGACGATGGCGGCCCGCGCACGGTGGCCCCCTCCGACGTGCTTGCGGGTGAATGCGTCGTTGTCGGCCACGAAGGCGTGCGCGTGCAGATGCCCCAGCGCGCGCGCAAGAAGGCCGTCTTCGAGTTCATGGCCAGCGCCGTGTCGAGCGAGAAGCCGCGTCAGGCGTTGCTGGGCGAAGTCGCGCGCGAACTCATCGACGTGCTCGCCAGCGGCAAACGCGTGCTGCTCGTCGGCGGGCCTGCCATCGTGCACACCGGCGCCGGTCCGTATCTGGCCGAACTCGTGCGCGACGGCTACGTCAACGCGATCTTCGCCGGCAACGCGCTCGCTGTGCACGACATGGAATCCCAATTTTTCGGCACGTCGCTGGGCGTGAATTTGCACGATGCGTTTCCGGCCGAAGAGGGGCACGTGCACCATCTGCGCACCGTCAATCGCATCCGGGCCGTGGGCGGCATCGCCAATGCGGTCGAGAGCGGCCTGCTCACCGGCGGCATTATGTTTGAAGCCTACAAGAAGCGGATCCCGGTCGTGCTGGCCGGTTCGATTCGCGACGACGGACCGATCCCCGACGTGATCACCGACGTCGTCGAGTGTCAGCGCGCGATGCGCCGCTACGTGCCGGAAATCGGGATGGCGCTGATGGTCTGCACGCTGCTGCACTCGATCGCCGTGGGCAATCTTTTGCCGGCGACCTGCAAGACGATCTCGGTCGACATCAACCCCTCGAGCGTCACCAAACTCACTGATCGCGGCTCGCACCAAACGCTGGGCATCGTGATGGACGCCTCGTCGTTTCTGCGCGAACTCACGCTGGCGATCCACGCCGTCGAGCGCGCGGCGCTGCCGGGTGGACTTTCCGCATAGCTGCGGTCCGACAAGCCGCTACCAGGCGCAGCGCGGATGTTCTGCCGACGAGCACTAGCTTAACCGTACTGCGGAAATTGAAGCGTTTTGTGAAGTTTCAAGCGTGACGATTTACGCACCGACACGCTCGGCCGACGAGCCCTAAACTAATTCCCGTCGTGGTAATTGCCGAACGGTTAGTTTGAACGTCAGCAAAGAATGCCAGCCTACGACCAGTCGATGAGTGCGGGCTGACGAATTTCGCTGGTGCCAGAAAGCGAGAAAGTGAGTCGCTCTTGATACGGCTGTTCGGTCGGGCCTCCGAGCCCAAACGTTTCAAGCGCGGCGCCGTCGTAGCGAATGACCGCCAGATGTCGCCGACCTCCGCGATTTTCGACGATAGCGGAGCGGTTCTGGTCGAATACGCGCTCGTACTGGCATTGCTCTCTTTCGCTTTCGTAGGCGGCATGGAGCTTGTCGAACAAGCGACCTTCAGCGCGCTTGTCTATTTCGAAAACGAGTTGCACAGCTACGCTTCGGGGACTCTGTGAGCAGGAGCGAGGCGGAGCGCGGCGCCGCGCTTGCGGAAACCGCTCTCGTGTTGACCGCTAGCCTCGCGATGATCTTCGGGGTCGTCCAGCTGGGCATCATTGGCTTTCTGCAGCTCGCGTGCGACGGCGCAGCCTTCGTTGCCGCGCACGAATATTCACTCGGCAACACCTCGACGTATACTGCGACGGTGGCGAAGGTGTTTCCGCAAGCGGGTCCCTCCCCCATCGTTGATACGAACCTACCCGATACCTCGAATGCCACCTCGGTGAACGTTGACTACGGTTCGACCGGCAGCGTCTATACCCGGCATGGGGGCGTCTCGCTCATCACGGGCAGCCATTTACAAGTGACGGTGCACAAGTCGGCGCCCAGCGGTCTGCTCGGCGTCGGTGGGGCAGCGCTCTCGAAAGTGGACATCCACGGATCGGCGATCGAGCCCGAAAGCCTCGTCGGAAATAGTAATTACGACGTGGGCGGGGCGGGCTACACCGCTCCGTCGACGCAACAAGTCGCGTTCTCGGCGACGAACCCGGCTAACCTTGGGTTGTACTACATCAGCCAGCATCGACTCCTGACCTGCAGTTCGAGTGCGCTGTCGCCGACTTCCGGTTTCGGCGCCGCGTGCCCGAGCAATTACAGCAATTATTGGCAGGGACCCAACGAATTGCGTAGTCTCGGAACGGCGGAATTCCTCGATTTCGATAATTGGAGCCGCACTAGCCTAGGCGTGGGTCCGGGCACGTCCGGCAGCGCGGCTTACACCTTCGGCGAAATGCTGTGCCATCAACAGATGTTCGCGCAGGCAGCAGCGGTTTTCGCAGCCTCCGTGACGGCGGCGGGAATGCCCAAGATCAATGTCCTGACCCAG
Source organism: Candidatus Velthaea versatilis (assembly GCA_003134035.1). Lineage (GTDB taxonomy): Bacteria > Vulcanimicrobiota > Vulcanimicrobiia > Vulcanimicrobiales > Vulcanimicrobiaceae > Velthaea > Velthaea versatilis. The sequence goes on from PLAE01000188.1 coordinate 34,645, forward strand.
GGGACAACCGGGCCGTATGGCGTCATCGGAGAAATATATAGTTGGGATTACGTGTTCCGGACGTACTCATACGGCAGCGGTGGATTCTCAACATATATGAGCGTGCCACTCACGCCGGCAGCGAACTGTCCATGAAAATTAGACCAAGTCGCGAGCACGAACGCGGCCAGATAATGCCGATCTGGACGTTGGCTATTCTCACCGCGCTTTCCCTGATGTTTCTTTCGCTCAACTACGCCAGTATTCTGCGCGAAGAAGTACGCACGCAGAGCGCTGCCGACGCGACGGCGACGGCCATGCTCGCGGTGCAAGCGACGCAGTGGAATAAAATGACGGCAGTCCTTTATACGGCGGACATCGAGGAGTGGCGGATCCGGAGCATCATGCAAGCAATGATCGATGCGGGGAACTACAACGGCGGCTGTACGCCGGGTGACACGGGAAGCTGCCTCAAGATCTATCAGGCGCTGCAACTGCAGTATTTCAAAGCAGTGAACCGCTACACGGCGGACGTTTTCGCTCTGAGCAACTTTTCTTGGGACAGCGAGGGATACGTCTCCGGCGACGCCTACAAGTCGATGTATAACATTCGGTACACGGGATGCAACACCGCACCGTATCGGTCGAGCTGCGAATTCAGCTTTCACGTTATCGACTATAGTCAGCGCACGCCGACCCTGCAGGTCGGAAAGGACGCCTATGACATGCATGTCGGCGACGGCGCGACCAGTTCGCACGACACCACCGCGGTTTCGGTATGGCTTCCGGCGCGTGTCGAAATTGCGGCTTGTGAGACCGTCCAGCCGATTGTGAGATTTTCGCTATTTGGCTTCAGCCCGCAGCCCACGCAAGTCGTTGGCCGCGCGGCTGCGACGCTCGCTCCGGTAACTACGGAATGGCTAGCACCGGGTGTCACCACCAACCCGAAGACGGGCAAATATTTTGCGCCCACCGAGAATTATGACCTCGCGGATGATACCTTCGACAGTTCCGGATCGCCCCGCGATTGGTACGAGACATCCTATCCCTCACAGCAGTATCATGCCGAGCCCGGGACGAGTGCTCAAGGCTACTTCAAGGATAACAGCGACAGTACGCAGGGAACGAGCTTCATCGATACGGCGGATCTCGAGATGCGGATGGCGTGGTGGTCGGTGATTCCCATCGCGCCCTACTCGGGGACAACCGCGACTACGGCCGACTTGTGCAAACAAGAGGGAACGTAGCCTTGAGGAACGGCGAGCGCGGGCAGGCGGTCCTCGAAACGGCCATTTTTCTCCCGCTGTTCATCGTGCTGCTTTTCGGCGTCATTTGGGTGGCGCCCGCGGCGGTGCAGTACGAACGAACCGCGAGCGCGGTCCGGTATGCGGGCTTGATTTCGCAGCGGAACGGGCAGTACAGCAACCTAAGTTCCTATGCGATCTATGCTGAGCTCGCGTCGCCGACGCTGCCGAACATTGCCTGCACGACACCGTCGACGGACCCGTTGTCCGACGCTGCCCCGACGTACACTTCTTCGAAGACCGTGACGGCGAGCCAGCCCTTCTGGTCGCCGCTGAACACCTCGTCGGCTACCTGCCTCTACGCGGGCTACTGGGGCATCGCCGCAGGTGGCACGTGGCTCGAAAACGACATGATTTTGAGCACCCAAGAGCCCGCCGTCTATTCGCGGCTCGCCATTCCATCCGCATTGAGCCACGTCATCCCCGGCGGGACGACGTTTATAACGAGCACCGCGCAATGGTTCTATAAGCCGGTCGGGATCGACGCGATTTTGGCCTGCTATCCCGGCTTCGAGAAATTGGTGAGTTCGGGCCTCAGCTGGGCAACCGACACTTCGACTAGTGGCCTGCAGCCGGTGGCGCTCCCGAATTCGGTCCCCGCTTCGACGGAATATAATCAAGGCTATTATACTGTCAATGCGAGCTGCTTATAGCTGGTCTCGTCTGGTTTTCAATCCAGCTCCGCGTCGCGATCCACGCGGTCGAGCGCGACGCCCCGCCGCGAGGGTTGGCATCCTCCTACGGCGGCGCAAGAGCGTCGTCGGCGGGTTCGCACGGCTTGTACCCGATCAAGGGTTCGAGCGCCAACGCCGGGCGAACCAGACGGCAAAGGCGCCGCACACGACCAGCAGGAGCGGGTTGAATCCAATTTCGTGGGCGAAGAGCAGCATCGGCGCGACCGCATACGCGGCGCACGTCAGGCGGGTGCGCACAGGCTCGCGTGCCGTCGTTGCGACGACAAACAACATCGGCAGAACTAAAACTGCATCGTAACTCCAGGCGTGCGGACTGACGACCAGCCCTAGGAGACAGGCGGCGGCATAGGCTTCACGGTCGGGGACGCGGGTCAGGGCCGGGATACTTGCCGCAACGACGAAGGCGGCGCAAGCGGCTACGACCACGCCGGGAACGCCAACGCGCACCAGAAGGGCCGTTAGGCTGATCGCTTTCGTCGCGTTGTAACTGAAGTCGATGCCAAAAAGCGCGTGCTCCAGCCGCGCCAGCGTGATCGGCCAGCTCCAATCGCCGCCGGTCGCGACGACGCTTCCCAGATACCAGCACAGCGCGCCGAACGCGACGATGGCGATTTCGCGTGAACGCCGCTGCAAGACGAGGACGCCGACGAGCGGGATCGCAAATGTCGGTTTGTACAACAGCAGTGCCAGCGGTATCGCGGTGAGCGCCGGAGCGCGGCGCACGAAACCGGCGAGCGAAACGAGGATCAGGACAAGTCCGATCGGCGAGTTCTGCCCGATCACGATTGCGTATGTCGCCGGCGCCCAGGCAGCGATCGCGGCTAGGCAAAACGGAAACGAAAGCGCGTAGATCCGCCGCGCGACGAGCGCAGCGGCGATCAAGGCGCATAGCATGATTCCGGCGTTCAAGGCAAATCCTTGACCGGACGGCAGGCCGCGGAGCGGCGCCAACGCCCATGCCGCAGCCGGGAGGTAAACGAACGCATCCTGGAAACGTGCCGGATGCAGCAGGCCGGGCGTGCCAACGTGCGCGGCGGCCCACGCGAACGTACTCCAATCCCAGAACGCGAACTGCCAAGAGTGCAAGACCTGCGCCAACCCGATGAGCGTCAAGCCGACGGCGTACAGCACGAAGCGCTCGACGCTCAAGCGCAGCGGGAACCGGTCGGCCAAGCGCCCGATGAATGAGCCCATTCTCCCGATGGTCGGGCGCCAGCGGCGAAAACGTGAGCCGCGCTTCAACCCCAGGCGTTTCAGCAGCGCGGTCAAGCTGTATTGGCCGATATCGTTCGCTTCCGCGAGCGCGTGAGCGGGCAACACGCGCGACAGATATTCGATGTTGCCATGCCAGCTGCTAACAGCTAACCTGCAGTGATACCGCGGCAAGTGCGGGGCCGGCAATCAGGCGTCGCAACGCGCAGCCCGTTGACCCCGCGCCCTCGCCCTCGCGTAGCTACGCCCCTGTCCGATAAGATCGGCGCCCAGCTGCGGCGACGTAGCCCGCAAGCGCGCCGGGCCGCGTTAGGGCGGTGCGGCCTCCGCGACTATTTTGGGATGAGCGAAGAGCCGTGCGCCGATTGCCAGCGCCGCAATCGAGCCAAGCGTCGGCAAAACGCCGACGGCGTGAAGGTTTTTGGTCAAGATGGTGGTTGCGGCCACGGGAGCGATCAAAAATGCGATGTTGCTCAGCGAGTCGTTCACGCCGAAGAGAGCGCCTCGAATCTCTGCCGGCGCCGCGCGCGAGATCAGCGCAGTAAAGCAGGGCCGAATGAGGGCGCCCGAAACCGCCCACAGGATGACGACGACGAACAGGCTGGGTGTCGAGCTGATTTCCGGAACCGAGGCGTACGCCGCGATGGCGCACGCCAGGCCCACGATTGCGACGCGTCCCTCGCCGAACCGGTCGACGATCTTTCCGATCAGGAACAATTGCACGCCGATGCCCACGATCGCCGAAACGACAAAGATCCCACTCGATTGTGAGGGACCGTAACCCAAAACTCGCTCAACGAAGAGCGCGAAGATTGAAATCCACGAATAGAATGCGAACGAAAACGCGAATTGAGCGAGTAAGAGCGTGCCTAAATTCGGTGCGTGCAGTGCCGTCGCGATCGTTTTTAGGCTCAGGACGGTCGCCACCGGCTTGTGCGATTCGGGCAACAGAAAGATGGTCAGGAACACGGTGACGATCGCGAGCGCGGCGCCCGTGAACAGCGGGACCCCGTAGCCGAAGCGGACGAGCACGCCCGAGAGGGCCGGTCCGATCAGAAACCCGACGCCGAATGTCGCGCCGACGAGTCCGAAGGCGCGCGCTCGTTCAGCTGGGGTCGTCACGTCGCTCACATACGCCTGCGTTACGCCAAGTCCACCGCCGCCCAGCCCTTCGATCGCTCTTGCGACGTAGATAACCCACAACGCGCCGCCGATGCCGAGCAGCGTGAAGCCGATGGCACTCGCGATTTGCGCGGCGAGCAGGACGCCTTTGCGCCCGATCCGGTCGCTCAACCGTCCCCACAGCGGCGAAGCGAAGAGCGCGACGCCCGCGACCGTCGTGTAGATGAGCCCAACCGCGACCGGTGACGCGCCGTAATGTTCGGCGTAGTACGGCAGGATCGGGATGAGCATGGTAAAGCCCAGGACGTCGACGAGCGTGATGCCGAGAATCGGGATGAGGGCTTTGTTCACCTCGGCCTCTCGTCTGCCAACCGACGCCTTTCCTTTGTGGCCGTTCAGTGCTGTTCGGCACTCGATATATCTTCGGCAGACGATTTGCAAGGCATCGATATCGTGCGGACGGCCCGTAAACGCAGGACGCTGCTCGCGTATGGCGCGCCCGGCTCAGGCGGGTTCAAATGAAGCCCGCAGCCAGCGGCGTCCCGGAAGTTCGATTGCACGATAGGTCACGAACGCAACGAGAAACGTGAGTACGATTCCGATTGCCGCCGTGACGACGTTGAACGCGAGAGCTGTCAGACCCAAACCGTGCGCCAATGCGTACACACCGCTGACGACGGCGCCGATTAGCAAAAAGTGAATGAGATACAGGCTGTAAGACAATGAACCAACAAACACGGCGAGGGGAGACGCAAGGATTCTTCCGATCACGTGTGTGCTCGATGCGAGGCTAACGATGAGAAGCGGTAGGAGCAGGACGACTCCCAGATCGGTGTCCGGTAGCGCCGACAGCGCGACGATCGCAAGGCAAGTCAGAGGCGAGATAAATGCGCTCGCTCTGATTCGCGCTCCAAAGGGCGTGCCCGCGAACCGAAACGCAAGCATGCCAAGGCCGAATTCCGGCAGGCAGCGCAGCACCGGCAATGCCAGCCAGGGTTCCCAAAAGTAGAGCAACGCCCCGGGCATGTGCGTTGGGGCGTGCAGTGACGCCGAGAAGGAGCATAGCCGCGCTAGAAGTGCGACGCACAAGAGCGCGAAGATCGAGCACCAGATCGGCTTGCGGAACATCGTCGGGATGAGCAGAAGAGGGAAGACCAGATATGCCGCCCATTCGGCACTGATCGACCAACCGGGACCGTCGAAGCTTTGAACGAGACCCCAGACCTGAACCATCAGGAGATTGAGGCCGAGTGCGCCGCCGAGGGGAACAGCCTTCGGGTAGTCCAGCCATCTGAGCTCGACCAAAATGAACCCGGCGATCGTTGCCACCAAGTAAAGCGGATAGATCCGAGCGATACGGCGGCCAAGAAAACGCTGGTACGCGATGCGCGACCAGCCTGCAGCGAACATGCCGCTGTAATTCATCGCCATAACGTAACCGCTGAGCACGAAGAACAGGTCAACCCCAAGATAACCGTGCCCCACGAACATCGTCGGCGGACTCCATGCCAATCGGAGCACGTAGTGATATACGACGATCGATACAGCCGCTACGCCGCGCAAACCCGTTAAGGAACCGATCTCCTTCGGAGAACAGGTTGAAGCTGCTCGCTGCGCGGGCAAGAATGCCATGTCTCGGCGGTCGGTCGGTTTTTGAAGCAAGATACTTTAGAATTGCACGACATGGCCGGGACCGCGCGAGGAACTGTTAGGTTTGCATGAAGCCGCTCCGGAGGCTCCCATCTTGGCCTATGCGAGCTGACACCGGCATTAGGATGGTTAGACTCGCAAACCGCCTTTGACTTTCCGTCGCAGCGCGCGCCGCAGGTATCGTGCAGCGTGACGCGTGCTTCTGTGCTCAAGACCATCCTCGTAGCCGTGCTCATCGCTTCTTCAAGATATTATTTCGTACACGTACCCGAGGGGTTCGTTGATTTCCGGGCATTCTATTGCGCCCGGAATGCACCGTCTTGTGACATGCCGACCCGTATCGCGAACACCCGTTGCACGAGTGCGAACATCAGATCGTCCCTGGTGGCGTTCGCGCTGCTCCTCGCCGTGCTGCTGCAAACCACGGCGCGGCGGCCGGCACAAACGTGATGAGAGTGAACGATCGCCACGAGCGCCGTGCGGAGGGCCCTTAGTGGCCGCGCCGTTCGAGCCGAACGACACGAATGGGCTCCCAGGAGCCACTATAGATCGTGTCGTCGCGGACGCGATAGCGCTGCTCGAGCCGCGCGAGCAACGTGAAAGAACGGCCGTAGTCGATGCTGCCGACCTGTTCGTTCGATAGTTGCATGACGAAGAGGATGGTTCGCGTTGCGAGCCGGCTTTCGATGCGCCCAAGCGCGGTGTCGATCGCGCGCGGATCGGTCCAGAGCGCTGCGTAGCCTTGCGCGAAACGATACCACTGCGGGCGTTCCGTGCGTACGAAACCGTCGAGAGCGATGCGCTTCTTGTCGCGCAGCGCGTAAGCGAGCGTCGGTGCGTAATAGTCCGGCGCGGCGAGCACGAGCGTGTCGGCCCGATCGTCGACGGTTGGTGCAAAGCGCGTGACGCCCGACTTCGGCTGACTCAAGAACCGCTCGAAGGAAAGGGCGACACGCAGTGACGCCGACGCGTACATGACGACGGGGAGCAACACGCAGGCGAAGAAAACTTTACCCGACCGTATCGGAAGCGCTGCGGTGCGGAACGACGCGCATTGGACGGCGATCGCGGCCACGGTGGCGTAGCAGAGGGGTAACGTCGAAAACGCGTAGCGTCCGTTAAGCATCGAACGGGCAAGGAGGAGGATCTGTAGGGCGGCGATCAGGCCGACGGCCCACGCGATTCGCCGGTCGGCGGCATCCGCGCGGCGTGTCCAGGCCAGGCGCGCGAGCCACAAGGCGACCATCACGATCCACAGGGACAACCCGGCCCGCAGCGGATCGATGAGCGTCCGCAATCGTGCCGTAAGCGATAACCCGTTCGGCAGGACGGGGATGCCAATCCGCTGGTGCTGCACGAAGGCCGGAAGCCAAGGAAGGTAGGAAATCAGCGCCGTGCTGCCGGAGATCGCAAGCAATATCAGGATTCGCTTATTAGCGCGGGCGTCCAGAAAGCTCGCCGCGAACAGTGCGCCGACGTAGATGATGCCGGTGTAGTGGAGGTACATCGCCGTGCTCGAGCTGACCGCGAGCCAAAAAGCAGACGCGTAAGACTCGTCCGCCCGCAGCCGCAAAATGGCGAGCGCCGCCCAGGCGCAGACGAGCGCGAGGAGCGTGTAACACCGCGCGTCCGCCGCTTCTCGAATCGCGATCGGATCGATCGCGATCATGAACGCGGCGCCAAGTCCGGCGACGTCCGAATGAAGGCGCTTTCCCAACCGATAGGTGAGCACCACGAGCGCCGCGGCGAAGAACATCGAGGGCAGCTCCAGATCGAACGGCGTACTGCCGATCGTGTGGGCGACGCACCATTCGAGGAGATAAAATCCGGGCGGATTCGCGTCGATATCGCGAATGGCGGGAAGGATTTGGCTTAGCGGAAGGTTCGCGAAGAGCCATGTCGCGACTTCGTCGCGCCAAAAGCCGCCATGGACCAAAGGCGAAACGCGCAGCGCGACCGCCGCGGCGACGATCGCCAGCAGTGCGATGCGGCAGATGCTCGCGCGCGTAACGAGACTCGCCGCGTGAGCCCAAAATGGCGTGGGTTTAATACCGTCGACGCTTACCACGGCTGAGACAGCATTAATAAGGACTGGCGGGTCGGCCGATATCCCCGGTAGTGCCGGAGTTGTAGCATCGGTGCCTTGCAGCGGAGAGGACGAGCCCCGTGGATCTTGATGTGAATGTACCCGAAGAGGCCGCCGGCGCGGCGATGGGCGTGAAAAACGTTTACGACCATGACTATTACTACGGCGCCGCCTATCAAGACTACGATTTACAAAATCCATCGGCGAAACTCGCGTTTTATCGGACCGTCGCTCTCTCGTCGGTGCAAGAAATGACAAACGTGCGCGTCCTCGACATCGGCTGCGCCTTTGGTAGATTTTTGCATACACTTCCGCCGTCTTGGGTGCGCGTCGGCGTGGATGTGAGCGCGTATGCCATCGAGATAGCAAAACGCAATATCCCGGGCGTCTCGTTCCAGCAAGGGGACCTGCCGTCGGCCGATCTTGCGGCATTCGACGTAATTACCGCATTCGATGTGATCGAGCACATCGGCGAAGTTGGGCCGATGCTTGACCGGATCGAATCCCTCTTAGCACCGGGCGGCGTGTTCACATTCGTTGTTCCAGTCTACGATGGTCCGCTCGGCTGGATCGTGCGTTGGCTCGATTACGATCCAACGCACGTCAACAAATGGAGCCGGAAGGCGTGGATGACCGTCGTAAGCGAGCGCTTCGACGTCGTTGACTCGCTCGGGATCTTTCGCTATTTATTCCCGGGCGGCGTGTATGCGCACATCCCGACGGTGTGGCTGCGCAACGTTTCTCCGGCCGTGCTCATAACAGTTCGCAAACGCCACAAAGCAGTGCGGTGAACGTTTTCGTCGTTGGCGGGGCCCGCTTTGCGGCACTCGTGGCTCCTCCGTTTTGTCAATGTATTTGACGTTCGGCAGGGGATCTCCGCGACGCCGCGCCTCCCGAACCGCACGGCGTGATACGCGCGGCGGCAGCAGCGAACGCTCCAAAGGCAACCAGCAAAAGTCCAGCTCGCGTGCGCCGCGGCGCACGAGCCCGAGCTCCCTCGACGAACCGTTTTCGGGCCTCGATCCGGTTAACGCGTGCGTCCGGCCCATCACGCCTTTCCTTTGCTGAAGGCTCAAGGACGGTGTTTGAAGGACACCGCGAGGCGCGCAAGTGACTGTCAGCTTTCCATGAAGTCGCTCCGGCGGCTACCGTTCAGGCCCGTTCTAGCCGACACGGCTTTGGGATGAAGAAGCTCGCAAAGCTGGTTTGGCGTTCTGTCGCGTTACCGCGCCGCACGCATCGCGCGGCGTGACGCGAGCCTCCGTCCTCAAGACCATCCTTGCGCTCGCGCTCATCGCCTGTTCTTCCAGGTATTACTTCGTCCACGTCCCCGAGGGGTTCGTTGATTTCCGGGCATTCTATTGCGCCGGCAGTGCAGTCGTAGCACGTGCCGACCCGTATCGCGAACACCCGTTGCACGAGTGCGAACAGAAGATCGTCCTCCCGGGAACGTCCGCGCTCCCGAAAGATCTCACGGTCCCCGCGCCGTTTCCGGGGTACGTTCTGGCACTCTTTGCGCTGCTTGCGTTGCTGCCGTTTTCGGTCGCGGTCTTTGTCTGGATCGCCCTGAGCGCCATAGCGGTCGGCGCTGCGGTCGTGCTCTTTGCGCGCGCCACACGAACCACCATCGCCGCCAACGCCATCGTCCTCGGTTACCCAACGGTGATGGTCGCACTTCCGCTCGGACAGGTCACGCCGTTCATCCTGCTCGCCCTGGCTGGAACGGCCGCACTGCTGCAGTCGAACCGGCCGTCTTGGGCCGGGNNGCGTGGCGGGCCCGCAGCACGAGTGGGAGTATCTGCGCTTCGTCATTCCGGCTCATGCGGCTGCAAATATCGCCGACGGCCACCAATTCAGCGTAACGCATTTCGCCTTCGTAACCGGCGCGTCGCCGACGCTGGCGATCCTTTTGGGGATGTTGTGGTACGTAGGGGCGCTCTTCGTGGGGATATTCGTTGCTTGCCGCTTGCGCCGGCGACTGGGCATCGGCGCGATCGCTTTCGTCCCTACGGCATTCCTGGTGTTTGGTGGGACGTACACGCATCTGCAGCAACTCGAAATGGGCGTCCCGGCCTTTCTGTTATTGGCCGCTGCCGCCACGGGCGTGCGGCGCGAGCTCTACTCGGTTTGCACGTTCGTCGCGGCGATGCCATGGTTGACCATCGCGTGCTTCCCGTGGCTCTTCGTTGCGCCGCTCGTTTTCTCGCTACTTTTCACCCTGGAATTACGAACGGCGCGACAAGCAATTCGACTCGGCGTCGGTTCGTTTCTCATCCTCTGTGTCATCCTGCTGTCGATCGTAAAGTGGCACGTCGAGCACCGAATTGCGCCGCCCATTCTCGTCGGCAACCCTCTTGCCGAGGTGTCGTGGCAAGTGTTCACACTCGCAACATACGTGCCGTTGGAGCCTTGGCTCTTGGTCGCCAAAGCGCCAACTCTGGTGGCGTTCGCGTTGCTTCTCGCCGTGCTGCTACGAACCGCGGCGCGGCGGCCGGCACTCGTGCCCGTATAGCGGCTAGTTTGTAACGACGTTCGAATCAATCGCGTCCCTTGCGTGTACGTTTTGCAGCCAATTTGCCGAACAATACCCTGATGGACATTGCCTTGGGCACCGTCCCGCTCGGCGACGCTGCGAAGCCGGCACCGCGCGGCGTGATACGCGCGGCGGCAGTCGCGCTGCTCGTCGCTCTGGGTATCGCCCTGAGCGCGCCGTACTACCCCGAGCGCTTCTCCGATTTCCGCGCCTTCTATTGCGCGGGGCGCGCGGTGCTCGAGGGTGCCGATCCGTACCGCGCACACCCGCTGACCGAATGCGAACGCAGCGTCCGCGCGCCCGCGCTTTCGCGGTTGCGCGACGGCGTGGCGGTGCCGGCGCCGTTCCCGGGATACGTGCTGGCGCTTTTCGCGCTCATGGCGCTGCTGCCGTTCGGTTGGGCGCTGGGGCTGTGGACTGCGGCGGCGTGCGGGGCTACCGGGGTCGCGACGTGGCTGCTCGCACGCCTCACGGCGACGCCGCCGGCTGCGGCCGCTATCGTGATCGCGTTCCCCGCCGCCACCGTCGCGCTTCCGCTTGGACAGCTCACCCCGTTTGTATTGCTCGCGATTGTGGGCGCCGCGTGTCTGCTGCAAGCTGGTCGCCGGCGCGCGGCGAGCCTCGCGGCACTTGGCGCGCTACTCGACCCGCATGTCGGCGTCGCGCTCGCGCTGGGACTCTTCGCCGCGGTGCCGCGGACGCGCCTCACGCTCGTCATGGGCGTCGCCGCGCTTGTCGCGCTTGGCCTGACTGTGTCGGGCCCACAGCACGAATGGGAGTATGTGAGCGCGGTGCTGCCGGCGCACGCGCTGGCTAACGTCGCCGACTCCTGGCAATTCAGCGCGACGAATTTCGCCTACGTCGCCGGGCTGCCGGCGCGCGCCGCGTTTGCGGTCGGCTCGATCTGGTACGCCGCGGCCCTCACCGTGGGCATCGGCATCGCCGTGCGGCTGCGATCGCGGCTTGGCATCGCCGCAGCGGCGCTGATACCCCCGGCATTCGCCGTCTTCGGCGGAACGCACACTCACTTGGCGCAGCTCGCACTCGCCGTGCCGGCGTTTCTGCTGGCCGTCTCGAACGCCCGCGGCAAGCAGCGCGATGTGCTGGCCATCGTGACCTTCGTTGCCGCCACCCCATGGCTGCTGATCGGTCCGTTTCCCCTGCTCTTCCCGGCTGCCGCGGTGCTGGGGGTCGCGTATGCACGCAGCATGAACTGCGCACGCGGCGCGCCGGCCCTCGGCGCGGCATCGCTGGCAACGCTCGCGCTGATCTTCATCGGTATCGTTCACGCGAATGCGCCGCGCGCCGGTTTCGATGCGCGGATCAGCGGTAACCCGCTGGCCGAGGCTGCATGGCAGATCGCGGTGCTGGCGCGCAACTCGCCGCCGGACTCTTGGTGCATTTTCGCCAAAGGCCCGACGGTGATCGCTTTCCTGGCGCTTTTCGCCGCGCTCATCGGCGCGGCGCGGCGCGGCGCGGCGCGCGAATGCTGACCGTCGAACACGTCTGGCGCAGCTTCGGCGCGGTAAGCGCGGTGCGCGATGTTTCTTTCGTGCTGCCGCGCGGACAAACGCTGGGACTGCTCGGGCCCAACGGCGCCGGCAAGACCACGACGATGCGCATGATCTTGGGGATCTACGCGCCCGATCGCGGCAGTGTGCGCTGGCGCTCCGCGCCGATCGACGAAACGACGCGCAAGCGGCTGGGGTACTTGCCCGAGGAACGCGGGCTGTACGGGCGGCTGCGCGTACGCGAGCAAATCGTCTACTTCGCGCGGCTGCACGGCGTTCGCGCGGCCGCCGCGCGCGCGGCCGCCGAACACTGGATGCAGCTGCTCGACATCGCGGCGTACGCCGACCGGCCGTGCAGCGAACTTTCCAAAGGCAACCAGCAAAAAGTCCAGCTCGCCTGCGCCGCGGCGCACGAGCCCGAGCTGCTGATCCTCGACGAACCGTTTTCGGGCCTCGATCCGGTTAACGCGCAGATCGTGCTCGGCGCGATCGAAACGCTGCGCCGGAACGGCGCGACGCTGGTCCTCTCGAGCCATCAGATGTGGCAAATCGAAAGCGCGTGCGACCGCTTTTGCATCATCGCGGGCGGCGAAGTGCGCGCTGCGGGGACGCTCGCCGAATTGCGCGCGGCCGTTCCTGAACGCCTGGTGCGAATCGCCCCCGACGGGCCCGCGGCGCGCCGCGTGCTCGAGCGCTTCGGGCCGCCTGCGCCGGGCTGCAACGGCGACCTCGACTATCGCCTGCCGGCGAGCAGCGATTTTGCGGCGTTGCTCAGCGAACTCGTCGCGGTCGCACCGATCACGCATTTCGAGCCGATTCCGCCGTCCTTGGCGTCGATCTATCTGCGAGCCATCGGCAGCGCCGATAACGAGGCGTCCGTTCCGTGAATGACTTCGGGTTGGTATTCGGCGCCGAGTTTACGCGCAAGCTGCGTTCGCGCGCGTTCATCGCGGGCACCATCGCGGGGATGGTTTCGATCGCTATCCTGGTACTGGCACCCGAGCTGTTCGCGCGTACCCTGCGTACGTCGTCGAGCTCGATCGTGCTGGCCGGACCGCCGGCGTTGCGCGCCCGTGCCGCCGGTCTGCTTAGCGGACGCTACGAGATCGTCGCACAAGTCGATACGGCCCGCGCGCCGTTGACTGCCGCGGGGCTCGACCGCTTCGGCAAAGCCGCCGCCGCGGTGGTGCTCGGGTACGAGCCGCGTCGCCTCCGCGTCGACGTCTACGCGCGCGATCTTTCGCAGGTCGGCGACGGCGTGGCCGAATCGCTCGCGCCGCTGCAGCTCGCGCTCGCGACCGGCACCGATGCCGCGGGCGTCGCCCGGCTCACCGCGGCCGACCTGCACGCGCACCCCGTCGATTCACGTTTCGTGAACGCCAACGCCGCCGAAATCGCGCACGGCATCGCGTTCGGCTTGATCTTCGTGCTCTATCTCTCGATCATCATCACCAGCCAATCGGTGATGGCATCGGTGGCCGAGGAGAAAACCAGCCGCATCGCCGAGGTGCTCGTCGCAGCGATCTCGCCAACGCGCTTGCTGGCGGGCAAGATCCTCGCTGCGGGGACGCTCGGGCTCGGACAGATCGCGATCTGGGGGCTGACTGGTGCGGTCCTCGCGCCGCTGGGCTTGAGCGGATTCGTTACGCTGTCCGCCGGCGGCGCGCATCCGCAACTCTTGCTCGTCGCGCCGGCTACGTTGGCCATCTTCTTGACGTCCTTCGTGCTTGGCTTCGTGCAGTTCGCAACGCTCTACGCCGCGGCGGCGTCGCTGATATCGCGCACCGAAGACTTGGGCAGCGTCGCCACGCCGGTTATTTTGCCGGTGGTCGGAGCGTTCTTTCTCGCGCAATACGCGGCGGTCGCGCCGAACGCGCCGCTGAGCGTGGTCGCAAGTTTCGTGCCGTTCGTCGCGCCCTTCGTGATGTTCACTCGCAGCGCGATCACCGACGTGCCGCCGTTTGAGCTCATCGTCTCGCTAGCGATCAACCTAGCTGCCGCGCTGTTCTGCTTCGATCTCGCCGGCAAAGTTTACCGGGTCGGCTTATTGATGTACGGCAAGCTGCCGTCGTTGCGGCAAGTCGCCGCCGCGGTCCGCAGCCGCTAACCGCCGGCAGCGGGGGTGGCGCCACGCTCCGGCTCAAGCCCCACAAACGCAAGCGGCCCGGCGGTCCGAGTCGCAACTCGGGCCGCCGGGCCGCTGGTATTCGCCCGCGACGGTGATTAGCGGGTGATGATTTCGGGCGTCATCACGAAGATGACGTCGGTCTGCGAACGCTGGTAACGCGTGCTGCGGAAGAGCTGCCCGAGGATCGGCAAGTCGGCCAGCCCTGGGATCTTGTAGATGTTACGCTGCTCGACGCGCTTGAGCAAACCGGCCATCACGATTGATTCGCCCGGCGCGGTGACGAGATCGGTCGAGATTTTGCTGGTCTTGAGCGCCGGAACGGTGTAGCCGTTGAGGTTGATGCCGTTGGTGAAGTCGAGGTCGGAGATCTCCGGAGCGACGAGGGTTTCGACCGATCCGTTGCCCAGAATCGTCGGCGTGATATCCAGCTTGACCCCGTAGTCCTTGAACACGATGCTCGAGGCGCCCAGACCCGTCGAGTAGATGTACGGGACCTCGCCGCCCACCAGGAAGGTGGCCTTCACGCCCGGCATCGTCACCAGATCCGGGGACGAGAGAATCGTCGCGTGGCCGGTTTGCAGGATCGCATCGAGCGTCGGCGCGAGTCCGACCGTGCGGAAGAATCCGCCGACGGTCAGCGCCTTACCGACGCCGCCCAGTTTTTCGACAGCCGGAAACTGCGGGTCGGTGTAGACCGTCGCGCCAGTTGTCGGGTCCGTGTACGCGCCCTGCAGCCGCAGTCCCAACTGCTTGAGCCCGGTTTGATCGATCTCGAGAATATACACTTTGACGCCGACTTGGCTGGTGGTGGCGAATTCGAGCCGGTCGATGAGCTTGCCGTCGGCCGCGAGGTGTTGTCCGGCCAACTGCCGCGCGCGGTCGATGAGCTGCTGACCTTCGGTCTTCGTTCCGGCCCGTCCGCTCAAGATGATGTCGCCTTTGGCGTCGCCCTCGATCTTCACGTTCGTGCAGCCCGGCATCGCGCTGAGTTCTTTGCGCATCGCCTCGAACGGGTCGACCACCGTCATCGCATTGACGAGCGTATAGCCGTCCGCCTTCGCGCCGTCGCGGAAACGTTCAATCGCCGCAGCGATCTGGGTCGAGCGATCGCTGTCGGCAACCGTGCCGCCGATGACGATCGAATGACCCACGGTCGCGACCGTGACATCCGGATCGGCGATCGAGGTGCGGATGACGCGGACGAAGTCGTCGCCTTCTTGTCGAGTAACGGTAACTTCATAATCGGCCCGGCCGCCGCCGGCCATCCAAACCGTAACCGTCGTGTGTCCGGCGGACTTTCCATTGATGACGAGCTGCGAGGTGCCGACCGCGACCACGCCCGCGATCCGACCGTCACCGACCGCGGCGCGCGTCAACCCAGCGGTGTTGACGATCGTCGAATGACCGGATTGCAGCGAGAGAAAGGCGATGGATTGGGCGCGAACCGGCGTAGCGAGTTCGGCCGAAACGATGATTGCCGCACAGGCAATCGATGAAAAAAACTTAGTAGCGAGCACCGGTTCCTCCGTAGCGTACGCGTCAATGGCGCATCCTGCGCCCTTTGCAGTCGTGTGGACTAGAACGCACCGAGGCGTTAACTAATACAAACGAAGCGTTCTATATTGATTACGTCGGTAAGAGCCGAACATACCTGAAGGAACGAAGCGCTCACGTCCATCGCTCAGGAGGATTTCTTTACATGCGTCACCGTTTTTCGTCCGCCGCCGTTCAGATGGGCGCGATTGCTCTCGCCCTCACGGCCGCGGTCCGGCCCGCTGGCGCGGCCGGCGACCTCGTCTCCCTGGCCCATCTCGCGCCGCAGCTCGGCTACCGGTATACCTGGATTGCCTCGGAGGCGGCGGTCGCGCTGACCCGGCCGGGTCTCTACGTCTTGGTGCGGACCGGCAATCCGCTTTACGATGTCAACGACGCCGTCGAGTCGACGGCGCAAGCACCGCAATATCGCGACAACGACATCTATGTCGGGTCGGCGCTCGCCGCCCGCCTGCGGACCCTCGCGCTCAAATTTGCGCCGCCCGCCGAGCAGCCGTCGATGGCCGTCCGGGCGGCGGCGGTGCCGCACGGAGCGCTCAGTCTCAATGTCGTTCCGACCGGCGTTTCCGACGCCGTCATCGTGAGCGGGACCGGCCCCGCCCGCGCCCCGCTGACGATCACGCTGTCGGCCGACATCACGAGCGGCATCCCGCGAGTCGTGCTTTCGCGGACCAACGTGGCCGTCGATGCCGCGGGCAAGTTCTCAGTAAAGATTTCGACGGCACCGCTGCACCTCCCCAACAGCACGGTGCTCGTCTCGGCGACGTCGCTGCCGGGCGTGGCCGAAGCGCATACGTCGTTCGTGCTTGCCGATCCGAACCCGACCGTGGCGCACCCGGTCGACGAACTGCCGCGCGACTTCAAGCCGCATTGAGCGCGACATGGGCTTAATAAATCAAACGCTTCAGCCGAACACTTCGGTGTGACCCCCCGCCCGCATAATCGAAAAGGAATTTACCATGTTCAACGCTCTCTTAGCCGTTTTCAATGACGAAGACGGCGCCAGCCTCGTGGAATACGCCCTCATCGTCGCCCTCGTCGCGGTTGTCGCGATCGCCGGTCTTAAAGTCCTCGGCACCAACGCCAACAACACGCTGTCCAACGCCGCCAGCTCGATCTCTAGCTAAAACGGAACCTCCGCTCACATGCGAATAGCTTCAGACTGGGCCGTCGATTCGGCTCCCAATACTGGTCTGAGGCCATTCGCAGATGACGGCGGCGCCTCGCTAGTCGCGAATCCGATCACGCAATGACGCCGCAAATCGTACTTTTGCTCGCCGCCTGCGCGCTAGCGGTGTATACCGATCTGCGCGACCGCAAAATCCCAAACTGGCTGACTGCCGCTCTGTCCGTCGCCGCGCTCGTGATCTGGGTCTCGCACGGCCCCGGCGCGGCCGCGAGCGCGATTGCTGCAGCGGTCGTGATCTTCGTCCTCGGAACCTTTGCCCACGCCGCGCGAATCCTGGGCGGCGGCGACGTGAAACTGCTGGCCGCGGGTTCACTGGCGGTCGGATTTCCGGATTGCGTTCTCTTCATCGTTTATACGTTTTTGGGCGGCGGCGTTCTCGCCATCGCCTTTGCGCTCGCGCAGCATCGGCTGCGCAGCACGCTCGACAACATTCGCACGCTCGCCCAAACGCGAACGCTCCTTGACGAAACGGCTCCCTCGGCCCGCATGCCTTACGCGATCGCAATCGCGTTCGGAGCAGCGGCCGTGGCGCTCGCCGATACGATCCTTCCAGCCGTGAGGTTTTCGACCTAACATGATTTTCAAGCGCACCCAGATGAATCCGCGCAACGTCACGCTGCTGCTGGCTGCGGTCTTGGCGTTGGGCACCGGCGTGCTGTTGTTCAACTATCTATCGAGCGTGAACACCGCGTCGAACACCGTTGAAGCCAAACGCGCCGTGCTCATCGCCGCCCGTCCGATTGCCGCCCAAACGGTCATCACGCCCGACATGCTCGACCGCGCGACTCGCCCGACAAGCTCGGTCGAGCCCGATGCGGTCGATCCCGCGCAGTCGCAGGCCATCATCGGTACGGTCGCACTCGTTTCGATTCCGGCCGGCGGCACGTTGACGCAGTCGCGAATCGCGCGGCCGTCCGTGGTCAGCAGTCTTACCGCGAAAGTGAAGACGGGGCTGCGCGCGATGACGATTCCCATCGATCACGTCAAGGGCGTTGCCGGGCTCATCAACACCGGCGACCGCGTCGATGTCATTGCGATCCAGCCGCCGCGCGGCTTACTGCCGCCCTCGGCGAAGACCATCTTGCGCGGCATCGTGGTCCTGGCGATCGGCTCATCCTTCACACCGGCCACGAACTCGTCGCCCGCGCCGGATGCCGGCAATGCCAGCACCGCGACGCTCGAAGTGACGCCCCAGCAGGCGACCCTGCTCGCCGTCGCCGACGTCAACACGATCCTGCGCTTGACGCTGCGGTCACCGGATGAAAGCGTCCGCTCGCTCCTGCCCGATCCGATCAGCTTCAGCGTTCCGCTGCCCGTCACGGCGGTGATGCCGTCGAAGGCGGGTCCGCCAGCTCCGGCGCCCGCGGCCAAGCAGGCTCAGCGGTCCAGCGGTCCGGTCATCATCGACGGCGATCGCGTCACCAGCGCCGACAACAAATGAAGGCCACCGTCGTCGTCTTCATCAGCGTCAAAGGCGGCTCGGGTTCGAGCACGCTGGCGGTCGGCGTCGCCGAAGCGCTGGCGCGCAAAAACGCGGTGACGCTCGTCGACGGCGACGTCATGGGGCGGCGCAACATCGCTGTGCTGACCGATTCGATCCGTTCGCTGGACGCGATGCGCGATACCGAGAATGTTTCGGTGGCACGCGCCGCCGGCGGCTTGACCGTCGTCGAGATGTCGCCATCGTTCGATGCCGGCTTCACGATAAAAATGAGCGAAGTCGAGAAGCTGGCCGTTGGGATTTGCGACTCGGCGCGCTACGTCATCCTCGACGCCAACCAGCCGTTTTCGGGCGCGGTGCGCCCGTTTGCCGTCCGCGCGGCCAAATTCTTCCTGATTTCCGAGCCGACGCTCTTGGGCGCGGCTTGCACGCGCAACATGCTCTTCGAGCTCACCAAGTTCGGTATCAGCCGCTCGATCATCGAAATCGTGCTCAACAATCGGAGCGGCGCCTCGGATATCTCGCGCGCCGAGTTCGAGAAAGTCGTCGGCGGCGCGCTCGTCGCGGAATTTCCGCTCGTGAGCGATCGACGCTACAAGAAGACGCTCGAGTCGTTCATCGGCCATGTCGCCGCGCTCGGCGCCTCGGGTGATCTCCTCAAGATGGCGCCCTCCGGCCGCGCGGCCGGTGACCGGCGCAACGGCGAAGGCCGCCGTCCGGATGCCGCGTCGGCCACGCCCGAGAGCGCGCACGACATAAAATTCGTCGCGGCCGAGTCGCGCTCCAAACGCGAAGTGCGTGACCGCCTCAAGCACGAAGTCCACGAAGGTCTGGCCTTGCGGCTCGACATGGTCATGGCCAGCCACGCCAGCGACGCCGAGAAGTTAGCTGAGCTGCGCGGGCAAGTCAGCACCACGGTCGCGGAGATCATGCAGGGCCGCAGCGACTTAGGTTCGGCCGAAGAAGTCGTCGCGCTGCGCCAAGAGATCGTCGATGAAGCCTTGGGCTACGGACCGATCGAGGATCTGTTGCGCGACCCCGACGTCAGCGAAATCATGGTCAACGGTTGCGAAAACGTCTTCGTCGAGCGCGCTGGAAAACTCGAGAAAACCGCTAAGCGCTTCACCAACAACGCACAATTGCGGTTGGTCATCGAGCGCATGATCGCGCCGATCGGCCGCCGCATCGATGAAGCCTCGCCGCTCGTCGACGCGCGCCTAGCCGATGGTTCGCGCGTAAACGCAGTCATCGAACCGCTGGCCATCGACGGCCCGACGCTCACGATTCGGCGCTTCGGCAACCGCCGCCTCACGATCGAAGATCTGGTGCGCCTCGGTGCGGTCTCGTCGAGCGTCGTCGAGTTCTTGCGCGCGATCGTCGAAGCGCGTTTGAATATCGTTATCTCGGGCGGCACGGGTTCGGGGAAGACGACCTTTCTCAACATCCTCTCGGGATATATTCCGTTTGGCGAGCGCATCGTGACGATCGAAGACGCGGCCGAGTTGCGCCTCGATCAAGATCACGTCGTGCGGCTCGAAGCCCGCCCCGCCAATTTGCAGGGCACGGGCGCCGTTCTCATTCGCGATCTCATGAAGAACGCGCTGCGCATGCGGCCCGACCGGATCCTCGTCGGCGAGTGCCGCAGCGGCGAAGCCCTCGACATGCTGCAGGCCATGANNAGCCGCATGTGGTGCGCCTGGAAACCAGGCCGGCCAGTCTCGAAGGCCGCGGCGAGGTCAACCAGCGCGATCTCGTCAAGAACGCGCTGCGTATGCGTCCCGACCGCCTGATCATCGGCGAGGTCCGCGGTGCGGAGGCCTTCGACATGCTGCAGGCCATGAACACCGGTCATGACGGATCGCTCACCACCGTCCACGCCAATACCGCACGCGATGCGCTCTCGCGTATCGAAACGATGGTTATGATGGCCGGCTTCGAGTTGCCGATCAAGGCGATCCGCGAGCAAGTCTCCAGCGCGATCGATATCGTCATCCAGATCTCACGTCTGCGCGATGGTACGCGCAAGGTCATGGGCATCTCCGAAGTCGTCGGCATGGAAGGCGAGATCATCACCATGCAGGAGATCGTGCGCTTTCAGCAATCCGGCCTCGACAAACAGGGCAAGGTGGTGGGCGAATTCGTCTTCACCGGCGTGCAGCCGTACTGCATGAAACGCTTCGAGGAACTCGGCATCTCCTTCGACATCCGGTCGCTGACCGAGAAGCGACCGGCTGAGGCCGCCAAATGGTAAGTACTCTAGCTCCGTTGGCGATTGCCTTCGGGCTCATGGGAGCCGTCGGTCTGCTCGTCATCGCGACGTGGAGCCGGATCGTCGACGCGCTCACACCGCTGACTGAGACCTATTCGCTGGGTTTACAGCAGGCCGGGATCACGGTGCGCTCGCAAGACCTCGTGATCGGGATCGCGGCGACCGCGGTGGTCGGCTGGGTCGGCTATATGGTCGTTTTCAAGCCCGACCCGCTCGAAGGACTGCTGGCGCTGCCGATCCTGCTCCTGGTCGCTTTCGGCGGAACGGGCATCGTCGTGCGCAAACTCATCGCCCGGCGGCTAGCGAAGTTCACCGCTCAGCTCGAACTCGTGCTGCGCCTGATGGTCAGCGGTCTGCGCGCCGGCATGAGTATCCGGCAAGCGTTCATCATGGTCATCGAGCAGTCGCCGGATCCCGCGCGCGGCGAATTCATGCGCGTCATCGGGCAGACGAATATCGGCGTGAGCATGTACGACGCGCTCGACGCGCTCGCCTCACGGCTCGCGTCCAACGAGATGACGATGTTCACCCGCGTGATTCGGCTGCAGTCCCAAACTGGCGGCAATCTGGCCAAAGTACTCGACCAGCTCGCGACGACGATCAAAGAACGGCGGCGCATGCAGCGCAAGATCAAAGCCATCACATCCGAGGGCCGCGCGACGGGTGGAATCATCTCGGCGCTCCCGGTCGGCGTCGGCATCATGATCATGCTTACAAACGAAACGATGCGCAATGCGATGCTCTACACCCCAATCGGCCATATCGGTTTGGCGATCGCGGCCACGCTCGAAGGACTCGGCATCTTCGTGCTCGCGATGATGATCAAGGTCGACATCTGACATGCCGCCGATCATCTTCGGAGTTACGGTCTTAGGCGCGTTCGCGCTGTTCCTCCTTATTTTCGCGCTGCTGCCGCGCAGCAGCGGCGTCGAGAAACGCTTGGCGGACCTCGACCGCAGCACGGTCGCGCGCCAAGCCGAAGGCGGCTTCTTCAACAAGCTCATCGACGACCAGCAGCGCTCGCAACTTTCGCGCAAGCTTTTGGCAGCCGGCTGGTATACGGTGACGCCGACGCACATGGTCGTGCGGACGATCGTCAGCGGCGTCGGCGGGGTCGCGGCGGCCGCGGCGCTGGTTCTGTTCGTCGGCGACACGTCCGTCACGTGGCTGTGCGGCGGCGCCGGCGTCGTGTTCGCCGGATTCGCCGCGCCGACCGTCATGCTCAACCGCGCCGTCGAAGCCCGTCAGAAAGCCGTGCAGCGCATGCTGCCCGACCTGCTCGATATGTTGACGACGACCGTCGAAGCGGGCGTTTCGCTCAACGGCGCGCTGGCCGCCGCCATCGATGCGATCTCGGGACCGCTGTGCGACGAACTCAAGGCGACGATGTCGGACATTCGCCTCGGCCGTTCGCGCGCCGAAGCGCTCATGGCGATGGCCGATCGCGTGCAGCAGCCCGATCTGCTCACCGCGATCATCGCGATCGTTCAAGCCGAGCGGCTGGGCGGCAACATCGTAACGGTGCTCGAGGAGGTTTCGCTCGAAGCTCGCGATCGCCGCATGATGCGGGTCGAAGAACTCGCCGCGCAGTTGCCGGTGAAGATGGTCTTTCCGATGGCGCTCTTCATGCTGCCGGCGCTCATCGTGATGATCTTCGCTCCCGTCGTCGCGGATTTTCTCAAATCCAAGTAATCATCGCGTCAGCCGCCGCCGGCGTGCTGGTCTTCGCCGCCGCCGCGCTGCTCGGCATCTTGGCCGCCGAACACATTTGTTCGCGCGTCGTCGCGTTCGCCGACGGCCCGCCGCCCGGGACGCCGCGCCCGATCCTCATCATCGGGGTCATGGCGGCGGTCGGCGCGTGCGTCGCCGTGCACGGGTTCGCGCCTTCGATCCTCATCATCGGCGCGGTCGCGGCGTTCGCGCTGAGCGGCTGCTGGTACTGCGATGTCGCGCGCGGGATCGTGCCCGATTTCTTCACGCTCTTTCCGCTAGGGTGTCTGGGGCTGTTCGCCGCGCTGCAGGGCGAATGGAAAATCGTCATCTCGGCCCTCGTGCCGTTCGTGCCCTTCGCGCTGGCGGCGGCATTTTCGCGGGGCCGCGGGATGGGCTGGGGCGACGCGAAGCTCGTCGCGCTCGGCGGTGCGGTCCTGGGCGTTCAAACCTCATTGCTGGCTTTCGCCGGGTCGTGCCTGGTGGCCGGCGTCGTGTCGCGCGTGAGCGGCCGGCGCGGCACGCCGATCGCCTTCGCGCCGTACCTGGTGGTCGCCGTCGCGGCGGCGCTGGCGTTCGGGGTCTACTCCTGACCGTGTCGAGCTTGCGCAACTGCACGAGCGGGAAGCTCGTCGCCGGCCGAGTATCGCATGCGCGCACGCCCTGGGCACGCGCGCTGGGCTATTTGCCGCGGCGTGCGGTGGACGCCGACGAAGGTCTGTGGTTTGCTGGCTGCGCGTCGATCCATACGTTCGGCATGCGCGCGAGCATCGACGTCGTGTTCGTCGATCGCGAAGGGACGGTCGTGCGGGTCGTCGCGCGCGCGGCGCGCAATCGTTTGGTGCCCGGCGGCCCGGGCGCCGCGCACGTGCTCGAACTAGGTCCGGGCGTCGCCGCCGAACACGTGCGCATCGGGGACCGGCTGCAGCTCGAATGAATCCGGCGATCTTCGCCGCGCTAGCGATCGTCGCGGGGATGTTCCTGGGCAACGCGATCGGCTACGGCTTGGACGACGGCGATCTGTTCTGGCAGCGCCAGCTCGGCGAAGTCATCTTACGCGCGCACGCCCTGCCGGCGACGCTGGGCCGGGCGACCTTCACCGCACCCGACGCGCATTGGATCCCGCACGAATGGCTGTTCGCGACGGCGTGGGCCGCCGCCAACCGGTTCGGAGCGCCGTTCGCGTTTCGCGCCGCGTGCGCTGGAATCGGATTGCTGACGGTCGTCGTCGCCGCGCTGCGTTCGCGCGCGGCCGACTCCCGCGCCCGCATGATCATGCTCGTCGTCGTTGGGGTTTCGTTGGTCCCGTCGTTCGGCTTGCGCGCCCAGATCCTGGGCTGGCCGCTGCTGGCCCTTATCATGCTGGCGCTCGAAGCGGGTCCGCGGCGCGCGTGGCTGGCCGTTCCGCTCACCGTGCTGTGGTCCAACCTCCACGCCAGCGCCGTCATCGTGCCGTGCATCGTCGCGGTGTATGCGGTCGGCATCGCGCTCGAACGGCGTGCGCTGCGGCCGGCGCTGCCCTATGCGGTGCTCGCCGGCGCGACCGCGTTGGCCACCTTGGCGACGCCGTTCGGAATCGAACTCCCGCGCTTTGCCTTGAACTGGTCGTCGAATCCGGCGACCAGCTTGATCCAGGAGTGGCTGCCCGCGGCGCCCGACAAGATCCTCATCGTCGGCGGCGTGCTCGTCGCCGCGCTGCTGCTGGTGCTGGGCGAGGTGCGCGGTGCGCGCATGAGCTGGCCGCGCCGGCTGTTGGCAGCCGGCCTGTTCGCGGCCGCGATGCTGCACATCCGTAACCTCGGGCCGTTCATCATCGTCGCGGGACCGTGGGTAGCCGATGCGCTCGCGCCCCGCTCGGTACGACGGTATACCTGGCGCAACGACGCTGGGCTGGCGCTGTGCGGGCTCGTTTGCGCCGCCCTCTTGGTCGTCGAGTGCGCGCGGCTGCCGATGAGCGATGGCGCATCGGCACCGGCGGTCGCGCAGGTCGCGGCGTTGCCCGGACCGCTGCGCGTGGCGTGCGAAGATTTCAGCTGGTGCAGCCGCTTCGCCGCCGATTCGAACGTGCGTGTTTTCATCGACGGCCGCACCGATGCGTATCCGCCGGCGGTCTTCAGCGAGTATCGGCGTATTTTGGCCGGCGAACCGCTGCCGGTGTTCGCGCGCTGGCACGTCGATGTGGCGATCGTCAAAGGTCCGGGCCCGGTCGCGCGGGCCCTGCGCGCGGGCGGCTGGCGGCTCTTACGAAGCGGCGACCCGCAAGTGTACCTGCGGCCCGCGCTCGGCATCCGGCAGCAGTCCGAGCTTGTGCGCTTTGGCCGCATACCCGCGCGCCAGATCGAGCGAACCGCGTTCGATCAGCATGCCGCTCAAGCGCCCTAGCACTCGTGCGTAAAGGGCGGCGAGGTCTTGCGCCTCGGCCAAGAACAGCGGCTCGCTGACGTCGCCCGCGAACAACCCGTGCCCGTACAGGCGTTCGGCGGCGCGCAGGTGCGCGACGGCGTCGTGCGCGCCGTCCGCCGCGTCGTCGGCTTCCGCGCAGGCGGCGTGGTGGCGGAAACGCTCGACGTCGCAGACGATCGCGGCCCGATTGAACGCGAGCCGATCGCCCGCGACGAAATAGGCGTCGACGTTCGGCAGGCCGACCACGTTGCCGATCGCGCGCCGAATCGTGCTGCACGCCGTGCGCAGCCGGCGCGCGGCATCCGTGCGGCGTGCGCCGGGCCAAAAGGTGGCCTGCAGCTGCGCGCGCGATGCCGTGCCGCCGGGCTGCAGGGCGAGATATTGGATGATCTGGCGATCGCGGCGCCGGACGAACTCGACCTCGCGCTCGCCGAAGCGGAGGCGAAAGCGGCCAAACAGCTCGACGATGGCCGGTTCCATCGAACCCGGACTCCGGCGCGGGATGTGGGCGGCGACCGGAACGAACGGCCGGCTCTTCCCGCGAGCACCGTCGAAGAGCGCGTTCTCGAACGGCTGCGGGCCCTCGGCGCGAACGCGCGAGGAGGCCTCGACCAGCGTCGTCCGCGTCGCCGACGCGAATCGGACCGCGGCGGTGACTTCATCCGCGCTGCCGCCGGTCGCGCGTAAAACGGCCGCGCAGTCGGCCGGCGTCGCCGGAACCCCGCGTGCGTCCGCGCACGCTGCGATCTCACCCAAGTCGAACGTCAAGAGCGCCGGCGGGGCGAACGCGTCGCGGCCGGCCTCGTCGGGCGCCGCGAGCTCGAACCGCATTCGCTGCAGATAGACCAGGCGCGCATGCGGCGGCAGAAATGCGGGGAGCCGGGCGAGCACGCCGCGTGCCTCCTCGGAGGCCTCATCGATGCCGTCGATCACGACCACGAGTGCTGCCGCGGGACCGGTCAGCGCGGGGTACCCGAAGAGCCCGGCGATGATCAGCGCGAGCAGCGCTTCCGCCGACGTGCGCGGCGGCAACGTCACCCACATCGGTCCCGGCTGCCGCCGGGCGCGCGCCCAGAGCGCGACGGCAGTGGTTTTCCCTGAGCCCGCCGGCCCGAGCACGACGCGAAGCCGGGCTTCGGCGTGTTCGTCGAGCCAGCGTTCGAGCGCGCGGCGGCGCTGCGCAAACGCGCGCGTGGCGGGAACAGCGAGGACCGGCGCGTCCGGGAGATCCGGCAGCACATCGCGCATGACGATCACAATTTTCCTGGCGCGTAGATCGACGCGCCGGCGATAGAGATACATGGTGAACGGCTAGCGATCACCTACCTGCAACGTTCCCGTTTCCGCTTGCGTCCAAGCAGCGATCTATGAACAAAGCGCTCATTCCGATTCTCGGCATCACGCTCG
>PLAE01000006.1 GCA_003134035.1 Candidatus Velthaea versatilis
CTGATCGACGCCGACGCCCTCGAGCAGTTCGGGCCAGAGGTGGGCCAGGACGCCGGTTTCGCGCAGCACGTCGAGCCCCGTCGACGGCTCGGAGGCGAGCGTCAGGAGCTTGGTCAGCTCGTCGCCGACTCGCTCGGCCGAGACCGTCGGAACGAGAGCGGCGGCGGCGGTCATACCGCGCCGCGCCCGCGCGGTGAGCGTGAACCCGAATCGCGCCGCGAACCCTGCCGCGCGCAGCACGCGCAGCGGATCTTCGACAAACGTTTGGTCCGAAATCGTGTCGATGCGGCGGGCTTCGATATCGCGCACGCCACCGTGCGGATCGACGATCGCATCGTCCCGCAGCCGGCGTGCGAGCATGTTCATGCGGAAGTCGCGCCGCCCCAAGTCGTCCGCGATTGGAATATCCGGGCTGCTTTCGACGGCGAAATCCCGGTGGCCGGAGCCGGTCGAACGCTCGCGGCGGGGCAAAGCAATGTCGGCCGCACCGGCCGGGTGCCGAAACTTCACGACCGCGAACGAAGCCCCGACGACATCGACCCCTCCAACGGTAGCTAACCGCTCCATGAGGTCGGCGGCGGGAAGCCCGGTAACGACGTAGTCAAGGTCTTTCGGGAGCCGCTCGACCCCGTCGAGCCGTGTCCGAAATTCATCCCGAACGCGCCCCCCGACGGCGAAAACCTCCCCAGGGACAAGCAGGGGCACGAGAACCGAGTCGAGCGGGTGTCGCACCACGCGTTCTTCTACCCGCGCGCCGGCGACGATTCTTTGGTGCGCCCGCGAGCACGGAACCGCTCGGCAGCGCGCCCTCGCCGGGAGCGCCGGCGCGCAACGGCACGGCTGCGCATCACCGGCGCGGGCGAGGCTTGCATCGAACGCGCGACTGGCGCGAAGGACGAGAGCGGCAAACGCCGTGGCGCGCAGCTTAAGGAAAAATCATCCGGCCTGATCCCGTCCGGAGACAGGTCCGGCCCTAACACACCGCGATGTTTCACGGGAAACTTCGAGCGCGCTTTAACCGCTTTTCCTCCCGTCACGGCCTGGCGTCACGAAATTGTTTCACGGGAAACCGTCGATGGGTCTTCCGCAACCGACGCAGCCCTTGCAGGCGCCTCCGCCCTGATGACCCGGCGCCGATCTCCGGCCAACCTATGCCGCTACATTTCGCGGGNNGCCAGTCACGTTAGGCAAAGCGGGCGCTTCTCGGGAATCCCGTCACGCCGCGGGAAGCGTGGTTGTGTTCGCCCCACTTTGAGCAGCACCAAGACGCGACGCTCGCCGCCGATGAGCCGCTCTTCGACCAGCGTTGCTCCGAGCATCGGCGCCGCGTCCATGACCGCTTGGCGCTCCTGCTCGCTGAGCGCTCCGCGCTGGAGAAGCGCTTTCCCGCCAAGCGCAAGAAGGGGGACCGCCAGCTCCGCCACGGCCGGCGCCACCGCGACCGCGCGCGCCGTCGCGCACCGGAACCGCTCGCGGAAGGCTGGGTCCGACCCGAGCCGCTCGGCGCGCCGGTCGATGGCTTCGCCGGAGAGGCCGAGTTCGCGCAAGACGCGGGCTAGGATGACCGCTTTCTTCTTGACCGAGTCGACGAGCACGACTGGCTGGCCGGTGGCGATCGCTAGCGGGATACCCGGCAATCCGGCGCCCGACCCGATATCGATCAACGGCCCATCGACATCTCCCGCCAACGTCAACGCGTCGAGGATGTGATCGGCGAACGCCGCCGGTTCGCGCGCCGCTGTAAGATTCACGCTCCGATTCGCCTCGAGTACCAGCGCGCCGTAAGCCGCTAACTGCGGAATGAGCGCGCGCTCCGCCCCGCCGGAGGTGAGCGCCTCCGCGATGGCGTCCGCTATGTTCAAGCGGGGATCGACTGCCGGATGCGGTGCAGCATCACGCGCAGCACCGCGATATCGGCGGGCGTCAAGCCTGGTATCCGCGCAGCGGCGCCCAGCGTGCGTGGCCGAACGCGTTCGAGCTTCTCACGCGCCTCGCGCGATAGCTGATCGATCGCGACGTAGGCGAAGGCCGGGGGGATCGTCTTCGCCTCATCACCGGCGGCTTGCGCGATGGCGGCTTCGGCTCGCCGCACATAGCCTTCCATCGCGATCTCGATGTGTGCGCGCTCGCCGATGGCCGGATCGATCGGTCGGGGGAACAGGCCCGCGACGTCCGCGAAGCTCAGCTCGGGGCGACGCAGCGCATCCGCGAGCGTCGCGCCGGCGCCGAACACCGCTGTGCGAATGCACGTCGGGCCGATCCGGGTCCGCTCGGCCGCCTCGCGCGCATCCTTCAACGCGTTCCGGCGCGCGGTGAAGGCGGCGAACTCCGCGTCGGGGATCAAGCCCAATTCGTGCCCGATGGGCGTCAGGCGCAAATCTGCGTTGTCGTGACGCAAGACGACCCGATGCTCGGCGCGCGAGGTCAGCATCCGGTACGGTTCGTCGACGCCTTTCGTGACTAGATCGTCGATCATCGTGCCGATGTACGACGTTTCCCGACCGAGGCGCAGCGCCGGACGCCCGAGTGCCCGATGCGCGGCATTGATTCCGGCGATCAACCCTTGCGCGGCGGCTTCCTCGTACCCCGAGGTGCCATTGAGCTGTCCGCAATGGAAGAGCCCGGCCACCCGGCGCGTCTCGAGGCTGGGATCAAGCTCAGTCGGCGTGACGAAATCGTACTCCACCGCATAGCCCGCGCGCAGCATCACGACATCGGCGCAGCCGGGCAGTGTCCGCAGCATTTCGAGCTGCACATCCGCCGGCAGCGAGGTCGAGAAACCGCCCACGTACCAGGTCGGTTCGTCCCAGCCCTCGGGTTCGATGAATATCTGGTGGGTCGGATTGTGGGCGAACTTGACTACCTTGTCTTCGATGGAGGGACAATAGCGCGGCCCGATCCCGCGGATGAGGTCCAGGCCGTAGAGCGGCGAGCGCGACAAATTTTGCCGCACGAGATCGTGCGTGCGCTCGTTGGTGAGCGCGATCCAGCACGGAAGTTGCGGTCCGGCGAAGCGCGCCGGACTACGGTAGGAGAAGGGCAGCGGCGTTGGACTCGGCGCCTGCTCCGAAAGTTGCGCGACGTCGACGGACGTGCGGTCGATGCGCGGCGGCGTGCCGGTCTTGAGGCGGGCCAACGGGAAGCCCAGCCGCCCCAGCGCGGCGGACATGCCCAGCGCCGGAGCTTCGCCAAATCGTCCCTCCGCGGCGACGTCAGCACCCCGGAAGGTCTTGGCTCCCAGGAACGTTCCAGTCGCAAGCACGACGCAGCGGGCGCGCAGAAACGCCCCGTCCGCGGTCACCACCCCCCGGATCGCGCCGCCTTCGACCACGAGATCCTCGGCCATCGCGGCGACGACGCGCAGATTCGGCTTGCCGGCCAAGAGCGACTGTGCCGCCCGGGCATAGGCCGGTTTGTCGGCCAGCGCCCGCAGCGCGCGGACCGATGGCCCCTTGGATTCGTTGAGGAAACGCGCATGTAGCGCGGTCGCATCGATGAGCTGCGCCATGACGCCGCCGAGCGCGTCGATTTCCCGCACGAGTTGGCCTTTGGCGCTCCCGCCGATCGATGGATTGCAGGCCAGTGTCGCAATCCGCAGCGGGTCGCCCGAAACCAAGATCGTGGCAGCACCGAGGCGCGCGGCGGCGGCGGCCGCCTCAACCCCCGCATGGCCGCCGCCGACGACGATCACCTGCGCGTCGTCGGCGGGGCTCGAATGTTCGTTCATCGCGCCGGATTTCGGCGCCGCGCACGGCCGCCCATGGTTCGTCATGTCGCCTTACTTACCGATGCAGAAGCGGGCGAAAATACCGTCCAGCAGCTCTTCGGTTACGGCTCCTCCGGTGATTTCACCCAACGCCGCCGACGCCGCGGCGAGATCGCCGGCGATCAGATCGACCGGCGCACCGGCAGCGAGCGTTTCGAGCGCAAGCTCCAGGGCGCGCCGCGCGGCTTCGACCGCCTGGACATGACGCGCGCCGCCGAGATACGGGCGGGTCGCATCGATCCGTTCCGAGCGCCACCCCGCCTGCGCGATCGCTTCGCGGATCGTTGCGATGCTCGCCGGATCGAACGTTGAGCCCCATAAGGCGCCTGCTTCCGGCGTTTCGCGCGCGTCGTAGCCGATCGAGCCCGCATCGCGCTTGTTAAAGAACACGATCCGTGCCCGCTCGCGCGTTGCCCGCAAAACGTCGCGCGCCGGCGCTTCGAGCGGGGCGGCGCCGTCGACGACGATGAGCGCCAACGCGGCGGCCGCCAACGCCGCGCGCGCGCGCTCCATCCCCAGCCGCTCGACCGCATCGGCGCTCGACCGCAGTCCGGCGGTGTCGATCGCGCGGACGAGGACGCCGTCGATCGCGAAGCTCTCCTCGATCGTATCGCGCGTCGTGCCCGCCTGCGCGGAAACGATCGCCCGCTCCTCGCCGACGAGCGCGTTGAGCAGCGACGACTTCCCCGCATTGGGTGGACCGACGATGGCCAGGGAGAAGCCCTCGCGCAGAAGCCGGCCCCGTTCGCCGTCGCGCGAGAGCGCGGCCAGCGCCTGAGCCACGGTCGCGACACGGGCGTGAACATCACCTGGGTCGGGCGCCGGAACTTCATCGGGAAAGTCGATCGCGCCGGCCAGTTCCTCGAGGATCGTCCGGAGCGCGTCGCGCGCCGAGTCGACAAGCCGGCGCAGACCACCGTTGAGGTTCGCCGCCGCCGCATGCGCGGCGGCCCGCGATTCCGCGGCGATGAGATCGGCTACCGCCTCCGCGGCGGAGAGATCGAGCTTGCCGTTCAAAAAGCCGCGCCGGGTGAATTCGCCCGGTTCCGCCAACCGCGCCCCCGCGGCGAGCAATCCGTTTAGTGTTTCGCGCGCCGTGATCGGGGAGCCGTGGATGTGCAGTTCGACGAGATCCTCGCCGGTAACCGTGCGCGGAGCGTCCATCGCAATCGCCAGTCCGCGATCGATCCGCTGCCCCGCGGCATCGACGATCGACCCGTACGTTGCGACGCGATCGAGCAGCGGCGCCCTTGACCGGAAGACGCGCCCGGCGATGTCCCGCGCGGCCGGGCCGCTGCAGCGGACGATGGCGATTGCGCCGCGCCCCGGCGGCGTGGCGATCGCGGCGATCGTATCGTGCTCGCTCATCGGAGGAGCCGCCGCGGCTGAAGTCTAGGAACGTGTGTCGGGTTTACCCGACACAGCGGCTCGGGCGCGGCCCGAACGCGAAAAATCGACGCAGTCGATCGACTAGTCGCTCTTCGGAAAGACGACGAGCCGGCGCTCCGGTTCGACGCCTTCGGATTCGGTCCGCACGAAGGGCGATTCCGCCAGCGCCAGGTGGACGATCTTCCGTTCGGACGGCAACATCGGTTCCAGCTCGATCGGCCGATTTTCGCGCACGACCCGTTCGAGGGTGGCCAGCGCCAACGTTTTGAGCTGATCGGCACGTCGAGCGCGGTACCCTTCGGCATCGATCGTGTAGTAGCGCCGGTTGTTGCGCACGCCGACGTTGACGATATTATTGAAAATCAGGTTGACGGCTTCGAGCGTGTTGCCATGCCGGCCGATGAGGTTGGCCAGATCCGGCCCGCGCACCTCGAAGTACTCGCCCTCCGAGCGCGCGATGAAGACGATCTCGACGTCGCGCAGCCCCATGCGGGTGAGAATCTCTTCGAGCAGCGCGCGGGCCGGCTTCGCCGCTTCAGGCTCGACGGATGCAGCGGCCGGCTCGCGCCGCGGCGGCAGCGGGCGCCGTACAACGTCGCCCTCGCGCGGACCGCGCGGAGCCCCCGCCGGCGGGCGGCCGCCACGACGGCGCTGACCGTGGGCGCGCCGGGATGCGGCGTCGCCGCCCGAAAAATCGTCGCTCACTTCGCTTCCGTCTCCTCCATCGCTCGTCTCGCCCCCTCGCGAGCAGCGCGGTACGGAAGAGCTGCCTCGTGGATCGACTTCGTCGA
>PLAE01000232.1 GCA_003134035.1 Candidatus Velthaea versatilis
AATTTACCGTGATCCAATGGCCGTACAGTTTCGCAACGCCATAGGGCGAGCGCGGATAGAACGTCGTCTCCTCGTTTTGCGTAACTGCTTGGACCTTGCCGAACATCTCCGAACTCGACGCCTGATAGAAACGGATCTTGGGATCCACCGCGCGTACTGCTTCAAGGACTCGCGTGACGCCGAGAGCCGTGAATTCTCCCGTCAGCACGGGCTGCGCAAACGAGGCGGGCACGAATGACTGGGCGGCGAGATTGTAAATCTCGCTCGGCCGTACTTCTTCCACGATCGTGGTCATCGAACTCTGATCGAGCAAGTCGCCCGAATAGAATTCGATGTGCTCGGCGAGATGCCGAATCCGCTCGTGAACGTCGGTGGACGTGCGGCGGGTCATTCCGACGACTCGATAGCCTTTTTCGAGTAGCAACTCCGCCAGATACGAACCATCTTGCCCTGTAATCCCCGTGATGAGCGCTGTTTTCTGAGGCAATGCTCGACCTTTCCATCGTGTCAGCCGACTTCCACGCAGGCTTTCGGCGCTGAGATGCGCACTCATAGCAGCATCGTCGGCCGCTAGGTGGCGGTCTGCGGATTGCCGCCCACCCAAGCCGAAGATAGGACAACGGATCGCTGTTGAGCAGTAGAAGCGGTAAGGCGATGGAATGAAAGTCTTCTTTGATGCAAACGCTTTTGACTGGTGTCCCCGGCTCGGGTTTCCGAGCGCTTCAACAGAGAAAAACGTCGCTGGCGCAAAGTTCATCATTTGCGAAATCCCGCCACGGTTCTTTCAAGTGGTCGGAGTGTCAGGCGAACCGGGTTGAAAGTCCCCAATTGTGATTAATTGTGATGACTCCGTAAAGGAGACCGCTCGCTTACGATGAGGGCACCTCAGTCGCTCTAATCGACCGCCTTTTTCGGCGAAGAGGTCAGCCTCCGAAAGTCTTTGCGAGTCAATGTTTGCCACCGAATTCGCCCGCCACGCGCCCTGCGCCAACGTCCCCGAATTTGCTCCGCAAGCCCCCAGCGCCGCCGCTGCTGCCCGACAGGCTCAGTCGATCTCCTGGCGCTTGAACGGCGAGCGCCTCATCCCGGCGTCATGGACCAACACCAAGCGCGCGACCGACGTCACGCTCGCGCTCACCGGCCTGATCCTTACCGCGCCGCTGCTCATTGTTGCGATGATCGGCATCATGATGTGCTCGCCCGGCTCGCCGATCTTCGCCCAAGAGCGCGTCGGACGCTACGGCCGCCGCTTCACGATGTTCAAACTACGTACCATGAAGCTCAACGCCCACGCCCAGCAAGCAGCGCTGCGCAATACGAACGAAGCCAGCGGTCCCGTCTTCAAGATGAAGCGCGATCCGCGCGTGTTCGCGCTGGGTGGCATCTTGCGCAAGCTCAGTATCGACGAATTGCCGAACCTCGTGAACGTGCTGCTGGGCGACATGTCGATCGTCGGTGCGCGCCCGTCCCTCCCGAGCGAGATGGAGAAGCACAACGATTT
Source organism: Candidatus Velthaea versatilis (assembly GCA_003134035.1). GTDB lineage: Bacteria > Vulcanimicrobiota > Vulcanimicrobiia > Vulcanimicrobiales > Vulcanimicrobiaceae > Velthaea > Velthaea versatilis. The sequence goes on from PLAE01000232.1 coordinate 1,502, forward strand.
CGCCCTGCGCCGTCTGCGCGTCAAGCCGGGCATCACGTGCGTGTGGCAAATCTCCGGCCGCTCCGATGTCAGCTTCGCGGAGTGGATGCGCCTCGACCACGAGTACATCGACAACTGGTCACCGCTCTACGACCTCAAGACCATCCTCTCGACGATCCCCGCGGTGCTCTTCTCCAAAGGCGCTTACTGAAGGTCGGAAGGTCGGGCATATCCGACAGTCGCGGGCCGTATGCCGGCACCAGCGCGGTCATCACGCGGCANNGGCCGCCGAGAACATCGAACGAGTGGCTCGCTACCGATCGAGTTTCGTCGGCCGCTGAGCGTGGGGCGTTGCCCGGACCCCAGAGCTCACTGGACCTGCTATCGCTGGACGATCACTCGGCCGAGCGAAGTCCCATTCACAGCCCTCTCTACGTTCTTGCTTCACGAAAGACGCGCCGGCAATGCTGGCATCGACGACGGATTGCTCGAGGGCTATCAGCGCGAACTCGACCGCGTGGNNAACCGTCGTCACCTCCATCGCCCGCGGTCGAACGCATCGATTCGGCAGCGTCGGTCGAGGGGGAGCAGCTACAGCGCGCGCAACGCCGAGCAGCGGCGCTTATATTTCTTCGCGCTACCGCATGGGCACGACGCGTTGGGTGAAATCTTCGGCTCGACACGGCGAACCGTTCCGCAATGGCTCGTTCTGCGAGTGCGAGGGCAGGTCGCGCCGCGCCATCTCGTGCGCCTCGGTTGTCAGGGCCGCGATTCGTCGCTCTGCCGTCGCTGCCCTCACGTCGTCGCTCGAATCGGCACCGCGCCAGATGCGCTCCGCGGGGTGCCATCAATGCTATCTTGCCTCCCTGTTGGGCGGCGTCGCCGTACCGCTGGGTGACGCGCGGCCGGGTCTGCGCAGCCGTTGATGGCTCGTACCCGTCGACACAACAGCGCGTAGGTGCTATACTGTTGACACAACGCAAGGGGAGCGTTAATCAATACTAACGACCGTGTGGTCTCCGTCGAATATGGTCGGGCCAAACATCAGCAGTGCATCGCTGAGCGCGGTTTCGGATTCGACTTCGCTGCTCGAATCTGGCTGGGCGAGACCGTCGTCGCCAACGTCACCCGTGTCGAAGACGGCGAGCCTCGCTTCAAAACGATCGGACGCATTGACGGTGTGGCATTCGCGGTGATCTGAATGTCACGCGAGGGCCGTCACCGCATCGTATCTGCCCGAAACGCATCCCGCGCAGAGAGAAAAGCACTATGAGCATCGAGCACACCGCCGAGGATATAATCCAGCTCACGGCCGAGGAGATAAGGGACTTCAAAGGCGACGTGGATTGGGACAAGATCAACGCCACGACCGAGGAAGACATCGAACGGCAGGCGCACGAAGACGGCGACACGACTGACATCGATGAGTCGTCCATCACCCGTCATCGCGGCGCGACGTACTATCGCGAACTTCGCAAACGTTTGGGCGATTTGTCGCACGCGGAGTTCGCGCGTCGTCTTGGCGTCGATGAGCAGATGGTCGTGGCTTGGGAAAACAGCTTTGTGGCGCCTGAAGGTCCGGCCGAGGTACTCCTGCAGATCCTTGAACGGGAACCGGAGGCGGTTGCGCGCGCACTGTCAGCACGCGTCGCGTGACGACGCCAAAGAAAGCGGCGCCCAAGAAGCGCACCGACTACTTCCGTGCGTATCAAGCGACCCGACGCGCGAAGGGCGCTCGCGAAGGCATGTGCATCGAATGCACGACCGTTCCGCGCGAGAGCGATTCCACCCGATGCGCCGGCTGCCTTGAGCGAGCGCGCGAATCGATGCGCGCAAAGCGCGCATAGGGCGCTAGGCGACGACGGGACCCGCGCTCCCGCCGAAGCCCGCGCCGAGCGGCGGCCACCGACATGTCGAGGCAATCGACGAGCTTCGGCGCCATCAGCCAAGCCAGTCGCGGATCCTCGAGGCTGCCGGCCGCACCAACGGTCACGGGCCGGGTGCCGGCACCAGCGCGGTCATCACGCGGCAGCTGTGGTCGCCGCTCGCGTCTTCACGGCGGTGGCCGGCGACAATTATCTCGGCCGAGCGGTCAGGAGAGATAGTTGTCGCCGGGCACGGTGGTCCCATCGAGCAGATCGCGCGCTACTCGATGGTAGTGGTAGGCATCCGCTCCGATGGCCTATTGGACGACGCCGACTGGGTCCGCCCCGCGAGGGTCATGCGGTCATGCGGACGCCGAGAACACCGAACGAGTCCCGGTCCAACAATAAAGCACGACGTCCGGGCAGTCGAATCCTCGATCGGCACGACCGCGTTTGACCTGGCACTGCATAAGGTTCACGCTCTGTCGACGTGGCTCGCCGAAGGTAAGCGAGGGCCATAATCTCTATCGCGAACTTCGCAAACGTTTGGGCGATTTGCCGCACGCGGAGTGCTCCTCGACGACCTCATCGCGGGCGGCGACCTGCGCCGCGCGCAATTCCGGCTGCAGACCGGGCTCGGGCTGTCGTGGCTCGGGGTCGGCGAGGTCGCGCTGTTCGCTCGCGACGACTTCGAGGCCGTGATCGAGCAATACGGCGCGCGCGCTAGAGCTAGACGATCACCGGCACCCGATTGACATGCGGATATTTGGTGCGATCGTACTTCCCGAAACCAAGCCCGAAACGGAATGGATCGACGGCCGTGCGGTGCAGAAAGCAAGGCCAACCCGCGAGCATGGCATTCTGCAACTTGCATTCGCCGACGCCCTCAAAGCCTGGCCACGGCCGCTAAACGCGGACAAGTCGCGACCGAATGGCGCTTTCGCGTCGACGCATCGCTCGACGAAGACGACCAGATTCACCCGCTGGTCCCAGACGTCGCCTTCATGTCCTTCGCGCGGCTCCGATCGCTCCCGAACCACCCCCTTGCTGAGTGACAGCCTGCTGGCACCGAGCGAGATCATGATGGGGGAGTGGATGACATGACTGAGACTGAATTGACATATGGGAGTAACTTTGATATACACGAAGTCTGCTCGACGACGGATGCTCGAGAGGAATATCTCAGAAGCCGAAGTCACCGAGGTTCTGCAAAACTACGAAGTGGCTCTGCCCGTGGACAATGATTGCACGAACTTCTACAAAGTAATCGGTCGTCGCCGTATCCGTGTCACGCTTGCCAACGACAAGAAGACCATCGTCACCCTGACCGAGGAACTCCCGTGAAGCCCATTATAGAAATCACTCACGATCGCGCTAGTAACCTTCGTCCGATGTATATCTACTATACGCGCAACGCAGTTGTGCGTACCGAGGCGCGTAACGCGGCGGGCTCGGTGAACGTCGACCTCGACGCAGATGGTGACGCAATTGGAATCGAGATACTCAATCCGAACGATGAGTCGATCGCCCTCGCCTTCGAAGCTGCGCGGGCCTATGGCTTGAGTCTCGTTGGTGTGTTCGATCGTGAACTGGTTCACGCGTGAATACAAGCGCCGCGGATCACCGCAAATATCAGCGTATGAAAAAGCAGGAAAGCCGTGCTCGCGCTCGCGCCGCAAAGCGCTGCATTGTTTGCACGACGACATCGGTCACCGATACGGTCGTTTGTAGTGGATGCGTTACTCGATCTGTTGAGTGGGAGCGGAAGAACGGGTGGCGCAAGAAATAGTCGTCTGGAGTCGGCTACTCGTTGACGACCGCCATGGCTGTTTTGTGACAGGCTGGGCATGAACGGTGAACTCGCTGACATCTCCAGCGATATCGCGACAATGCCTCCGGCCATCGCAGACGCGCTCCGCCCGCTCATCGAGGCCGCCTCGGCTCTAGGCTCGGGCGTCCTGGAGAGACAGGTCACTGCCTGGCCGACGCTGAGACCGAAGTCCGGCGAGCAGCTCTCTCTTGCGTATTCGGCTCCATTTGGAGTACGATTGGAGCGCCGTTCCAGTCACGAACTCCGAAGTCTTCACCGGCCATCTTCACGTCGCGGACGACGAGCGTCGGAATCGCACCTGTTAGCGCCTTCGCATTGCTCGAGACCGGATGGTCCGGACGCCGGACGGAGCCGACTGTTCATCGATCGCCCCGCAGATAGAGCGCAGGTTTACCGCAGCCTCCTGACGCTCGGAGGACGCCTCCCCGCCGCTTTTCCCTGCACCTGTTACGGAAATGTGCGATATATACATTGTATGCCCGACTTACGCGGCCTGTGGGCGGCCATCGGGACGCCCGTCTGCGCAGTGCGAGGTGAAGCGCAGGAAACAGCGTGGAAGCGGTACCAGCTTTGTAGCGATTCCGATAAAGTCCCCGATCTCCATGCTCCGGATCGAGAGGTCTGATCGGGCGGCTTCACAGGTCACTTCCGCTGTCCGCCGATGGCGGATGGGCAACGACGGACTGCCCGACCCGCTACGGTGATCCCCGCGCAGCCTCGTTGAGCGTAGCGGATCGCGTGGAGCGCTACAAAGTGACGGGCAAGCCTGCGATCAGAAGCCAACGAAGAGTCGACGCAGCAAAAGGAGCCGAGGTTGGAAAGCGGCGTGCGGCGCTTACGGACGCGGTTTTTGCGGCCGCCTCGTCTCGGCCGCGAAGATTGCCCCAACGTCGAGGACAAATCCAGGCATATGTGAGCCGAGATCGAGGATGAGATCAAATGCTTCCTCGAACGGCTGGCTATCGCGTGCCGTTAGCGTTCGGTGCAGCTTTGGATCGAGCACGACGATGAGCGGAAGTTGATTGTCCCGATAGGACTTGATTTTGATAGTATACTCATCCGAACCGACTCGGTCGCTCTCGGACATCAATTCAAAGACTGCATCTGGGACGAGGCGCCAAAAAGCTAGATCGAGATCTTCCGCATTTGCGCGATCATATGTTTGGGAGCTGATATAGGTCGTGTCGGGTGACCACTTGCTGTCGTCGGGTAACGTGATTCCGCCGGACGGTGGTAAAACGAAACCGTCCGGGTCACTCGCATCTTTCCAAGCGCGAACCTGATCGTACAACGATCCTTCGCCAAGCGAACCGGTACTACCAGTTGGCGGTGTCATAAGTAGTGTCCCATCTGCGGTGACCTCGAATTTGCCAGGGTTGGTTCGGCTGATTTGGAGCAAGAGTTCTTCAGTAATTCTGGTGGGCCAATGCAGAACAGACATCAGTAGGGGCTCCCGGTGACTTAAGGGGCGCGGGTTGTCAAATTCGCCGGGCGGCACAAAATACTTCCGTCGCCGAAGTCCAGCAAAGAGCAAAAGACACCCACGGGCATCTTCATGTACGCGAACCTTGTGAGGAAGACGGTCCTCAAACGAGGCATACGCATGCGCAACACGGACTCCGACCCCGCTCCGTCGATCTCATGCGCTCGAACTGCGAGCGCCTCATCCCGGAGTCGTGGATGAACACCAAGCGCGCGACGGACATCACGCTGGCGCTCGTCGGCCTGATCGTCACTACGCCGCTGATCATGCTCGCGATGATCGGCATCGTGATGTGCTCGCCCGGCTCGCCGGTTTTCGCGCAAGAGCGCGTTGGGCTCTATGGCCGCCGCTTCACGATGCAAGCTGCGGACCATGAAGGCCAACGGCCACGCGCAACAAGAAACGCGGGCGCAAAGCGAACGGAGTTACCGGCCCCGTCTTCGAGATGAAGCGCGATCCGCTTGTCCTCGCCCTGGGCGGCATCTTGCGCAAGCTCAGTATCGACGAGTTGCCCAATCTGGTAAACGTGCTCCTGGGCAACATGTCGATCGTTGGCCCGCGCCCGTCCATCCCGAGCGAAGCCTCTCGCGGCACGTACGACGAGCTCGCCGCCCCTGCCATCGGTCAGAGCTTCCAGGGTTCGTCTCCGATAAAGAGCGTGAGAATCTCACCAGCAGCCAGAGAGTCGTCCGCCGAGACAACCGGTCGCATTCGGACTGCTTGCGGCATCGGTGCCGGGCTCATGCTATCGCGTTCCCTTCGGAGCCGAAGATGCGGGCTTCCCAAATAGTATACCGCACCCGGATCTGGGATTCGGAAAACGTGGCGCGTCGGCGCACCGGCAGGTCGAAATAGGCCTCGATTTGACCGGAGGGTTCCGGCCATCCGGGTGAGTGACGATGAAAGCGCCCGTGTGCGTCGTCGTACCGTATGAGCGAACCGTGCTGACCCGCTCGGACCTCTTCAAGGATAACAGAGACCCGTTCGAGGCGTCGGCCGCGGAATCTCAGGATGATTCGCTGTGCGATGCCATCCGAGGCGGCGACCGGTAATGCGACGCTGCGTTCGTAGCCACCGCCGGTGCTGGCCTCTTGATCGAAGTCGCTCATTTCGTGTGATCTCGTCACCACCGACTTTCCAAGGACTCTACACCGTTGACCGGGTGCGGATCCGCGAGCGCCTCATCCGGCGTCGTGGATCAACACCAAGCGCGCGACCGACATCACGTTCGCGCTCACCGGCCTTGCGCAAAATACCGCCGGTCGCAGATGGAGCTATCGTATCCAGCGGCAGCGGTTACCGTTATCAATAACTCATCTCAGCGATGACGAATTGCGAGGGTGATCGTCACGTTCTGGCGGCTGCCGAACGCGGCGCTACTCAAGGAGTTGTAAGGCAGCGAATGCTGATCGGATGATGCGCACGACGCCGCTCATGCTGCCGGGCCTCCTCGTGCGGGCGCCCGCAACGCGGCGTCGTCTCACATGAGGAACGGGGTCGAGTTCTACGGCTCGCCCGAGGACCTCGAGCTTCCGAATGGCCACGTCTCTCGCGCGACCTTTGAGGTCCTGGGCGTCACCATCGCCGTCGCGGGCCTTCTCGGTCCGGCGTAGTGCCGGCGACGAGCGCGCAGAGAGTGCGCGCGTTTCGGGCCAAGGCAAAAGCCCTGGGTCTTTGCATCGTCTGCGGGAGGCGCAAGCCCGCGAAGGGCCTCACGGTTTGCAAGCCGTGTAACGAATCCGCGAAACTCCGCGTGCAGGCGAGCCGCGTCTAGGCGCTGCGCTTCGCGTACGGTTTGCGGGTGGCATTCGCGGTGATCTGGACGCCACGCGACGGCCGTCGCCGCATCTATCTGCCCGAAACGCATCCCGCACAGAGAGAAAAGCACTACGAGCATCCAGCACACCGCCGAGGATACAACCCAGCTCACGGCCGAGGATAAAATCCAGCTGACGGCTGAGGAAATAAGGGACGACGGATGCTCGAAAGGAATATCTCAGAAGCCGAAGTCACCGAGGTTCTGCAAAACTACGAAGTGGATGTATATCTACTATACGCGCAACGCAGTTGTGCGTACCGAGGCGCGTAACGCGGCGGGCTCGGTGAACGTTGACCTCGACGCAAATGGTGACGCAACTGGAATCGAGATAGTCAATCCGAACGATGAGTCGATCGCCCTCGCCTTCGAAGCTGCGCGGGCCGATGGCTTGAGTCTCGTTGGTGTGTTCGATCGTGAACTGGTTCACACGTGAATACAAGCGCCGCGGGTCACCGCAAATATCAGTATGAAAAAGCAGGAAAGCCGTGCTCGCGCTCGCGCCGCAAAGCGCTGCATTGTTTGCACGACGACATCGGTTACCGATATGGTCGTTTGCAGTGGATGCGTTACTCGATCTGTTGAGTGGGAGCGGAAGAACGGGTGGCGCAAGAAATAGTCGTCTGGAGTCGGCTACTCGTTGACGATCGCCATGGCTGTTTTGTGACAGGCTGGGCATGAACGGTGAACTCGCTGACATCTCCAGCGATGTAGCGACAAAGCCTCCGGCCATCGCAGACGCGCTCCGCCCGCTCATCGAGGCCGCCTCGGCTCTAGGCTCGGGCGTCCTGGAGAGACAGGTCACTGCCCGGGCCGACGCTGAGACCGAAGTCCGGCGAGCAGCTCTCTCTTGCGTATTCGGCTCCATTTGGAGTACGATTGGAGCCATGAGTGAGAAGATACCCCGTCGCCGCTGGCAAATCGAGCTTCGCTCTGGTGACGAAGAAGCAATCGAATTCGCTCGGATGACCTTTGGGGTAGAAAACGAGAGTCAAGCCGGTCGTGAACTCCTTGCGTTCTGGAAGCGCATTGTCGACGCGATCCGGGATGGCCAAGTTGTCACTTTCCACCGAGCCGACGACCCGCTTGCCCTCGACGCGTTTCCCGAGGTCACGCGAGCGCTCCGCCCAGATTCCGCCTATGATTTTCTCGTTCATGTGCCTCATCCGTGGCGACGGCAATTACTCATCAAAGGCCGTCGCCAAACAGCTGCACAGCTCGTGGCGGATATGCAGGCAAACGGTTGGGATATAAACCGCGCCGCAACCGAGTTTGACCTCGATCGGCGTGCGGTAGTTGAGGCCCTCCACTACTGTCAACACAACCAGGGCCTCATTACTGCGGAGATTTCCGAAGAGCGTCGGCGTATCGAACCGTATTTGCATCGTGCGCCTGCTGCTCGATGAAGACAGTGGCTCTCACTCCCTGCTCACTGCGTTACGAAAGGGCTGCCACGACGTTGAGCGTGTAGTCGTTATTAGGGCACTCGGCTCCGGTACCACGGATGAGGCGGTTTTCGACTATTCGATCACTGAAAATCGCATCTTGATTACAAAGAATGGCAGCGATTTCATCGCGCTTGCCGAACCGGGCCGAGATCATCCCGGCGTTCTAATTCTGCACTACGCCCGCGAGGGTTCGAAGTTAGATGTATCGACGATCGTCCGTGCAATCGCAAATATCGAACGCACGTATGAATCCATAGCTGGCTTGTTTCTTGACGTCAATCAGCACGTCTGGCTTAGCCGAGAGCACTGACTGATATCCCGCCAAGGCAGCGCACTGTGATGTAGATGGCGCTATTGCGGCGCCAGCCGGACTGCGGCACAGTGCACCATTCCGATCGGCCGCGCTTCAAGCCTGGCTGGTGACCGCGAGCAGAAGAAGGGGCCCCGCTGTTCGTCGCGTTCTCGCCGCACGGCGAACTCAGCGAGGTCCGGATCGAGGGCGGCTTCTGGACGCGGTGCTGAAACGGCTCTTTCGTGATGCCGGGTGCCGGCGCATCGGAAAGCCTCGATGCGATATGGCGCGCAGCTTGCGCGGGGCTTCGTGACATCGGCCGACTTGGCGGGAGCGTGATCCCGGTACCGAAGTATACGCGTTACATAGTACGCTTGACATATTACACGCCGGTGGTATACTCCGCGTGTGATCCGGAACTTTCACGATCGCGATACAGAGAATCTCTACAATCGCAAATTCGTGAAAAGATTCGAGCCTATCGAGCGCGTTGCGCTTCGCAATCTAGTGATTCTCAACAATGCACGCTCGTTGCTCGATCTTCAGGGGCCGCAATTCAGTCTCGAAGTCTTGAAAGATGACCGCAGAGGTCAGCACTCGATCAGAATCAGCGAAACCTGGCGAGTCTGTTTCGTCTGGAAGGACCGCGACGCATACCGCGTGGAGATTGCCGATTACCGGTTAGCGAAAAACTCACCACAGTCAGCAAATTCAAGAAGATAGGGACACATAGTATGAGCACGAAGATGGCGCCAATCCACCCGGGTGAGGTCCTACTCGAGGACTTCATGAACCCACGCAATCTAAGCGCCAACCGGCTCGCGCTCGACCTGCACGTTCCGCCGAACCGGATATCAGACGTTATCCGCGGCAAGCGCAGCATTACAGCGGAGACGGCTTTGCGCCTCGCGCTTTACTTCGATACGTCCCCTGAGCTCTGGACTGGCTTGCAAAGCCAATATGACCTGCAAATCGCTGAAGATACGGCCGGCGCGCAGATCCGCAACGAAGTGATGCGAGCAGCCCGGGCCTAGGCTGCGACGCGGGGTGCGGACCCGCGAGCGCCTCATCCCGGCGTCGTGGATGAACACGAAGCTCGCGACGGACATCGCGCTGGCGCTCAGCGGCCTGATCCGCGCTGCGTCGCAGCTCATCGTAGCGATGATCGGCATCATGATGTGCTTAACCGGCTCGCCGATCCTCGCGCAAGAGCGCGTCGGACTCTCTGGCCGCCGCTTGACGATGTTCAAACCGCGTACTCATGAAGGCCAACCGACCCTCGGGCAACGACTGCTCGCCGTCCTCGACGAACCTTAGGACGAACTTTAAGGAGTAACCCCGCCATTCACCATACCGGCCGTCCAAGAGCGTGCTCCTCCGCGTCGCCGGCACGCGCGCGGGATCGGCGCTGCATCGACGCAGCGGCGGCGCAGCGGCACCTGCCCACGGGCTTAGCCCGGCCTCGCGCGACGACCCGGCCGTCGTCCGCCGCCTAACGGATGCGCGAATCCGCCACCCTAGAGCTCCTGCTCGAATCGCGGACGCTCAAAGACGCCAAACGCGTCGTGAACCAACTCGTGGGCCTGGGGTTCGTGTGGCTGCCGCTGGGCGAAAAAGAAGGCAACTTTGGCCTCGTCAACATCGGCTCGGACCCCGGCTTCGCCTTCATCGAGCGGATCACCAACGCCCTCGATGCGCTCATCGATGAAGCCGCCCGCCGCGCACCGCCGGCGATCGTTGCCGAACTAAGCTCGCCGCGTGCCGCGGTGGCCGCGCTCTTTGCCATCCCTGAAGGGCGCACCATCCACCTGGCGCCCGAGCGCCAAGCGCAGCTCGCGCGCGAGGTCACCGTCACCGTCGGCGACGGCACGGTCTATGCGCGACCGCTGCTGGAGGTCCGCGACACCGGTACCGGCCTCGCTCCCGAAGCCATGCCCGCAACGATCCTCAATCTGGCCGGCAGCAATAAGATCGCCAAACCGTATTTAGCCGGCGCGTACGGCCAAGGCGGCTCGACCACGTTCGCGTTCGCACCGGACGGCACGATCGTGGCCTCGGCCACCGACGAGTCCGACGTCGCCATCACCTTCGTGCGCTACTGCGAACTCGACGCGCGCAAGAACAAGAACGGTCGCTACGAATATCTCAGCCGGCCCGGCAACGCGGGCGTTGGGCGCATCCCGCGCCGTACCGTGACGTTTGGACGCGGCACGCTCGTGCGCCATTTCGACTACGATCTCGGCGCGTATGCGGGCGACGCGCGGCTGCCCGAACGCAGTTTGCTGGCACTCGCGCAGACCGCGCTCTTCGATCCCGTGCTGCCGTTCACCATCGTCGAGAACCGCGCCCGGTTTCGCGCGCCCCAGACCAGCGAAACCGGGCGCGTCGCGCTCTTCGCTGCGGACCCGGTCAGCGCGAACGATGCGGCCTCGCTGACCGATCGCGAAGCGCAATCGGACGTTGCGGTGCGAGCAGACGTGCTCGCGGTCGCCGAGCCAGCCGCGCCGGCAAGACCACCACGCACGCCGCGTGCGCCCGCAGCGACGCCACCGACGCTCCCCGCGACGATCACCTATGCCGGTCGCTTTGCGCGCTTGCAACGGGCGGGCGGCGACGCCGTCGAGTACGCGCAGTCCGTCCAAATTCCGCTCCAACCGATCGGCGCAAATAATATCGCCACCGCCCACTACTGGGTGCTCACCGCACCCGACCCCGCGCTCCATCCCGATCCGCGCCATCCCATCGTCATGACGAATTTCGGCCAGACCCATGGCGTCGAGGACCGCCGGATCATCGTCGACGCACTGCGGCTGCCGTTTCTCAAAAACGACCTCGTGGTGCAGATCGAACTCGACGGCTTGAGCCCGACCGTCAAACGCGAGCTCTTTTCGACCACCCGCGATCGGCTCAAACGCGGCGCGCGGTACAGCGCGCTCATCGACGCGATCGTCGAAGCCCTCGGCGACGATCCGCAGCTGCAAGCGGCCAATACCCGCCGCCGGTTGCGGCTGCTCGAAAAGCAGCAGAAGACCGACTACAAGAAATTACGTCGCCGCTTCGCCGAACTGATCGAAAAGTTTCGACCGGGGGAGGAAGCCGCCGCGCAACGCAGCGCGGCCGGCACCAACGGGAGCGTCGCGGCCGGCGGCAGTTCCACCGGCGGCGGGACGGGCGAGGACGCGCCACCCGAGCCACTGCCGACCCTCGCGCACCCGACGTTCTTGCGCATTGAGCGCAGCGATGGACCACTGCGGCTGCGGCGCGGGCGGCGCAACGCCCTCGTGGTCGAGTCCGATGCGCCCAACGGCTATCTCGCCGTACACGAGAATGCTCGGCTCGTCCTCGTCGATCCGACTCTCACCAGTGTGAAGTTCGTGCGCACCTCCGATTTCCGCGGCGGCCGCGCACGTCTCTCGGTGCGCACCGATCTGCCACTGGACAGCACGGGCATCATCGGCGCGCGGCTCACCGATGCGACCGGCAGCGTCTTCGCCGACGAAGCACCCTATCTCGTCGTTGAGCCGCCACCGCCCGACAGCGCCGACGATGACGATGGTCAAAGCCGCGTGCGCGTCCCAGAAATCTACGAAGTCTATGCCCCGGACTGGCAACGCTTCGACTTTACCGATGCCAGCGTCGCACAAGCCGAAGAGTCCCTCGACGATTACAGTCTGTTCGTGAACATGGACAATCGGCATCTGCGACGCCTCCTGACCACCACCGATTACCAGGCCCCCGGCATCGCGCGCATCAAGTCCAGTTACTTGGTCCAAGTCGCCTTCTATACGTTCCTGCTCCACGAAGGACGCGCCGGCAACGCCGCCATCGACGACGGAGTGCTCGAGGACTATCAGCAGCGCGAACTCGACCGCGTGGCACAAACCGTCGTCACCTCCATCGCCGCCGTCGAACGCATCGATTCGGCACCACAACTCGATGGCGAGTAGCGGTCGTTACTCGTTCGCCCCGCGCCGTGTCCGCGTCAAGCCCGCATCAGCTGCGTGGGGCAAATCTCCGGTCGTTCGGATGTCAGCTTCGTGGACTGGATGCGCCTCGACCACCAGTACATCGACAACTGGTCGCCGCTCTACGACTTCGAGATCATCCTCTCGACGATCCCCCGTCCCAAAATGCCCGTGCCTTCAACCGTTCTCGGGAGATTTGCGGTCGCTGTAAATTACCAGCACCGCGGGGTTGGCACGTTTCTGCTCGCCGCGGCGCTGCATCAGGCGTATGCCAATTCGCAAACGGTCGCATCCGCATTCGTGGTGTTGGATATCGCCGATGATGCCTCGGAAACGGCCCCTGCGCTCTACCGGGTTTTTGGGTTTTCACCTCTGCCGTCTGATCCGCGGCGGATGCTTCTCTCGATGGAAAGCATCCTGATCTCGCTGTAACATTGGATGTTTCGAGTGAGCATTCGAGCCTTGACCCGGTAGCCTGCGCCGGGATCGTTCCTTGGGAGCTCCGAAGCGCAAGGAACATCGGCGGTATTGAAGGCCGAGTAGGGCGCGCAAAAAGAAGCGTGACGACGGCCATACAGGTGGCACTCCCGCGTGCGATACTTGCCTCGATGAGTGTGTCTCGGGCGCGCAGAAACAAGCACAAGCGCCTGCCGACCGTCGGCCGAATCGTGCCGATCGTGGCGATTCGCAATCGCGTGTACCGCGAGCTCGAGGTGATCGCGCCCGCGAATCGCCCTCGAAAAAGGGGCCAACTCGCGCTGACGCAGGGGCCGCACGCAGAGTTACAGTAACTTGGCAGCGAGCCCGTGAAAGGTCCCCGATATGCTGCAACTGCGCGAACTGCGTCAACACGAGATGACCGTCGAGGAATATCTCGACTCCAATATCGAGGGTCGCACCGAACTGCTCGGAGGAATCATCTACGACGTGGCCGCTCGCTATGAACCCCACCGCTATGCGGTGCGAAAGCTGAGCCGGGCTCTTTCACAACGACTATCCGACATCGGCGATAGAGTCGGGGTTCCGGTAATTCTCCAGCCGCAGGACGCTGTCGCTGTGCCGCACTGGAAGGGCAAAGACGCCCCGGAAATCGACATCGCCGTGATCGCCGATCGGTTTTACGAGCCGATCGCGACCTCGGCCGACGGGTTCGCGTTCATCGAGGTGTCGCACACGACCTACGAGAGCGATCGCGGCTACAAGATTCCGCTCTACGTCGCCGCCGGCGTCCCGTCGTGGATCGTCAACATTTCCGAGCGGTGGGTCGAGTTCTACGGCTCGCCCGCTGACCTCGAGCTTCCAAATGGCCGCGTCTCTGGCGACACCTTTGAGGTCCTGGGCGTTCCGATCACCGTCGCAAGCCTTCTCGGTCCGGCGTAGTGGCGGCGACGAGCGCGGAGAGAGTGCGCGCGTTTCGGGCCAAGGCAAAAGCCTTGGGTCTTTGCATCGTCTGCGGGAGGCGAAAGCCCTCGAAGGGCCTGACGGTTTGCAAGCCGTGTAACGAATCCGCAAAACTCCGCGTGCAGGCGAGCCGCGTTTAGGCGCTGCGCTTCGCGTACGGTTTGCGGGCTGCTGCAGTCGCGCGCGAATCGACGTGCACCATTCCGATCTGGGAGTCGCTGAAAATGCGGCTCCTGCGGTGCTCCGTTCTCGCAACACCTGTCTCGCGTACAGCCGCTAAGCGTTAGTACCGAGCCGCGAAAGTGGTTCCGGAGGGGTGAGCGTTAGTGGGCTCGGCTAGCGAACGGGTAGCTGGTGAAAACAGCACCGCGTCGAAGCCGGTTTAGGATGACTGCGCGAACCGACTTTCCGATCGCCGAGGTCAGCCAGCTTCCCGCCAGTTCGGGAATTTACGCTATTGTTCGCAAGGAGAGTGGCGCAAGGTATGTGGGCCAGGCGGTAAACATCCGCTCGAGAATCGCGACGCATATCAAAGACTTAGATGCTGGCAAAGAGCGCACAAACTCGGACATGCTGCTCCAGTGTGCATGGGACGAGTTCGGTCGCGAGGCATTCCTGGTTCGGATTCTCGAGTCGATCGTGAATAATCGTGCTGAGACGCACTATCACGTGCGGCCGGACAATCTCGCCCTTGCGGAGCACTACTACATCAACGATCGAAGCGAGTACAACAAGGATAAGCGGATTGTCCGGGATGAGTTTCTCGGGCTAATAAATAGGCGCGCGTGGCGCGAGCCGGTCGATCCGGAAACACTTGCCAAATTTCTCACGGTCATTCCAGGGCCCTATCTCGTAGCCAAACGAAAGACGTGGCAGCCTGGCGTCATCGTCCTAGCGTTCAATCACGTCGACGCGAAAGTCAGAGCTGCAGCTCTCAGTCCGATCATCGCCGCTTTGGGCGGTAATCTCATGGCGAAGCGGTTGAGTAGCCATAAGATCCAGCGATTGCTGAACGAGCGAGCCGCCACGGACCTTCGTGCGAACACGTAAAGCCGGGATGGCTTTGCGACACGCGCAAGCATCGACCGGAGGTTCGCGATTCTCGACCAGGACCCGACGCTGAGCATCGACGCGGCGAAGCCGCCGCGAGGCGACCAGTTCCATTACGAGGTCGATGCGACGCGTTCCGCTGCGGCAAGGTGATTGAAGCCGGAAGCTGCGGCTTCGCAGTCGCCAGGGCACGAAGGTCACACCGGCTGGTTCCCAAACTCGCGGACCTGCCGGCGCACGTCGCCAGCGCCGACGCGTTACTCGACGGCGAGATCATCGTCGGGGAACGGGCTGCGCGCCGTCGTCGCGCAAAGCAGCCGGATTTTCCTGTCTCGCGTCGATGCCGACGGCCCTTCGACGCAGAACTGGCGCGGGAGTTGGGCGCCGCTTCCTGAGGAGCCCGGGAGGCGCCGTCGTCCGCCAAGATGGCCCTCGGACAGACCGAAGGGCGAGCGCATGGCGATAGTCGTTGCTTGGACCATGCGCCTCGTTCGCGTCCTCGTCGTCGCTTTCGTCGGGATGGTGGTCGTCATCGTGCGTTCGGCGAGCGTCGCGGATACCGTTGCGACGGCCGGGATCGCCTATGATACGGTGCTCAAGCTCGTGTCGACGCCCGATCCGCCGCTCCGGGCGGCAGACTTCGCCGCCGATTTCCAAGCCGGTTTGACGCCGACTTCATCATGTACGCCGGATCTTGTTCGGCGGTATATGACGGCCGAACGCGAGCGGATCGACGAGGTTTGCAAACAGGAGGCAACGATCGTCGACTGCGAGAGCCGCACCGTGACTGCTCTTGACCTGCAGCACAAGCAGTACTCGCGGATTTCGCTCGACCTGGCATACGACGATGGAATCGCCGAGATGCGGGCGCTTAGTGACAAGGTTGGTTCGACGTCGACGCTGACAATCGAGCGTAGCGCGCACGGAACGAGAAAAATCGACGGCGCGGTAATCGATGAATACGTGAACGTTCGGACTCAGAATATCGCGTCGTCCGGCCTATCGCTTACGACTCGCGACAGCTGGACCTACGATTTCTTGCCCGCTTCGCTGCCGCAACTGAGCTGCATCAAACCCGCGGCTGCGTGGCTTTCCGCCTACGGATCACCGCAACAGTACGCGCCGGAGTTGCAACCGTTCTTTACCGATCGCTTCAAGAAGATGGCTGGCCCGCGGGACTTAGTTACGGAATCGGGACCGCCAATGCCCGACTGGAGCATTCCGCTCTACGGCGTGGGCGTACACGTACAACGTCAATCGAACGTTCCTGTCTGGACGCAATACTTCGAGATGGAGTCCGGCAACGTCCGCGCGATCCAAAGCGACGATCCGGCTTTTACCGTGCCGGCCGATTTCACGAAGATGGCGCACTAAGGTGAGCTCAGAAGCGCAAATGCGCTATTTTGTAAGCCGGTGCGGGAAGTGAGGCATGCGCCACCATGACGCGCGGTACGGTCGAGTCGATCAACGTATAAACGGTCGCCGGTCTCCTCACGCTCCCGGGCGACCAGCCGCCGTGCTTCGTCATCGGTGTTGCCAGCGGGCTAGCAGCCGCCGTGTAAGCTAGCGGCGCATCACGGAAAGGGAACCGATCTTTTGCAAGAGGGCAGAATCTGACACTTTAAAGTCAGTCAGATTGACGCATTACAGTCGCTTATGCTACCGTTAGCGCCATGGGTGCCCTTGACCAATTCCCGCTCGAGGCCGAAATCGCGCTGACCGAGTTCCGTTCGGAAGCGACGCTGACGGAACGTCTGCGCGTGTACCATCGCTTGCGTGTCCGCCGGCGCAACGATCTCATCGGGGTTCTCATCGACGCCGATTCGTGGCGCGAACTGGTGCACTACGTCGAACGTCTCGAGGCGGAAATTGAGCGTGCTGAGGACGCTGAGGTCCGAGCGATCATCGAATCGCGCGTCGCGGGCGGTCCCCTCGAACCCGGCTCGCCCTCCCTTGTCGACGAGATTGAGCAGGAGTACCAACGGAATCTCGCCGAGCCCCGGCCATAGCGCATCCGACACCGGGCGACGCGAAGAAATTCCTCTACTCCGTGCTTGCGGATCCTACGATTCGTGTTGTAAAGTCGTATGTCGCGCACGATCTCGTACAGCTGCGTTGGGCATACCCGGATGATGCGACGTTCGCGCGCGCGCTCGAAGCGACGGCGAAAGAAGTGCTCCGGGCGCGCAAAACGCCGAGGACCTTCGGTCGTCCACTCGCTCACGAGCTTGCTGGCTGGCGGCGCAGTGCGTTCCCTTCAACACCGCGCGGCGAAGCCGATCTGCGTCTGATCTTCCGGCCACGCGAACCCGATGGTGTCGATGTCATCGCATTTGGAAAGCGCCGGATGCCTGATACCGAGAGCATCTACTTGATCGTTGCTGGTCGCACCTGACCGGCTTGGAACTCGCTAGCGGCAATCGAGATGTTTGCGTGAAAGCATTGGGGAGGAGGGCCTGTACGGTGAGCCCTGACGACCTCGTTGTGCGGATTGAGGCTCGGCTTGCGGAACTGGAAGGCGAACAATCGCGGCTGAAATCGGAACTGCGGGCGCTGCGACCTACGCTCGGGCCTGGGGATCGCAGCTGGCAACCCATGGTCACTGCCCGCTCTTCGGCAACCGAGAAGATGCAGTTCTTTCGTCGGCTGTTTGCCGGTCGCCCGGACGTTGTCGCCCGGCGTTGGGAGAATCCCAAAACGGGAAAATCCGGCTACGCGCCGGCCTGCGCTAACGAATGGGTCAAAGGCATTTGCGCCAAGCCGCACGTGAAGTGCGGGGAGTGCTCGAATCAAGCCTTCGTCCCGCTGTCCGACGCCCTGCTGATGAAGCATCTGCGGGGTGGAGACGGTAGGGCGGACGACGTCGTGATCGGCGTGTATCCGCTCTTAGCGGATGACCGATGCTGGTTTGTGGCCGCTGATTCTTTATTCACGCCGGAAGACATCACGCGCATAAACTCGGAGATCGCGCTAATCGCTGAACATAACGCGAGATTCATCGCGGAAGACGATTCTGGCGCATCCTATAACTACGGTGACGAAGGCTTTCCGAAGCGCCCGCGAAAACTTCGCGCTGCGGAATGGCTTGGGGTCACTCCGCAGCCCGAAAATGCTTGATAACGTCGAGCGGCACGCATCTCGATCATCGCCGAACTCCGGTCTTGCTCGAAGTCCTTCATGGCGCGTCAAGTACGGCGCGCGACTATCACTGGCCGTCGACGGTTCGACGGTTCTTAGAAGCCCGATCGCCATCCACCGGCCCTTGGGCGTGGTGTCGGCCGCTGAAGTTCCGCATTGGGATTCGGAACCTCAGCGATGACGACCCGCGATTGAGTCACTGGCGAGTTTGGCGTTGTCGATGGCTCGTGAGCAAGCTGCGGGACGGTGTATTCGCCTCCCGCGCTAAGTGTGAACACGCAGCGTAAACCGTCGCATGCTCGGCGGACAATGTCGCCGAATGTGCGAGTCCGCCACGCGGCGAACACGTGATTCTTCCGATCCGCCTCCGCGAGCAGGAGTGCTGGCCAACGGATACCTTTAAACGGTACGCCTATTGGGGTTCACGTCCTGGTTTAAGCTTTGGCGTAAAATTGAAAGGTGGCGGTCGAGGCTGGCTTCGAGCCGTCCGGCCATGAACGTACGATACGGTTGTGCATCGCCGCGAAGCTGCAGCGCTTCGAGGCCGTAGATATACTCGACGCGTTGCTCGGGGCCGATGACGACCGGCGGATATCCGCTCTTGAGCAGAACGACATTCATCAGAAGCCGCGATGTGCGTCCGTTGCCATCCGAAAATGGGTGGATCGTGACGAGTTTTTCGTGCGCAGCGAATGCCGTCTCGGCAGATGGCTTTGCCCGGCTCAACCACTGGCCGAAGTCGCCCATCAGCGGGCCGATTTCTGCCGGCGACGGTAACGTCAGGGGCGAGCCGGCGATCAATCGGGCATGCTGGCTGTAGTTTCCGGCTTCCTCGGGGTCGGTGCGGCCCATAACCAGGCGGTGAATCTGGCGAACGTCCAGCTCACGGATCGGCTCATCGCGCCGTGCGAGGTCTCGGACGTAATCGAGGGCGTCTTTGTGACCGACTGCCTCCATATGGTCGCGAAGGGGCTTTCCCGATACCGTGATGCCCTTTTCTAGGACGATGGCGGTCTCGGCGCGGGTGAGCGAGTTCCCCTCGATGGCGTTGGACGTGTAGGTAAGCTCAACGTCATACCACTTCGCCAAGGCTTCATAGCTTTGAGGGGCGATCGGACGGAGGGTATCCAGGTCCGCCTTCTTTGCCCAAAGCTGCTCGTCGATCGTCTGCATCGTCCTCATCTATCGCGTGTCGGTTCCATGTTCTCAGGCGTGTTTTCGAATCGGCCGGACTATCTGGCAAAGTCTTGTCGAGCAGTGTTTTCTGTTTTCGATCGCCGGCTTTAATCGAGGACCGGAACCGCGGCTCGGTTCAATACGACGTTCGCCTGCCGAAGTGTTTCAATTGCGACATCCTTCGTGACACTCGGATACTGGTCGACAATTTCATCGATCGTCAGACCGTCGGCGAGATTCTCAAAAAAGACTGCGACGGGCACTCGCGTCCCGACGAAGCAGGGTGTGCCGCCGAGCCTCTCGGGATTCGTCACGATGATGACGGGGTTGGCGGGATCGATCGCTAACTGGTCGATGGAGTCGTGCACGTCCCTGTCTCCGTAAGCTTTCTTTGCATTCGGCTCTCGTGCCGCGGGTTTGCGTGATGAATTCTCCGCGGACACAGCTATTTTCGGAGTCCGTCGAGGTGACGCCTCGCCCGCACCTGCATCGCTGTTGGCCCGAACGTAAAATGGGCCGTTGGGAATTCTCAGCGAGAGCAGCTCGCCTCATGGACGCGGAATGCGGCGACGGTATCGGCCCAGGTGCCGCAAAAAAACTCCGCTCCGCACTGGCAACAGAGTATCGGGCTGTTGACGTCCGCCTTCTTGGCCCGAGGTTTTCGATCTCGAATCTCGGCTGCTTCGACATCAAACCGATGCGGGTCGATGCCCGGTGCGCGTTGCCGAATGCCCTGGCCGCCAAAGCACTCGTCATCGTTCGGCATTGATGCCCGGCTCGTGTTTGTTTGGCGGAGACGTAACGGCGAGACTTTCGGAGTTCGGCATGGCAAACGCGAATTTGGCGGGTCTCGGCCGCTCGATCTTGCGAACAGGTTTGGGCGGAGTTGCCGCGACAAACGGCGCCGAGCGATGCGGCGCGAACTCGGTGCGATGAAGCAAGATCGACGGAACGATCGGCACACGCGATGCCGCAGCGACGACCCGGTCGACGTACGCCTTCCCGGCATAGAGCGAGCCCGTGTTGTACGCCGAGATCGCGTGCCAAAGCGCCCGGCCGGGTTCCGGGAATACCGCCCGGGCATCCGCATAATTGTCGGCAAGGATGCGCGATGCGACGCGCAGATTCGGGCACGGGTCGTGCATGTCGCCCACGGTCGTATGCAACAC
Organism: Candidatus Velthaea versatilis; assembly: GCA_003134035.1. Taxonomy (GTDB): domain Bacteria; phylum Vulcanimicrobiota; class Vulcanimicrobiia; order Vulcanimicrobiales; family Vulcanimicrobiaceae; genus Velthaea; species Velthaea versatilis. Next base: position 22,115 of record PLAE01000232.1, read on the forward strand.
GGCAAAGTTTCCCGAGTTGACCTGCGCAATTCCGACGTCGACGCTGTGTCCCTGACGGATCAGCGCCTGAGCTGTGGCGAGCGCGTTGGCGTAGTCGCGGGGTGCGTAGCTGCGGTGGCTGGTATTGTCGTGAAGGACGTAGGGGTTGCCACTGCTTTCGACCGCGACGATTGCCACCATCGTACTCGGAGCGACGTTAGGCGCGCACGTGGTGAGGAGGGTCGCGAGTGCAGTGCCGGCGACGATCACGGCGCCCACGCTTGTACGCGGATGTCGTGCGTAAGCATGATCGCGATCGGCTCGCCTTCGATGCCATGCGACGTCGGCTGGATCGCATTCGGCTGCGGCAGCAGGGGTGTCCCTGCCGTGACCAGCGTGCTGCCGACATTCCCGGAACCGGACTGCTCGCAGTTCGTGCACGAATTCGAGCGCGCGAGGAGCCCGATGCCGGCAAGGATTGCGAAACGCTCGAACGTCGCGCGCGTGTGGTGTCAACACGCGCGCCCAGCCCGGTGGTACCCGTGCGGTCGATCCCGGGCTCGTCGCTGAGCGAGACGACCCGGTCCGCGAGCTGGATCTCATCGAACGACGCCGGGATCCGCGCTTGGCCCGCAGCGACGGCAACGCCGCGACCGCCAAAAGACCCGAAGAGCTTCGCATGGCGCGGGATGACGAGGGCCGTGTGCGTGAAGTCGTACACGTCGTCGGCGATGTACGCGACGATCGACCCCGAGACCGTCGAGTCGATCGACGTGTAGAGCGTCGCGGTGATAACCATCCCACGCCGCAGCCAATACCGTTCAGCGGCCGGCGATGCGAGCGTAGCGGGAACCGGTGACAGGGTCACCGGCACGGACACGAGCGGCGCGTCGAGCGCGGTTTTGTCCTCGTCGCAACCCGCGGTCCCGGCTGAGACTGCCAGCCAAGACTCCAGTTGGTGCGAAAGCGCCGCGCGGCGTCAAGCCGTCAACGGAGAGCGAAATAGCATGAAACGTTCTAGTACATTCTATGACGCTTCATGTTAGCAGGTCAGATATTCAAACTGCGTACCATGAAGGCCAGTAGTAGCATTGCTTGCGTCAAAAGGTCCGGGATCCGTTCTCGCCGACAGCAACGCCCCGAGCGTCGTTCACGGAAGAGCATCCTAGGTTCAAAGTCCCCAATTGTGATGATTCCGTAAAGGAGTGCGCTCGCTTACTATGAGGACACCTCAGTCGCGCTTGTCGACCGCCTTCTGCGGCGAAGAGGTCAGCCTCCGGAAGTCATTGCCAGTCAATGTTTGCCACCGAATTCGCCCCTGAAGCGCCTCGCGCCAGCGTTCTCGAATTTGCACCGCAAGCCCACGGCACCGCCGCCGCTGCGCCCCAGCCGGCTCAGTCGATTTCCTGGCGCTTGAACGGCGAGCGCCTCATCCCGGCGTCGTGGATCAACACCAAGCGCGCGACCGACATCACGCTGGCGCTCAGCGGCCTGGTCCTCGCTGCGCCGCTGCTCGTCGTTGCGATGATCGGCATCATGATCTGCTCACCCGGCTCGCCGATCTTCGCGCAAGAGCGCGTCGGACTCTATGGCCGCCGCTTCACGATGTTCAAACTGCGTACCATGGAGCCCAATGCGCACGCGCAACAAGAAGCGCTGCGCAAAGCGACCCAAGCCTCGGGCCCCGTCTTCAAGATGAAGCGCGATCCGCGCGTCTTCGCGCTGGGCGGCATGTTACGCAAGCTCAGTATCGATGAGCTGCCCAATTTCGTGAACGTGCTCCTGGGCGAAATGTCGATCGTTGGGCCGCGCCCGTCCATCCCGAGCGAAATGGAGAAGCACGATGACTTCGCCCTGCGCCGTGTCCGCGTCAAACCCGGCATCACCTGCGTGTGGCAAATCTCCGGTCGTTCCGATGTCAGCTTCGCGGAGTGGATGCGCCTCGACCACCACTACATCGACAACTGGTCGCCGCTGTACGACCTCAAGATCATCCTCTCGACGATTCCCGCCGTGCTCTTCTCCAAAGGCGCTTACTGAAGGTCCGGCATATCGACGCGTAGCAGGCCGCGTTCAGGCACCGGCGCGGCGGGAATTGCAAGCTGGATAGTTCGCTCGTTCGAGCGCAAGATCGTGGCTATCGGCAAGCAGTTTCGTAAACCCATCACTCAAAGCACAAGCGAAACCGCCGGCGACATGCGGTCGTCCGATATGCACGTCGCAGTTATCACGCTTTTTTCACCGGTAGTTTTCCAGCATCGAGTCTCGATCTTGGGCCAACGTTCGCGGGTCGTTCGGCGCTCCTGGGCGGTGACCAGCCTATCTTGGTCCTCGTCGTTAGCATCCCGCCGGTTTATGGAGCCAAATAACTCAGCCGAATATCCGCGATTTTACTCAGCCGCCAACAGGCACCAAGCGAGCCACCGACATCACGCTCGCGCTCACCGGCCTGATCCTCACTGCGCCGCTGCTCTCCTCGAAAACTCTGAAAACGGCAACCCATTCGAAGCACGATTCGCATCCTTCAAGATGAAGCGCGATCTGCGCGTCTTCGCGCGCACGCTGGGCGGAGCGAAATGGAGAAGCACGATGATTTCGCCCTGCGCCGTGTCCGCGTCAAGCCTGGCATCACCTGCGGGTGGCAAATCTCCGGTCGTTCCGATGTCAGCTTCGTGGACTGGATGCGCCTCGACCACCAGTACATCGACAACTGGTCACCGCTCTACGGCTTCAAGATCATCCTCTCGACGATCCCCGCCGGGCTCTTCTCCAAAGGCGCTTACTGAAGGTCCGGCATATCGACGCGTAACAGCCCGTGTGCCGGCAGCAGTGCCGCGATTTTGCAAACCGGATAGCCTTGGTCCGATGGCGCGGGTGACGTCCTGGTGCGCCTCTCGCGAACGATTTGAGAGCAGAGCACCGTGCCGGAGTTACCCGGGAGGACTGTGGCAAGCAGATATCCGGAAATCGAGCCCTACGAAACCGGCTTACTCGAAGCGGGGAATGGTCATCGCGTCTACTGGGAAGTTTGCGGAAATCCCAACGGCAAACCGGCGCTCTTTCTTCATGGCGGACCAGGTTCGGGCTGCACAGCGGGGCAGCGACGCTTCTTCGATCCCGACGCGTATCGTGTCGTGTTGTTCGATCAACGGGGCGCGGGCCGCAGCCGCCCGTTAGCGAGTGATCCAACTGCCGATCTACGCACGAACACCACGCCGCACCTCATAGCGGACATCGAGCTGCTCCGCCGACACCATCGCGTCGAAAGCTGGACCATGCTCGGCATGTCGTGGGGAGCCACATTAGCGCTTGCGTACGCCGAGACCCATCCCGAGCGCGTCAGGGCACTCGTGCTCGCGCCGGTGACAACAACATCGCGACGCGAAGTCCAATGGGTGACCCACGATGTCGGACGAGTCTTCCCCCAAGCTTGGGACCGATTCGTGTCCGCTGTGCCGGAGATCATGCGCCACCTGCCATTGGTCGACGCCTATGCGGAGATGTTGTTCGACCCCGATCTCGACGTTGCGGATCGGGCCGCGCGCGAGTGGTGCACATGGGAAGACACGCACGTTTCGCTGACTCCCGGCCACACGCCGGACCCGCGTTTCGAGGATCCGGAATTTCGACTTCGGTTCGCGCGGTTGGTCACTCACTATTGGCGACACGGGGCATTCTTTGCCGAGGACGAGCTGCTGCGCGGCGCCGCAGTGCTCGACGGAATTCCTGGCGTGCTCATCCACGGCCGTTACGACGTGAGCAGTCCGCTCGAGACGGCCTGGAAACTCTCGCGGCGATGGAAGACGAGCCGCCTGATCGTCCTCGACGATGCCGGCCACGGCGGCGGAGATTTTTTCATTCCGACCGTCATCGGCGCTTTGGATCAATTCGCCGTCGGGTAATGGCATCGATTTCGCGTTGCCGGCGCCCGCCGGCGGCCGTTCCATATCGTTGATGAAGCCCAGCGCGCACACAAACCATGACGCGCCATGCAAACAAACTAGGTCACCCCCATCGCGAAGTGACGGCCTGTTGGCACCCAGCGACAGTATCATGGCGGAATGGATGACATGACCGAGACTGAATTGACATATGGGAGCAACTTTGATATACACGGAGCATGCTCGACGACGGATGCTCGAGAGGATTATCTCAGAAGCCGAAGTCACCGAAGTTTTGCAAAACTACGAGGTTGCTCTCCCCGGGGACAATGATTGCACCAACTTCTACAAGGTCATTGGTCGTCGCCGCATCCGTGTCACGCTTGCCAACGACAAGAAGACGATCGTCACTCTGACCGAGGAACCTCTGTGAAGCCCATTATAGAAATCACTCACGATCGCGCCGGCAACCTTCGTCCGATGTATATTTACTATACGCGCAACGCCGTTGCGCGTAGCGAGCCGCGTAACGCGGCGGGCTCGGTGAACGTTGACCTCGACGAAAATGGTGACGCAATTGGAATCGAAATACTCAATCCTAACGATGAGTCGATTGCGATCGCATTTGAAGCCGCACGGGCCTACGGCTTGAGTCTCGTTGGAGTTTTCGATCGTGAATTGGTTCACGCATGAATACAACCGCCGCGGATCACCGCCATTACCAGCGTACTAAAAAGCAGGAAAGCCGCGCTCGCGCCCGCGCTGCGAATCGCTGCATTGTTTGCACGACGATATCGGTGACGGATACGGTCGTTTGCAGTCGTGCAAACAATGCAGCGCGCATCCTCACGAGTTTTTGCGCGCGATTGTACGGGCGGCGGGGAGCCCGCAATCGGGCACGGAGCATCGCGTCCGCCTTAGCCAGCGCGGCGACGGCCGCGCCGTGAGAACGTATCAAGCGCGTCTGGGCGTTGTCGACGACGCGCCGNNCGGCAATACAACGCGGTGAAGTTCTCCCTTGACGGGATGGAGTCGTCGATTGTCGAGTTGCGGCCGGGCCGCATCGCGGATTTACGGCACCGGATCAAAGCCGCCGATAAGAAACTCGCCAAGCTGCATGATGCGACGCCGCAGAAAACGAAGAAGTCCGGCCGATCGACGGCGTCGCACCGCCGATGCGAGAGCCGCGGCGCACAAACGGAACGCTCGGGTGCGTTGGCACTGAGCGTAGAGTTGCAAAGCGCGTGATCGTCGGGACCGAGCCGGCTCACCTCGAGGACGCGGCCTGGGTGCGCAGTAACGAACAATAGTGAAAGCGGGCGATCGAGCCGTGACGCCGAGCGATGAGATGGAGCCCGGCGCGGGTGACGCTGACGCGCTATCCGGGCCTGGCGAGCCACCCGAGCCACGCGGCCGCGCGCCGACAACTGAAAGGCTTCGGCACGATTATCTCGTTCGACGTGCGCGGCGATGCCGCCGCCGCCGACGCCCTGTGCGCCGGACTGCACCTCATTCAACACGCCACGAGCTTGGGCGCGGTAGAGTCGACGATCGAACGGCGGGCACGTGTTCCTGGACAGGAGCACTTGCCTCCGGCGCTGCTGCGGCTGAGCGTCGGCATCGAGGCCGTTGAGGACCTCTGGGCCGATTTGGATCGAGCCCTCTGTGTCACGCACATCGCGAGGTAGTCGCCCTCTCGGAGCGTCCGGCGCGAGTTGTGCCCCGCTGCATCGCGGGGCCGCGGTTCCTACGTTTTCCAGACCGTGAGAACCAGGCCGCCAGCTAGGATGAACCCGCCGCCCACGATGATCGGTGCATCCGGCCGAATACCGAAGGCCGCAAAATTCACGATTTGGGCGACAACAAAGAATAAGACGACGTAGACGCCGAGAAGCCGGCCGAAGTCGGCCGGAGCGACGTTGACAAAGACTCCGTATGCGAGCAGCACGATGCCGCCAAGGGCGATGAGTGAAATCTGCAATACGCCGTGGTAATTCTTGAGGCCGACGCGCACGATCGCATCGCCGCCGACCTCGAGAACGGCTGCGAGGAGCAACAAGAGTGGAGTGGCGGCGCCTTTCATCGAGCGCTGTTCCAGAAGGGAAGAATTGGTTCCGGCAGCGCGAACGTCTGAGACGTCGTTCCCGCGCATCTCGACTGATGCGTCATACAGCACATCGCGCTAGCGCTCACGGTCATCGGCCTGATCCTCACTGCGCCGCTGCACATCGTTTTGCGATGATCGGCGTACGTTCCAAAGCTCGAGCGATTTGATTGAATCAGAGGCATTGATTGAGACATCGAATGAGATGATATCGTGCTATCAACCCGAGGAGGAAGCGATGCGGACGACACTGTCGCTCGACGACGAATTGGTTGCTCGAGCTCAAGCTTACACCGGGTTGAAGGAGAAGTCGGCGCTCGTTCGTGAGGCACGCAAGGCCTTAATTGAGCGCGAAAGCGCCCGGCGACTCGCGCTTTTAGGTGGCAGCGAATCCCCAGAAACAGCCGCGCCGCGACGTCGATCCAGGCCAGCGTGATTCTCGTCGATACATCGATCTGGATCGACCATCTACGTGCACGCGACGAACACCTTGTGAACTTCCTTACCGGTGGAACCGTGTTGTCGCACCGTTCGTCATCGGGGAAATCGCACTTGGGGGGCTCCGCAGTCCCGCTCGCATCCTCAAAGAACTACAGCGATTACCCGTCGCGAGCGTCGCCACAGATCAAGAGGACTTGCCGTCGGCTTTGGCGCTATCGCGTTGCTGGCGCTTGAACCGACCGCTCATACCAAATCGTTTAGTTTTGCTGGAAGCGCCCTTGCTCTATCGCTCTGCCGCTCGGCAACGGCAAACCCCCGAGCCCGGATCGAAGGCCTGCGCGAGCGAAAAAGTCGGACACGCGCTCCTCATATTCGTGCGGCGCCGTCTCGAAGGCGCGAAGATGGCCGGCACCTTCGGCATACCAGACAGCGCGTGCGGCCGGCGGTACTTTGCACGCGTCGAAAAGTTGGCGGCTCATAGCGATCGGGGCGACCACGTCCTCCACGCCGGCGATGATGAAAAACCGTTGAAGTCGAAGAGCAGCACGTCGTACCCATTGCGGCGCAGCATCTTGGCGCGCCCGGTGCTCATAAAATAGCCTTTGGCGTCCCTGCGCAACGGATGCGCGCAGACGACGACACCTTTCGATTCGATCGTCGCGCTTGCGTAGAGGCCGGCTAACTTTGCCCCGCTGCCGCTTTCAAACGAGATGCGGTCCCATTGGGCAAGGTCGACCCCCGGGGGCCAGTGCCATCTCACGGCGTAGCGCCCGAGCAGGGGAAATTTCAAGACGTGAAAGGCGCGCCCGCGCAATGCGTGTGCGGCGGACGGATGCGCACGCGGCGGGACCGTCGTACGCGGAAGAAGAGCGGGGTAGGAATCGGGGGTCGCTGTTAGGCTGCCCGGGTTGGTCATGAGAGCCTCCTCGAAACGTGTGCGCCGGTGCGATACGGATTTCGAGAAAGCGTACCGGAGCCTGAGCGGCCATCGTATTGGGGAAAACCCTACCATGTGCGGCCAGCGGATTCACGCTGTCGTCGCCCGAATCGATTTGCGAGCAGGCGTACTGCTCGCAGTTTGGGGCATGGCGTAGTCACGAAGATCTTCGCGCAGCCGGCTCCTCATCGTGCGCGTTTGCCAAGTTGCCGCGTCTACCCAACACGACGACGCTGGCCGTGGAGCCGCTCGGCGACGCAGACCGCCAGGATTCGACGCCATCCAGCGCAAGACCGGCGTTTCTTTCGGCCAGGCGACGACGTAGCCGCGAACCGTACGGGTCTATTTCACGCCCCAAATCGACTTGTAGTGGTCGCGGTACCCATTATCCGGATCGTAGATATTATTCGGGCCGCCTTCGATGCCGATGTTCGCCTTCGTCACCGTGTGCGCTTTGGTTACGTAGCCGCTGGGCTGCGCGCCGGCTAGCGCGCGATTGAGCTCGTCAACGGCCTGCCACCCTTGCAAATTGAGCGGTTCGGGCACCGTCGCGAACTGATACTGCCCGTCGCGAATGCGGCTGTATGCCGAGACGCTGCCGTCACCGGCTGAAGCGAACTTCGGCGGACCCTCGGGCGGCACGCCGGCCGAACGCAGCGCGGGCGCCGCGAAATCGAAATACAGATCGTTGATCGCGAGCATCCAGTTGAGTTTGGCGCCGTAGCGCTGCTTGAGCGACACCGCGAGCTGCGGCATGCGCTGCGAGGCTTCGGCGATCGGCGAGTCGACGTATTCGAGCACCGAACAACCTTTGCAAGCCTGGATCGTCTGCTGCATGACTTTGGCTTTGCGCACGGCGAGCGCGTACTGCGAGTCGGTAAAAATGACGACGTTGGCCGCGCCGTGCGTCTGTTCGATCACGTATTTCGCGGTGGTCGCGGCAACGTCGTCGGGGTTGGTTTCGACGTTGGTGAAGACGACGGGATCGGCGATCGGTCCGGGTTTGGGGCCGGCGCGAATGCCGACGACTTTGATGCCCAAGGAGTTGGCGCGGTCGAGCGCGGTCTTCTGGCTAACGGCGTCGACGCCGCCCAGAATAATGCCGTCGGGTTTGAGCGCGATCGCCTGACCGAAGGCCGCGACTTGGCCCGAGACGGTGCCCTGACCGTCAATGATCTGCGCGCGCCAGCCGATCGCTTTGGCCGCCTCGAGCGCGCCGTTGCCGGCGCCCAGTGAACCGCCGTTCTTTTGATCGGTCGAGACGTAGATGATGAATTTGCTGGCTTGCGCCTTGGGTCCGGTGGTCGGACCGTCCCAGGTCGAGGCTTGCGTGCCGTTCACGGCGAGTGCCACAAGCGCGAGACTCGCTATGAGCAGACGCAAGGCGGAGAATGCGGATCGTAAGTTGGGCGGGATGCCATTCATGGCGCGGGTGCTCCTTGGGCGGGTGCCGGCGACGCGGCGTCGTCGGGGCTGGGGCGTGGGGGTTCGGTTTGGGCGACGGCAACGCGCAGCCGGCGGCGCGCGAAATATCCGGCCAGACCAACGGCGATGATGAGCGTGAGCCCATTGAAGAGCGGTTCGATGAAGAACGACGCGCCCATCTGCTGGATGCCCGAGATGCCGACGGCCAGAATGAGCACGGCGATGATCGTGCCCCAAACGTTCACGCGTCCGGGTTTGACCGAGGTCGAGCCGAGCAGTGCGCCGACGAACGCCGGCAGCAGATACTCCGGACCGATGTTGCTCTGGCCGACTTGCAGCTTCGCGCCCAGCACGACGCCGGCGATCGCCGTGACGACGCCCGAGGCGACGAACGCCCCGATCACATAGCGGGTGATCGGAATGCCGATGAGCTCGGCCGCGCGTTCGTTCGAACCGATCGCGTAGAGGTAGCGGCCGATCGGCAAATACTCGAACGCGATCCACAGCAAGATCGCGACGGCCAGCACGTAGAGCGCCGGGATCGGAATGCCGAGCGGCGCCGCGCCGTTGATCGCGATGAACGCCGGCGGCAGCGTTCCGCTGATCTGCTGGCCGCCGGTATACCATTCCGAAACCGCATAGAGAATCGTGCCGACGCCCAGCGTCGCGATGAACGAATCGATTTTCGCGAAGCGCACGAGCATACCGTTGATGAGTCCGATGAGCGCGCCCAGCCCGATGACGACGATGATCGCCAGCGGCCACGGGACACCGGATTTGACTTGCAGACCGACGGCCAGAATGTGCGCGAGCCCGATGCCGTAGCCGATCGACAGATCGAACTGACCGGCCGAGATGACGATCATTTCGGCCAGCGCCAGAAACGCGATCGTCGAGCGGTCCGACAGGATCGACTGCGCGGTGAGCAGCGTGGGAAACGTGTTCGGCAGCACGAGGGAAAACACGATGATGAGCAGGATCGTGAGCAGCAGCAGGCCTTGATTGGCGATCAGCCGCGAGACGGTCGAACCGGTGCGGTTCGACGAACGCGTGGTGCTCATGCCACCCGTCCGGCGCCGGTGACGAGCGCCGTGAGCGTCCGCAGCGTCATATCGCTGCCCGCGACTTCATCGACGATCTTGCCGTAGCGGAAGATCAGCGCGCGATTGCAGACGCCCGCGATCTCTTCGAGGTCGCTCGACACGAGCACCACGCCCAGTCCCGTTTCGCGCGTCAACGCCGTCGCGAGCGTCGCGTAAATCTCGGCTTTCGCGCCGACGTCGACGCCTTGCGTCGGTTCTTCGAGCACCAGCAGCGCGTTGCCGATCGCGACCGTGCGCGCGACGACGACCTTCTGCTGATTGCCGCCCGAGAGCGTGCTCACGACGCGCTCGGGATCGCGCGGCCGCACGTCGTAGCGTTCGGTAAGCGTCGCGGCCGCCGCGCGTTCGGTCTTCCACGATTGCACGCCGGAGATGCGCCGCCCGTACGCGGCCGGATTGAGAAACAGGTTCTCTTGCACGCACAGCGCGACGGCGAGACTTTCTTCTTGGCGTTTGCTCGAGACGAACCCGATGCCCAGCGCGATGGCCGCCGCGGGCGACGTCGGCCGAATCGCCTTGCCGTGCAGCCGAATGGTGCCGCCCAGAATCGGCAGAATGCCGGCCAGCGCACGCCCGACTTCGTCTTGGCCCGCGCCGCGCAGACCGGTCAGACCGACCATTTCGCCGGCGCGCACGGTGATCGAAACGGGGCCGGCACCCGGAACGAACAGATCGGTGATCTGCAGGACGGGTTGGGCTTCGGGGTGCAGCGGCTTCACGAAGACGTCGGCCGGCGGCCGGCCGACGATCGCGAGCACGAGTTCGCTCGGCGTCGTTTCGTCCAGCCGGCGGGTCGCGACTTTGCGCCCGTCGCGCAGCACCGTGACGCGATCGGCGATGCGAAACACTTCGTCGAGCCGGTGGCTGACGTAAATCATGCCGACCCCGCGTTCGCGCAGCCGCATCAAGACCTCGAAGAGCCGCGCGACGTCGGCCTCCGGTAAGCTCGCCGTCGGCTCGTCGAGCACCAGCAATTGCGCGTCGCCCGCGAGCGCGCGCGCAATCGCGACCATCGACTTGTCGGTCGCGCGAAGCTGCGAAACGTTGGCGTCGGGATCGAGCGAACTCCCCACCAGGCTCAGCGCGCGTGTGGCCCGCTCGCGCAGCGCTTTCCAATCGATGAGCCCGGAACGGCGCGGATAGCCGCGCACCAGGCCGATGTTCTCGGCGATCGTCATCGCGTCGATGAGGCCCAGGTCCTGATGGATGAAGCTGATCGCCGGCTGGTCGACGCTCGTATCGATGACTTGGCCGCCCAGCGAAATGGTGCCCTTGTCGGGCTTGTGCACGCCGGCGAGCGTTTTGATGAGCGTCGATTTGCCGGCGCCGTTGCCGCCCAGCAGCGCGTGGATCTCGCCGCGCCGGACATCGAAATCGACGTCGACGAGCGCCCGCGTTCCGCCCAACTGCTTGCTCAGCCCGGCTACTTCCAGGAGAGTTTCGCCGTCAATCATCGGTCACGCTGCTCACATCCGTGTCCCTGGGTCAAGCAAGAGAAGTTCGCATCCCGAGTTGACGCTACGGGAACGGTTTTCCTGGAGCGCTCGCCGGCTTGCGTTTCGCTGTCGGCCGCGTACCTGGCGGGCAGGCAGTAGCGCGGTGCCAAGTGCGGCCTCCGGCATCCGTTGCAGCCGGGGCATTGCACCCGACTACGCGGCAGGACCTCCCGACAAAAACATGCGCTATCAGCAAAATTGATCGGGTCGCAAAATGGCTCTGGTGGTGTTGAGTACGCCGCAGTGGCCGCGCGTTCGTCTGCACGTCGAGAGCATTGCGACGGCAGTCGATGCCGCGACGCCAGGCAGCTTCAGCGAGCTGGAGATCCCGGCATAAAAACGCAATCGAACTCAGCGCGCCAGCCAGCCGCCGTCGACGACGAGCATCTGGCCGTGAATGTAATCCGCTGCCCGCGACGATAGGAAGACCGCGGCGCCGCCCATATCGGCCGGTTCGCCCCAGCGCCCGGCCGGGATGCGCGCGCCAATCTGCGTGCTGCGCACCGGATCGGCGATGAGCGCGGTGTTCATCTCGGTGGCCATGTAACCCGGCGCGATCGCGTTGACGTTGATGCCGCGCGCCGCCCACTCGTTGCACAACGCTTTGGTGATGCCCGCGACGCCGTGTTTGGCGGCGGCGTAGGCCGCGATCGTGAAACCGCCCTGCAGTGAGATGACCGAGGCGATGTTGACGATCTTGCCGCCGCCGTTTGCGAGCATGTGCGCGCCGAACGTTTGCGCAAAGCGGAACACGGCGTTGAGGTTGACGTTGAGAACCAGATCCCAATCATCGGCCGGAAACGTTTCGGCCGGCGAACGCCGCTGCACGCCCGCGTTGTTGATCAGAATGTCGGCGCGTCCGAACGCGCTGAGCACGGCACCGAGCGCGGCCTTTGGCGCGCCGAGTGCGCCGACGTCGGCCATCACCGGCAAGAAGCGAGTGCCGGCGCGCTCGACCGCGGCGCGTACCTCGTCGCAATCGTCGCTGCGCTGAACCGAAACGATGTCGGCGCCCGCTTCGGCAAGTGCCGCGGCGATGCCTAATCCCAGACCGCGATTGGCGCCGGTCACGGTGGCGACCCGGCCGTCGAGCCGGAAATCATCGAGAATCATCAGTACGTGAGGATCCCACCGTCGACGTTGATGGCCTGACCCGTGAGGTAGCGTCCATCGTTCCCGGCTAAGAAGGACACCGCCCCGGCTACCATGTCGGGATCGCCCGGATAGCCCAGCGGGATGCGTGAAAGGCGGTCGGCGCGCACCGCTTCGGGCGTGCGCGCCTGCAGCTTGGCGAACTCGGCGTCGACGGCATCCTGCATATCCGTTTGGATGACGCCCGGGCAAACCGCATTGACGCGAATGCCTTTGGCCGCATATGCCGCGGCGAAGGTTTTGGTCATCGCGAGCACCGCGGCTTTGCTGACGTTGTAGGCCGGATGCAGCACCGTGCTCGCCATCTTGCCGGCGATCGACGCGAGATTGACGATCCGCCCGCGCGTTTGCGTTTCGAGCAGCACCCGAATCGCGCTTTGACACGCGAACCAGGTCGCCTTCGCATTGACGTTCATCATGCGGTCCCAGTGTGCTTCGTCAACCGCGAGCGGATCGCTGATGATCTGAATTCCGGCGTTGTTGACGAGTACGTCGAAGCGTCCGAACGCGTCCCGCGTTTGCGCGATCATGCGCTCGCGATCCGCAGCCTGCGTGATATCGACCCGCAGCGCGAGCGTTTTGCCGCCGTGCTCCGCGGCTTGCGCGGCGACCTTGGCCGCGCCGGCTTCGTTGAGGTCGGCGATCGTCACGTTCATGCCGTCGGCGGCCAGACGCAGCGCGATCGCTCGCCCAATCCCCGTTGCCGCACCCGTCACGACCGCGGCTTGCCCGCGCACGTCGATCCGATCGTCCATGAACAACCCCCATCCGGAATTCGCTAAACTCCAACGTGTACGCTAAAGCAAGGCGCTTGTCCCGGTTAGGCGGCTTTGGGGCTAAGACAACGGTCATCTCCAAATTTTCGCGCGAGGCGATCGGCGCGACCATACAGCTCATCGGGAATAGATACAGCGGTCTTCACCCGACTAGTATAAACGGATAGTTATACCGATTCACAAGCGGTTGCGGCTTGTTCGCTGAGCCCGCGTCACCCACCGGCGCGCTTCACTTTCCGCTTCCGGCCTTCAAAATAAGCAACAATCGTGTCGCGGTGATCGCCTTGCAGTTCGATGACGCCGTTTTTGGTCGTGCCGCCCGTCCCGCACATGCGGCGTAATTCTTTGCCCAGTGCCTCGATCTCGTTCGCCGCGAGTCCGTGCACAATCGTAACGGCGCTGGCGCGGCGTTTCTCGCGCAGCACGCGGATGACGCCGTCGTCGGGCAGCGTCTTGCCCGGCGCGGGCGGCGACGCTTTGCGTTTGGCCGGCTTGGGCAGCGGCAGCGAACCATCCGTCGAGTACACCAAACGCCGATCGTCAGCGGGCATCGCGGCGGCCGCCTTCAGGCGATCCCGGCGAGGCTCTGCCGAAAGAAGTCGACCGCGTCGGCGTAGGCCCGATCGGCCTCGCTGGGATTCCAGCGCAGGCCTTCGTCGCGCATGAACGCGTGTTCGCCGTCGTACATCGAGATCGTGTAATCGGTGCCGCTCTTGGCAAACGCTTCCTGCACCTTGGTGATCGCATCGAGCGGGATGTGCGGATCCTTGGCCCCGAACACGACCGAAATGCGTCCGGCGACGCCGCCGCGTTCGACGTGCAAGAGCGTCTGTGCGTCGGTGCTGCCGCCTAGCGTATCGGTGTGCAAGCCCGTCGGATAGAACGCGACCGCGGCTTTCACGTCAGGCTGCAGCGCGGTGCGGACCGTGAGGTGCCCGCCGATGCAGAAGCCGGTGACGCCCAGTGCCCCGGGCCGCACGCGCGGATGCGCGGCAAGAAAACCGAGCGTCGTGCGCGCGTCGGCGTCAAACTGCTCGGCCAGGATCGTTAGCGACGCGCTAAAGGCGTGATCGCGGTCCTCGAACGGAATGACGGTGCCGGGCGCTTCGGTGCGGTGATAGAACTCGGGCGCGGCGACCACGAAGCCGTAGCTCGCGAAGCGGATCGCGGCGCGGACCGTCGGCGCGGTGAGTGCGAAGATGTCGGCGTAGAGCAAAATTCCGGGGAAGTGGCCGCCGGCCGAGGCGGGCTCGGCGACGAGAATCCGCATCGGCGTTTTGTCGGCCGGCACGTCGACGTACGAGGTCCTGACGATCATCCCGACGCGCTTCGCGCGCAACCGTCGCGCCCCTGGAGCGGTTCCTTAGCCGCGTGATGAAGGTCGAACTCGCCGTCCCGGCGGCGGTGGTCGAGTCGATAGCGGCGATCGGTCGCTTCGCGTCCGCGCGCGGCTGGGTGCCCGCCACGAGCGGCAATTTTTCGTGCCGGATCGACGCCGGCAGCGTCGCCGTCACGCGCTCGGGGGTCGACAAGGGCAACCTCGGGCCCGCGGACGTCGCCGTGCTTGAACTTGACGGAACGGTCCCGGCGGGGATGTCGGCCGAGACGCCGCTGCACCTCGCGCGCTACCGGGCCGATGCCGCGGTCGGCGCCGTCGTGCACGTCCACACGGTCGCGGGCACGGTCCTCTCGCGGCTCCACGCGTCCGACGGTGCGCTGACGTTTTCGGGCTTTGAAATGCACAAGGCGCTGCGCGGGATCACGACGCACGAGTCCGATGTCGTGCTGCCGATCTTCGCCAACGCTCAGGATACGGGCGCCCTGGCGGCCGAGGTCGAGGCGCGACTGGGTCCGCGACCCGTCGTCCCGGGCTATTTGCTCGCCGGCCACGGCCTCTACGCATGGGGCGCCACGATGGACGAAGCCCGGCGGCACCTTGAAGGCATCGAGTTTCTTTTGCAATGCGCTTTGGAAGAACGGAGACTGCACCGATGAGCGTGACGACCGAACTGCGCACGACCCTGCGCGTATTCGATGAAAACCAGCCCGCCGCGCCGCTGCGCGAAGTGACCGCCGGCGACGAGATCGCGCGCGAACTCGCGGCCGTCGGCGTGCGCTTCGAGCGCTGGAACACCGATGCGCAGCTTGCGCCCGGCGCCGACGCGGCCGCGATTCTGGACGCCTACCGCTCGTCGGTCGAGCGCATTCAGCGCGACGGCGGCTACGAAACCGTCGACGTGCTGCAGCTCGCGAAAGGCACGCCGAACACCGAGCCGATCCGCAAGAAGTTCCTCGACGAACACTCGCACACCGAGGACGAAGTCCGCTTTTTCGTGGCCGGTTCGGGGTCGTTCTATTTACGTTTGAACGGGCACGTCTATCAAGCGATCTGCGTGCGCGGCGATCTGCTCAGCGTGCCGGCCGGGACGCGCCACTGGTTCGACATGGGCCCCGATCCGGAATTCACCGCGATCCGCTGGTTCAACAACCAAACGGGCTGGGTGCCGCAATTTACCGGCGATCCGATTGCCGCTCGATTCCCGCGCTACGAATGAGCGTGTGACGGCGGCGGTGCCGTTCCGGTGCGCCGCCGTCGTTACCGACATCGAGGGCACGACCGGTTCGATCGCGTTCGTCCACGACGTGCTCTTTCCGTACGCGCAGGCACACCTCGCGGCGTTCGTCGCCGAGCGCGGCGCGCAGCCGGAGGTCGCCGCGGTCCTGCGCGACGCCGCGGTCGCGGCCGGCGAACCGGACGCTGGGCCCGGCCGGGTCGTCGAGGTGCTGCGCGCCTGGATTGAGGCGGACCGCAAGATCACGCCGCTCAAGACGCTGCAGGGGCTGATCTGGGCGGACGGCTACGCGCGCGGCGAACTGCGCGGCCATGTGTACCCGGACGCTGCCGCCGGGTTGCGTCGCTGGCATGCCGCCGGCTTTCCGCTCTATGTGTACTCGTCGGGCTCGATCGCCGCGCAGCAACTGCTGTTCGGTCACAGCGAGGCGGGCGATCTGCGGCCCCTCTTCAGCGGCTATTTCGATACAACGATCGGCGCGAAGAGCGATGCTACAGCGTACGCCGCGATCGCGCGAACGATCGCGACTTCGCCCGAGCACATTCTCTTTTTGTCGGATCGCGAAGCCGAACTCGATGCCGCGCACGCCGCAGGCTGGCAATCCGGCTGCCTTGCGCGGCCCGCGGATGCGCCCGCGGGCGCGATGAGCGCCCACCCGACGTTCACGTCGTTCGACGAAATCGAAGTGCAAGCCGTCGCGCGATGAACGCGCCGGCGGCCGGTAACGCCGAACGCGGTCGCGATGCGCTACGCCCCGGCCGGAACCGGCGTCGTGCCGAGACCTAAGTAACGCCGCTGCGCCGCGACGTCGGCA
Organism: Candidatus Velthaea versatilis; assembly: GCA_003134035.1. GTDB lineage: Bacteria > Vulcanimicrobiota > Vulcanimicrobiia > Vulcanimicrobiales > Vulcanimicrobiaceae > Velthaea > Velthaea versatilis. The sequence goes on from PLAE01000232.1 coordinate 38,796, forward strand.
AGCAGGTCGTGGGCCGTCGATTCGAGCGCTATGCGTCCCGTCACCATGATCGCGAGCCGCTGGGCGGCGGCGGCCGCAACCGCCAATCTCTGCTCGACGACGAGCAGCGCGATGCCTTCGGCCGATAGCGCCCGGAGCGTTGCGATCAGCTGCTGAACGAGCACGGGTGCAAGACCTTCGGATGGTTCGTCCATGATGAGCAGCCGCGGGTTGAGCAGCAGCGCGCGGCCGATGGCAAGCATTTGTTGTTCGCCGCCCGACAGGTTCGCCGCACCGTTTCCTTTCCGCTCCGCGAGCCGCGGAAAGGTCTCGTAGACCAAGCGAACCGTCCACCGGCCCGCGCGCGCCCGCTGGCAGCCTTGCATCAACCGCAGATGCTCGTCGACCGTCAGCGATGGAAAGACGCGCCGGCCCTGTGGGACGTAGCCGATCCCGAGGCTCGCGATTTCGTGCGGTTTCCGTCCGATGAGCGAAACGCCGCCGAAGCGTGCCTCGCCTGAGGAGGGGGTCAAACCCATCAACGCTTGGCAGAGCGTCGTCTTGCCCATTCCATTGCGCCCGAGCAGCGCGACGGGAGCATCACGGACGTCGAGCGAGACGCCCTGC
>PLAE01000112.1 GCA_003134035.1 Candidatus Velthaea versatilis
CCGAGTACCGTCGAGGACACCCATCATGTTGCGGTCCTCGCGCGCGAAGCCATCGAGGCGCTCGCGATCGATCCGGCCGGCACGTACGTCGACGCGACGTATGGTGCGGGCGGGCATAGCGCGGCGATCCTCGCCGCGCTCGGTCACCACGGGCGGCTCATCGCCTTCGATGCCGATCCGGTCGCGCGGCTGCGTGGCGGCGATCCGCGCGCGCGCCTGGTGCACGCTAACTTTCGCGCGCTCGGGGCGCAACTCGACGCGCTCGCGGTCGACCGGGTGAACGGCGTGCTGTACGACTTCGGGGTCAGTTCGATGCAGCTCGATAACGCCGAGCGGGGCTTTTCATTTCGAGCGGCCGCACCGCTGGACATGCGGCTCGATCCGACCCGCGGGGAAAGCGTGGCCGAGCTGATCGCCGCCTGCAGCGAGAGCGAACTCGCCGACATCATCTTCGAGTACGGCGAGGAGCGCGCCGCGCGGCGCATCGCGCGCGCGATCAAAGCCCGGCCGCCGCGCGACACCGCCGAACTGGCGGCGCTGGTCGCCGGCGTCGTTCACGTGCGCGGCAAGCGCGAACGCACCCACCCCGCGACGCGCACGTTCCAAGCGCTGCGGATCGCCGTCAACGACGAACTGGGCGCGCTGCGCGAGAGCCTCGACGCCGCGCTCGACCGCACCGTCGAGGGCGGCCGCATCGTCGCCATCAGTTTCCATTCGCTCGAAGACCGGATCGTCAAGCAGCTCTTCCGCGACGATCCGCGCGCGGTCCGCGTGACGCGCAAACCGATCGTCCCCAGCGACGCCGAGATCGCCGCCAACCCGCGCGCGCGCAGCGCCAAACTGCGGGTGTGTTCCGTCGCTCACCCCGCCACCGGAGGTCCAGCCGCATGATCGCGCTGCAAACCCTGCAACCCGAACCGCAACCGCGTCAAATCGAACGCGGTCGCAGAGCGACGCGGCGCCGCGTGCGGCGCGCCCGGCGGCGCGGCTGCGTCGCCTTTTTTCGCATCGGCGCGATCGCCGCGCTCGTCGCGCTGCCGCTGATGCTGTATGTGATGCTCACCGCGAACGTCACGAGCCTCAATTACAAGCTCGCGCGCGTTCAAGCCGAAAAGACGGCGCTGCTCGCCGAGACGATGCGCCAAGACGATCGGATCGCTAAACTCGAATCGCGTGAACGGCTCGCTGTCGTCGCCGCGCGATTGAAGATGCGCGACCCGGCGATCTACGCGATCGCCGTGCTGCCGGCTGCGCCGCGCGTTGCGGCGCAGCCGCACGGCGTCGCGCTGCTCGGTGCGATAAACCAGTGGCTGAGCGCGGCCGCGGGCGACGTCACGCGTTAGTGCCGGCGGATCGCAACGCCCCCGCGGCGCCGGCGAACTGGGCGCACCGCGGCCCGAGTTCATAGGCGCAGGACCGCATGGCTGCGCGAGCATTCGTCCGCGTCGCGCCGGCGCGCGCCAAGGCCGCGTTTTACGGCTTCTTCGCGATCGGACTGTTCCTGAGCTGGCGGCTCTTCGACGTGCAGATCCGGCAAGGGCCGCGGCTGGCGCGGGTCGCCCTTTCGCAGCGTTCGGAAACCGTCGCCCAATTTGCTAAGCGCGGCGCGATCCTCGACCGCGACGGCAATGTGCTCGTGCGTTCGCTGCCGTCGCAAAGCGTCTACGCGGTGCCGTCCAACATCACCGATGCGCGCGCGACGGCGGCGGCGGTGGCGCCGCTGCTGGGGCTGCGTGCCGGTTCGCTTGAGGCAACGCTGCGCGCGCGTTCGCAATTCGCGTGGCTGGCGCGCAAGATTCCGTACGAAACGGCGCAGCGGATCAGAGCGCTGGCGCTCGTGGGCATTTACACCGAGCCCGAGGAGACCGGCGTGCGGTTCGCGCCATCGGGCCACCTCGCCTCGACGGTGCTCGGTTTTGTGGGCCTCGACGAGAACGGCCTGGCGGGCGCGGAATATGCGTTCGATTCCTATCTGCGCGGCCAAGCCGGGCGCATGCGCATCGAAGCCGATCAATTCGGCCGGGCGATTCCGTTCGGTGAAACGACGGTCGTCGAGCGGGCCGCGCCCGGCCGCGATCTCGGGCTGACGCTCGATTCATACTTGCAGTTCGAAACCGAACGCGCGCTCGCCGCGCAGGTCGCGGCGACGCACGCGCGCAGCGGCTCGGCGATCATCATGGACCCCGCGAGCGGCGAGATCCTCGCGCTGGCCAACGTCCCCGACTACGAGCCGGGCCGCTTCGCCGCCTATTCGGACGACGCGCGGCGCGACCGGGCGATCGAGGACGCCTACGAACCGGGTTCGACCTTCAAGCTCATCACGGCGGCTGCGGCGCTCGAGAGCGGCGCGGCGACGCCGCGGACACGCTTCGCGGCGCGCGACGCGCTGCTCGTCGGCGGCCGGACGATTCACAACGCCGAGGACGGCTTCATGGCCGGCCGCGGCGGCCCGGAAACCATGGACGACATCATCGCCTATTCGCACAATGTGGGCGCCGCCGAGATCGGGATGGCCGTCGGCCGGCGCGCGCTCTACCGGACGATCCGTGCCTTCGGTTTCGGCGAACAGACCCGGATCGAACTGCCCGGCGAAAGTCCGGGCATTCTGCCGCGGCCCGCCGACTGGAGCGGCAGTTCGCTCGCGACGATCGCGTTCGGTCAAGGCATCTCCACCACGCCGCTGGCGATGGTGCGCGCCTACGCGGCGATCGCCAACGGCGGGCTGCTGCTGCGCCCGCGCATCGTGCGCACGCTTTACAACGCGGACGGTACGCCGGCCTATACGTACGGCCGCGAAATCGAACGGCGCGTCATCTCGCGCCGAACGGCGGCCATCTTGCGCGGCTATCTGCGCAGCGTGGTCGTGCGCGGCACGGGTAATCCGACCGCGCGGGTGCCGGGTTACACCGCCGGCGGGAAGACGGGCACGGCGCAAATGGTCGAAAACGGCTACTACGCCGCGGGCTCGTACGTCGCGTCGTTCATCGGGTACGTGCCGGCCGACAAGCCGCGGTTCGTCATTCTCGTCAAAATCGAAAAACCGCGCGGCATGTATTACGGCAGCACGGTCGCCGCGCCGGTCTTTGCCTCGCTCGCCCGTACAGCCATGCTCCATGCGGGCGAGATGCCGAGCCTGGCGCCGTCGCCCGCGCCGCGCCCGGGCTCGCGCCGGCCGGCGTCGAACGACCCGCGATGATCCACCGGACCGCCGACCTGGTCGGCCGCCTTGCCGAGTTTCGCGTCGTGGGCCGCCTGCCGGCGTCGATCGGCGCACTCGAAACCGACTCGCGGCGCGTCGTGCCCGGAGCGCTCTTCGTCGCTCTGCGCGGCGCAGCGTCGGACGGGCACGCGTTCGTGCCGGCCGCCGTTGCCGCCGGCGCGGCGGCCGTCGTCGTCGAGCACGAGCTGCCGGTCGAGGCGGCGCAAATCATCGTCGCCGACACTCGCGCGGCGATCTCGCGGTTGGCCGACGCGTTCTACGACTTTCCGTCGCGCGGGCTCCAGATCGCCGGCGTCACCGGCACGAACGGCAAGACGACGACGGTGCACCTGATCCGCGCCATCTTCGGCGCTGCCGGCTGGCCGGGCGCGACGATCGGTACGCTGGGTGTGTCATACGGCGCGCGGCACACGAGCCTGGCGAATACGACCCCGCTGGCGCTCGAACTGCACGCGGTCTTGGCGGAACTGCGCGCCGCCGGCGCGCAGGCGGTCGCGATGGAAGTCAGCTCCCACGCGCTCGCCCTGGGGCGGGTCGACGATGTCCGTTTCGCCTGCGCGACGTTCACCAACCTGACCCGCGACCACCTCGATTTCCACCGGACCTTCGCGGACTATGCGCGGGCCAAGCGCCACTTATTCGAGCTCGCGCCGCGGGGCGCGATCAACGTCGACGATCCGGCCGGCGCCGAGTTCGCGCGCACGTTCCCGCACGCGCTCACCTACGCGATCGATGCGCCGGCCCAGGTGCGCGCCGACGATCTCGTGCTCGACGCCGCCGGCAGCCGGTTTCGCATCGACGGCACGCTCGTCGAGCTTCCGCTGCGCGGCCGCTTCAACGTGTACAACGCGCTGGCGGCGTTCGCGACGGCGCGGGCGCTGGGCATCGCCGACGACGTCAGCGCGCGCGGCCTGGCGAGCGCGGCGGCGGTCCCTGGCCGCATGGAACGCATCGCGATGTTCGGCATCGACGCGATCGTCGACTACGCGCACACGCCCGACGCGCTCGAAAACGTGTTGCGCGCCGCGCGTGAGGCGACCCGGGGGCGGCTCATCGTCGTCTTCGGCTGCGGCGGCGACCGCGATCCGGGCAAGCGTCCGCAGATGGGCGCGATCGCGGACGAGCTCGCGGACCAGATCATCGTCACCGACGATAATCCGCGTTCGGAGGATCCGCAGGCCATCACCGCAGCGATCGTGGGCGGCATCCAGCGGCACAAGGCGCGGGTCATCAACGACCGCGGCGCGGCGATCGCCACGGCGCTTCGTCAGGCTCAAGGCTGCGATCTGGTGTTGATCGCGGGCAAGGGTCACGAGAGCCGTCAGATCTATGGCAACTCTTCCATGGCTTTTAGCGACCGGCGCGAGGCGCTGCGCGTGCTGGGGGCAGCGGCATGACCGGCGGCGGCATGAGNNCGGCTGCGGCGGCGACCGCGATGCGGGGAAACGGCCGCTGATGGGCGCCGTCGCCGCGCGACTTGCCGACCGGGTCTTCGTCACCTCGGACAATCCGCGTTCGGAGGATCCGCTGGCGATCGCCGAGGCGGTCGCGGCCGGGATCGACGCGACGCTGGTGCTCGACCGCCGCGCGGCGATCGGGGCCGCGATCCGCGCCGCCGAGCCCGGCGACACCGTCGTGGTCGCCGGCAAGGGCCACGAGACGTATCAGATCGTCGGCCCGCTGCGCCTCGACTTCGACGACCGCGCCGAAGTGCGCGCCGCCCTGGCCCAGCGCGGTGCCGCCCAGGCGGTCGGATGAACATCGAGACGACGGCGGCGATCGCCGCGACCGGCGCGCGCACGCTGCGCGCCGCGGCATTGCCGGCGCAGCTCCGGATCGGCACCGATACGCGCGCCATGACCCCGGGCGCGACGTTTCTGGCCCTGCGCGGCGAGCGTTTCGAGGGGCACGCCTTCGTCGCTGCCGCCTTCGCGAACGGCGCGGCGGCATGCATCGTCGACGATCCCGCGGCCGTTCCCGCCGACTGCCCGGCGCTCGTCGTCGACGATACGCTGGCCGCGTATCTCGCGCTCGCCGGTGTTGCTCGCGCCGGCCTGCGGGGCCCGGTTATCGCGATCTCCGGCAGCGCCGGAAAGACGACGACGAAAGCCTATCTCGTCGCGCTGCTCGCCGCCGCCGGCGTCGCGGTGAGCGCCACGCCCGAAAACGAAAACAACGAGATCGGCGTCAGCAAATTTCTGCTCGGCCTCGAAGCGGACGACGCGCGTCTGGCGGTCGTCGAGATGGGTGCTCGTAAGTACCGCGACCTCGACGTGCTCGTGCGCGCCGCGCGCCCCGACGTCAGCGTCCTGACCAATATCGGTGAAGCGCATCTGGAGATCATGGGCTCGCGCGAGCGGCTGGCCGAAACGAAGTGGGGCTTGTTCCGCGGCGGCGCGCGCGCCGTGCTCAATCTCGGCGATGAAACGTCGCGCTGGCTCGCGCCGACGTTGCCCGCTGCGCCGGTGTGGTTCGGGATCGGCGCCGAAACGCCGCCCGCAGGACACGCCGCGCTGGTCGTCCGCGATGCGCGGACCCTGGTCGTCTTCGGCGCCGCCACGGCGGCCGCCGGCGGGGCTTTGGTCGGCGAGCTTGCGATCGACGCGCGCGTGCCGGGCGATCACAACCGGCGCAACCTCGCCGCCGCGCTGGCGGCCGCGTTCGCCGCCGGCTATCCCGCGGAGCGCTTCGCGGCCTCGATCGGCGCGCTGCAGCAGCCCAAACGGCGCTACGAAACGATCTTGCTCGACGGCGGCAAACGGCTGATCTTCGACGCCTACAACGCGTCGATGACCGGGACGCTGGCGACCCTCGACGCGTTCGCGCACGAGGCCGCGGGCCGCCGGATCGCCGTGCTCGGCAGCATGGCCGAACTCGGCGCGGATGCCGCGCTCATGCACCGGCGCGTCGGCGCGGCTGCCGCGGACGCGAGCGAAATCATCCTGGCCGGCGGCGATTTCGCGGCCGATATCGTGCGCGGCGCGACCGATGCCGGCGCCGCCGCCTCGCGCATCCTGACCTACGCCGAAAACGCGGCCGCCGTAGCTTGGCTGCGCGCCAACGCGCGACCCGGCGATGCGATTCTGCTCAAGGGTTCGCGCAAGTACAAGATGGAGGAGATCGCCGACGGCCTCCTGGCGCCGAGGGCACCGTGATCCCGCAGTGCGTGCGCGAAGCCGGTCTGCCCGACGGACTCGTGGCGATCCCGATCCGCACGCGCCTGGTCAGGCCCGGCGACGATATCGTGGCGCTCGTCGGCGCCGCGGTCGGCGGGATCGCACGGCCCGGCGACGTGGTCGCGATCGCCGAAACGGCCGTGGCGATCGCCCAGCGGCGCTTTGTTCCCGCCGAGTACGTGCGCCCCTCACGAGTCGCGTATGCCCTGGCGCGCCGCGCCGGTGCGCTCGCGACCGTCAACCAGCCCGAATCGCTGCAGCTCGTGATCGACCAAGTCGGAACGCGCAAGGTCGTGTTCGCCGGTATCGCGCACGTGCTGGGCCGATTGCGCGGGAAGCGCGGCGTGTTCTACGAGCTGCTCGGCGCAGCGATCGCCGCGATCGACGGCTACACCGGAACGCTGCCGCCCTACGAGCGGGCGATCGTGTTCGGTCCGGCCGAACCCGACCGCGTCTGCGCCGAGCTGACCGCCGCGCTAGGCTACGGCTTCGCGATCGTGGATGCCAACGATCTGCGCAAAGCCAAGGCACTGGGACTCTCTCCCGGGCTCGTGCGCGCGAACGTCGAGCGCGCGCTGCTTGCCAACCCGCATGGAAACAGCGACGAGCAGACGCCGCTCGTCGTGCTGACCTGGCGCGGCAGCGGTCCGAATCCGCTGCGGGCGGCATGAGGCTCGTCCTCGCGGGCGGCTTGGCCTTCGCCGTCACGGCCGCGGCCGGTCAGCCCCTCATCGGCTGGCTCACCCGCCTCAAGTACGGCCAGCGCGCCTACGAAGACGCACCCCAAACGCACCAGAAGAAAACCGGAACGCCGACGATGGGCGGCCTGCTCTTCGTCGCGGCGCCGCTGATCGCGCTGGGCATCGCGCCAACCCGGACGACCGTCGCACTGAGCCTGCTCGTGGGCGGGATGGCCGCTATCGGCTTGGTCGACGACCTGGCCGCGATCCGCCAGGCGCGCAACCGGGGACTGGGCGCGCGGACGAAATTCGGCTTGACGGCGCTGGTCGGCACGCTGTTTTTGGGCCTGCTCGGCGGCGCCTCGCCGCGCCTTTCCACCCCGATCGCGGGCCTCACAACAACGTCGCGAACCGTCTGGTATGGGCTCTCGCTGCTCGCGATTCTGGGAACGACGCATGCCGTCAACCTCACCGACGGACTCGACGGGCTCGCCGGCGGCACGGTGCTTCCGCCGCTGGCCGTCTTGGCGTCGATTGCCGTGCGGTCCGGTTCCGAGGCCGCCGCGACGCTCGAAGTCGCGACGGCCGGCGCGGTGTTGGGATTTTTGCTCTACAATCGGTATCCGGCCAAAGTCTTCATGGGTGATACCGGCTCGCTGGCGCTGGGCGCCGTCCTCAGCGGCGGTGCGATCGTGACCGGTTCGCAACTGCTTCTTCCGATCATCGGCGGCGTACCGGTGGCCGAAGCGCTCTCGGTGATCCTTCAAGTAGCATCGTTCAAATTGACCAAACGGCGGATCTTTCGAATGAGTCCATTGCACCACCATTTTGAACTCGGCGGCTGGCCCGAAACGAAGGTCACGACCCGCTTCTGGCTGGCCTCGGCCGCGCTCTCGGGACTGGGCCTGGCGTTGGCGGCGCGCCCGTGAACCCGCCGATCAAGAGCGGCTTGTTCGACCGCAACGAACGCGTGCTCGTCATCGGCCTCGGGCGCAGCGGTCGCGCGTCGATCGAGATCCTGCTCCCGCGCGTCGCCAAAGTCTATGCCACGGACGAGGCCGCCGGGATCGACGTCACCTCGCTAAGCGTACCGTTCGTCGCCCCCGCCGCGCTGGGCGAGGTGCTCCCCAACGTAACGGCCGCCGTCCTCTCGCCCGGCATTCCGCTCAACGGCGAACTCGTGCGGCGCATTCAAAGCGCCGGCGTGCCCGTCTTCAGCGAAGTCGAGGTCGCCTACCGCATCTGCCAAGCCCCGATCGTCGCGGTGACCGGCACGAAAGGTAAGACGACGACGGCCGCGCTGCTGGGCGATATCTTTCGCCGCGCCGGCAAAACGACGCTGGTGGGCGGAAATATCGGCAACGCGCTCATCGCCGAAACAGCCGTCGCCAAACCCGACGATTGGGTGATCGCCGAAGTGTCGTCGTTCCAGCTCGAATCGATCCGCTCGTTCAAACCGCGCATCGCGCTCATCAACAACATCTCGCCCGACCACCTCGACCGCTACTTCTCGATGGACGAGTATGCCGAAGCCAAGTTCCGCATCTTCGCCAATCANNCGCCGCCGACCGGCGATCCGCGGCCGATCGAGATCATGCGCGTCGACGAAATCCCGCTGCAGGGCAAACACAACGTCGAAAACGTGCTCGGCGCGATCCTCGTCGGCCTCGCGGCCGGACTCGACCGCGAAGCCATCGCCGCGGCGGTGCGGGATTTCAAGCCGCTCGGCCACCGGCTCGAAGTGGTGGCCGAACGCGCCGGCGTGACCTTCGTGGACGACTCGAAAGCGACCAATCCGGGCGCGGTCATCGCCGCGCTGCGTTCGTTCGACCGGCCGATCGTGCTGATCGCAGGCGGCAAAGCCAAAGGCACCGAGTTCGCCGATTTGGGTCGCGTCGCGTCATCGCGCACCAAGGCGGTGGTGCTCATCGGCGAGGCCGCCGAGTCGATCGCGAAAACGATCAAGCGCGCCGGCGTGCACCGCGCGGGGTCGATGGACGAAGCCGTNNTGCGCCTCGTTCGATATGTTCCACTCGGCCGAGGACCGCGGCCAACGGTTCGCCGCGGCGGTCGCGGGCCTGGGCGGAGCGCCGATGACGCAGCATGCTCGGTAGCCCGCGCGCCGCGCTGCGCGGGCGTCCTCCCGCGCCCGCGCACGGACCGGCCTTCGTCGGGCTGCGCGACGGCCGGCTAGCCGCGCCCGACAGCGTGCTCCTCGCCACGGTCGCGGCGCTCATCGCGATCGGCCTGATCATGATTTACAGCGCGTCGAGCGCGACGGCGTACGCGACGTATCGCGATACCGCGTATTTTCTCAAGCGCCAAATGGTGTGGCTGCTCGTCGCGCTGGTCTGCGGCTACTTCGCCTACCGCGTCGATTACCGCAAATTGCGAGCGGTTGCGCCGCTGGGCATCTTCGCAGCGTTCATCGCGCTCGTTGCCGTGTTCGTCCCGCACGTCGGTCAGGCTGCGGGTGGTTCACGCCGCTGGCTGGGTGGCGAGTTCATCAGTTTCGAGCCGTCCGAATTCGCCAAGCTCGCGCTCGTCGCGTTTTTAGCGGCGAAACTCGCCACCCTGGGCGAAGGCGTGCGATCGCTGGTGCGCGGCGCCGTTCCGCTGCTGCTGGTAACGTGCGCGCTGGCGGTTCCGGTGCTGCTCGAACCCGATATGGGGACGGCGAGCCTGCTGGTATTCACCGCGTTCGGCATGTTGTTTTGCGCGGGTGCGCGCTTCGAGCATCTCGCGCTGTGCGCGTTCTCGCTGCTGCCCGTCGTGCTGCTCGCGATCGGCTCGTCGGCCTACAAACGGGCCCGGATCTTCGCCTTTTTGGATCCTTGGAAAGACCCGCAGAACACCGGGTTTCACATCGTCCAATCGCTGCTCGCGCTGGGCAGCGGCGGCTGGCTGGGCGTGGGTCTGGGAGCGTCGCGGGCGAAGTTCTTTTATTTGCCCGAACAATACACCGACTTCATTTTTGCGATCTTGGGCGAGGAGCTGGGCCTGCTCGGCGCGCTGGGCGTCATCGCGCTCTTCATCGTCTTCGCCTTTCGGGCCGTGCGCATCGCGCTGGCCGCGCCGGACCGCTTCGGCCTGTTGCTCGCGCTGGGATGCACGCTGCTCATTTCGATTCAGGCGTTCGTGAATATCGGCGTGGTCACGTCGTCTTGGCCGGTCACCGGGGTGCCGTTGCCGTTCGTCTCGTTCGGCGGCACGTCGCTGGTCGTTTCGCTCGTCGCCGTCGCGCTGGTGGTGAACGTCGGCCGGCATCGGCCCGCGAGCGCCGCGCCGTACTAACGCTGCGCGTCGCGTTTACCGGCGGCGGAACCGGTGGCCACATCTATCCGGCGCTGGGCATCGACGATGCGCTGCGTGCCGTGTGCGGCGGGGCGCGCTACGAACGGCGTTTCTTCGGCAATCGCGACGGACTCGAAGCCCGGCTCGTCACGACGATGCCGCTGACGTTCGTGCCCAGCGCGCCGCTGCAGCGCCGCTTGGGGCCCGGGGCGCTGCGGACGCTGGCCCGCAATGTCGCCGGGTTCGCCGTCGCGGTGCGCGCGCTGCTGGCGTATCGCCCGACGCTGGTCATCGCAACCGGCGGCTACGTCTGCTTTCCGGTGGTCGTCGCGGCGCGCGCATTGCGGCTGGCCGGATTGCTGCGCTGCCGGATCGCGCTGCTCGAGATCAACGCGACGCCCGGGCTGACGAATCGCTTATTGGCACCGCTGGTCGATCAAGTTTGGACCACGTACGCCGGTTCGAACCGCTACTTCGGAGGCAAAGCCAAAGTCACGGGGGCACCGGTCCGGGCGTCGCTGCGCCGGTCGATCGAACGCGCCGCCGCGCGGGCCAATCTGGGCCTGGAACCCGACCGTCCCACGGTCGTGGTGATGGGCGGCTCGCAAGGTGCGCGTTCGATCAACGACGCCGTCGCGACGCTCGCCGCGCAGCAGTCGCTGCCGGCCGGGTGGCAGATCCTCCACATCAGCGGCGAGCGCGATTACGCCCGGATGGCCGCTCGTCAGACGCGGCCGGGGGCCGGCAACCTGGTGCGCCTCGTTCCCTATCTCGCCGATCCGGCCGACGCCTACGCGGCCGCCGATATCGTCGTGGCGCGGGCCGGCGCATCGACGCTGGCCGAACTCGCCGCGACGTCCTCGCCAGCCGTGCTCGTTCCGTATCCGTTCGCCGCCGCCGACCATCAGAGCGCGAATGCGGCGATGTTTGCCGCGAACGGCGCGGCGCTCGTCATCCGCGATGCGGATCTGGGGGCCGAGTCGCTGGCGACGGCGCTGCGGACGTGCCTGGAGCCCGACAACCTGGCCCGGATGCGGGCCGCGGCCGCCGCCCTGTCGCCGATCGGAGCAGCCGAACGAATCGTGGAGCAGATCACCGCACTGGCCGGTCCGCGGGGAGTCGATTCGGGCAGCCCGAACAACGTGGTCCGTGACTGAGGCAACGGCGGTAAACGGCACGGCGGCCTATCATCTCGTCGGCATCGGCGGCAGCGGGATGAGCGCCATCGCCCGGCTTCTGTTGGCGCGCGGGTCAACGGTGACCGGGTCCGACGAGCGGCCCAGCGGCCTGCTCGACGAGCTCGTGCGGGAAGGTGCCGGTGTCGCGATTGGCCATCATGCCGCAAATGTCGGTGCCGCCGGCACGCTCGTCGTTTCGACCGCGATTCGGCCGGACAATCCCGAATACGTCGAGGCGCAGCGGCGCGGGATCCCGATCGTCACGCGCGGCGAGATGCTGGCCCGGATCATCGGCCCGATGCCGACCATAGCGGTGGCCGGCACGCATGGCAAAACAACGACGACGGCGATGATCGCGACGATCTTCGAGCAGGCCGGTCTCGACCCGTCGGTCGCCGTCGGCGGCCTGCGCGTCGACTCGGGCTCGAACGCGCGCAGCGGCGCGGGCCGCTGGTTCGTCACCGAGAGCGACGAAAGCGATGGTTCGTTCCTGCGCCTGTCGCCGTCCATCGCCGTCATCACCAACATCGAAAACGACCATATCGCAAGCGACGCCGATTTGCCGCGGCTCATCGATCAGTTCGCGGCGTTCTTGGCCAAAGTGCCGCCCGACGGCACGGCGGTGATCGGCGTCGACAATCCGCGCAGTGCGGCGCTGGCCGAGCGGACCGGCGGCCGCGTCGCGACATTCGCCACCGGCCGCGGCGCGGATGTGCAGGCCGTCGGGCTCGCTTTCGCGGCGCTGGGCTCGCGCTTCACGCTCGTCGAGCGCGGCGTTGAGCAGGGAACGGTGACGCTGCGGGTTCCGGGCGTGATCAACGTTCAAAACGCCCTCGCCGCGTTGGCCGTTGCGCGGGCGGCGGATATCGCGTTCGACCGTGCCGCCGCGGCGCTCGCCACGTTTCGCGGCGTCCGGCGCCGGTTCGAGATCGTCGGGCGCAGCGCGGCCCTCACCGTCGTCGACGATTACGCGCACCATCCGACGGCGGTCGCGCAAACCATCGCGGCGGCGCGGCAATTGGGCGCGGGGCCGCTCATCGTCGCGTTTCAACCGCACCGCTATACGCGCACGGCCTATCTCGCGGCCGACTTCGCGCACGCGTTGCGCGGCGCGGACGCGGTCTATCTCACGCCGGTCTATGCCGCCGCCGAGGCGCCGCTGCCGGGCGTGAGCGAACGGCTCATCGGTGAACCGCTGGCCGCGGCCGGCGTGGCCGTCACCTATGCCGAGGTCGACGAACTCGAACCGCTCATTCGCGCGGCGGCGCCGGCCGGTGCGCTCGTGCTCATGCTCGGCGCGGGCTCGATTTCGGCCGCCGCGCACCGGTTCGGCGCGGCGATCGACGCCTCGCCCGTTGCGCTGCACTAAGCAGGCGGTCGCGGATGGCGAGTTTGTTGACGGCGGAGGACCGCGCCGCGCTGAGCGGCCATTTCGCCGATCGCGTCGCTTTCGACGAACCGCTCGCGCCGTATACGTGGTGGCGGATCGGCGGACCGGCCGACGCGCTCGTGTGCGTCGACTCGAACGCTGACGCGGCGTTCGTCCTGCGGCTCTGCTTCAAGCGCCGGTTGCCATGGTTCGTGCTCGGTTTGGGTTCGAACGTGCTCGTCGGCGACGGCGGCATCCGGGGCCTGGTGCTGCGACTGGGCGGCTCGTTCGGCGAGCTCGACGTCCGCGACGAAGGTCCGGTGGTCGCGGTCGCGGCCGGCGCATCCGTTCAGTTGGCGCTGCTCACGGCGCAAGCGGCCTCGAAGGGCGCGCTGGGCGTCGAATCGCTGGCCGGCATTCCCGGCAGCGTGGGGGGCGCGTTGTTCATGAACGCCGGGACCGATCGCGAGATCGGCGAGTTCGTGCGCGAGGTCTGGGTGCACACGCTCACCAAGCCCGACGTGCATCCGGTGGGCGTGCAGTATTATTACCGCCACACGACGCTGGCGCGCGATGCGATCGTCGCGCGCGTGACGCTCGCGTTCGAACGCGGTGACCCGGCCGCGGTGCGCGCGAGCATGCAGGAACGCTTGGTGCGGCGCAAGCGGACGCAGCCGGTCGGCCAGCCCAATGCCGGTTCGTGTTTTCGCAATCCACCCGGCGCGAAGGCCGGTGCGCTCATCGAGTCGGTCGGCGCTAAAGGCTGGCGCAGCGGCGGCGCGGAGGTTTCCGCGCTGCATGCGAATTTCATCGTCAACGTCGCCAACGCCAAGGCACTCGACGTGACGACGCTGCTGGCCCGCGTGCGCCGTGCCGTCCGCGACGCCTGCGACGTCGACTTGCAGCTCGAGGTCCATTTGGTCGGCGAATTCGTGGCTTGACGCCGCGGGCGAGATGCCGTCCGAAGCGGAATGCTGCGCGAAGAACGACGCTGTCGGCCCCGGCGCGGCCGGGCTGAAATACGGAGTGGATGGCTAGACTCAAAGTTGCCGTCGTGATGGGCGGTCCCAGCGACGAGCGTGAGGTTTCAATCGCGAGCGGAACCGGTGTTCTGCAGGCAGTCGCCGCGCTGGGCCACGACGCGCAGTCGCTCGACTTCGATCGGCGGTTCGTCGATGCGTTGAGCGAGATCCGGCCCGATATCGTGTTCAACGCGCTGCACGGCGCGTGCGGCGAAGACGGTCAGATCCAAGGCGTGCTCGAGTGGCTGGGCATTCCCTACACCGGCAGCGACATCACGGGCTGCGCGCTCTCGATCGACAAGCACCTGACCAAAAAACTGCTCGCCGCCGAAGGCTTACCGACGTCGGCCTGGGATACATTCGATCTCTCGGGCGGAACGTTGCCGCTCTTGCCCGGTTCGCTCAATCCGCCCATCGTCGTCAAGCCGCGCGCGAGCGGCTCGAGCGCCGGCGTTTCGATCGTGCGCACGCACGAAGAGTGGACGCGCACGATGATCGCGGCCGCCTCGCGCTCCACCGCGCTGCTGGCCGAAGAATACATCCCGGGGCGCGAGTTCTCGTGCGGCGTGCTCGGCGAAACCGCGTTGCCGGTGGTCGAGATTCTTTCGACCGACGAGCTCTTTTCGTACGAAGCGAAATATACGCCGGGCGGCGCGCGCCATCTGGTGCCCGCGCCGATCGATCGCGATCTCACCGCGCGGCTGCAAATGCTGGCATTGTCGGTCCATCGGCTCATCGGCCTGCGCGATTACTCACGCACCGATTTCATCGTCACCAAAGAAGGCCGCCCGTATATTTTGGAAGTCAACGCGCTGCCGGGACTAACGCCGCACTCGCTGTTGCCCGACGAAGCGCAGAGCGCGGGCATCTCGTACGAAGCGCTCATCGATCGACTGCTCGGCTTCGCGCTGGCGCGCGCGGCTCTGGTCTGACCTTCGCTGTTGAAAGCGGTTCCTTTGCGTCGGCCCTCAGGCACGTCCGGGAACGGACCGCAAGCGTTTTTGTGGCGACACCAGGTGACGTGACGCATTCGCAAGGGGCCGCTCGACGTACCGATAAACGCCTAGCCCGACCACCTCGATGAGCGTGAAGCCGAGCGCGATGACGATGGCATCCTCCAGGGGCGAGGCGTGGCGAAGCGGCGTTCGCGAGATCATGAGCCCGAAGACGGCGAGCACCGGGACGTGGCAAAGGTAGGTGGCGTATGAGGCGTCGCCCAGGCGGTCGAGGAACTTCGGCAACACCAGCTTCGCACGTCGTTCCAGACCGACGGCTCCGAATACGATGAGGGCGAGCGGGATCGCCTGCGCAACGCGCACCCACCCGCCGCTAAAGCCGATCGCGCAGTCGGCGGCATAGCCCGCAATGCCCAGTGCGAGCCAGAGCCCGGGCCACCGATACTTGTCGGCAAGCGTAAGCCAACCGACGCCGACGCCTAAAAGGAACTCGAAGCAGATCGGATTCGAGATCGTTTGCAACCAGGGATTGTTCGATGCACCGAAGGTCAGATTGAACGCCAACGTTGCGAGTGCCCAGATCGCCAAGACCGGCAAAAAGCTGCGCTTGCCCAGGCTCAACGCGGCCGCGAAGACGAGATAGAAGTACATCTCGTAAACGAGCGACCAGCCGACGAGCAGCAACGGCATTCCACGCTGCGGCAGAGCCAGGAAAGACGCGACGATGTCAGGGCGGAAGGCACTGTGCGCATTTACCAGGGCCGGATCCCGAAGATACACCACGAGTAAGAGTCCCGTGATGAGCCAGTAAAGCGGATAAATCCGCATGATGCGCCGTTTGAAGAAGTCGACGCTCGATGGGAGCTTGCGACGTCCCAGCGTCGTCATCGCCATGATGAACCCGCTGATGACGAAGAAAAGATCGACGCCGGTTTCGCCGATGTTCACGATGCCCCGCAGGAGCGGCGGATGCGCACCCAGGTAGCGCACCTCGAAGCCGTGGGGATTTCCCATATGCACGCAAACCACGAGCAGCGCAGCGATGGCGCGCAGTGCTTGTACATTGCGCAGAACCGTCAGCTTCTTCGCACCGCCTTTGGCGTTCGGCAACGCGGTTCGTTTATCGGCAGCGGCGCTGTACACGAGTTCGTGTTTCTCCTTTGCGCTCGTGGGCGCGCGACAAAACGATGCTGCTTTTGACCGGCGCCGGCGGCTTTGATTCGAGAAAGAACGACTGGTGTTGCACGATTTCGTACCCAGCCCGTCTATACGACAGTTCCAAGGAGAAGATGCGGAACGTAGAGCGGGGCCTACCGGTTCGCGATCACGCCCAAGAATTACTTTTCCAGCTCCGCATCGGCCCTTCGCGTTTGCGGCTTTGCCGCAATCCGCCCTCGTCGACGGTCGGGCAGGCTCGACCGTCCCCCGTATGAGGATCGACTTCGTCGATCCGTTGCGTTCGGGCTTCGGCCGAGCCGCCCGTCGTCGACGGTCGGTCAAGCTCGACAGTCTCCCAGGAGACGACGTGCAAAGATGTCGTGACGGCGTCGGTGCCTTCTCCTCTTATTCTATCGGTTAACAGCGACGTTTCAACGAGGCGACACTCACGGTTCCACACAGGCCAAAGTCCCACAGACTCGAACCGGCTTTTCGTCCGGCATCGCTGACGCGCTTCCAACATACGCCGTTCGGCGCCATGCCCAGCCGTGCAACCGAAAATTGCCGTCTTATTTATGTTCCCGCGCGGCCGATCAAATTTGCGAGCGGACGAAACGAGATTGGACGGGCTGCCCACAGCGCATCGCACGTGGAAGCCGCCTCGAGAAACGTTCGTTGCTTGTCAATTTAGTAACACAACCGTGCCTTGCGCGTGCCCTATTCCATGCCGTTGCGGGGGTTGCACGTAAATCGCGGAACAATGTTCCCGATGAGAACAGGATGTGAGGTTCGGCTCGTTTCACGGCCCGAAGGTCTTCCGACGGTCGAAAACTTCGCCATCGTCGATGTCGAGGTGCCGGAACCCGGCGCCGGACAAGTACTTGTGCGCAATACCTTCATGTCGGTCGATCCCTACATGCGCGGCCGGATGAGCGACGCGCCGTCGTACGTCGAGCCGTTCGAGATCGGCAAGGCGCTCAGCGGCGGCGCCGTCGGGGTCGTCGAGGTCTCGCGCGATGCGCGCTTTCCCGTCGGCAGCACGGTGCTGCATTCGCTCGGCTGGCGAACGTATGCAGAAGGCTTGGCCGCGGCCTTCCGCAGCGTCGATGCCGTCGGCGTGTCGCCGAGCGCGTATCTCGGCGTGCTCGGCATGCCGGGCTTCACCGCCTACGTGGGGCTGTTCGTCATCGACGACGTCAAGGCTGGCGAAACGGTGTTCATTTCGTCGGCCGCCGGTGCGGTCGGTTCAATTGCCGGCCAACTGGCGAAACTGCGCGGCGCGCGCGTGATCGGCAGCACGCGCTCGAAGGACAGCGCCAAGGTGCTGCGCGACGAACTGCACTTCGACGACGTCATCGTGGTCGAGCCCGGTCAGATAGCCAAGCAGCTGCGCAACGCGGCGCCGACGGGGATCGACTTCTATTTCGATAACGTCGGCGGCGAACAGCTCGAAGCGGCGTTCGCCACGCTCAAGGATCACGGACGCGTCTCGGCGTGCGGCATGATCGCGGGTTATTGCGATCCGGTGCCCGGGCCGCGCAACATGGCCGCGATCGTTCAAAAGCGCCTCAAGGTGCAAGGCTTCATCGTTTCGGACCACATGGCGCGCAATGCCGAGTTCGTCCACGCCGTCGCGCCGGCGGTTGCGTCGGGCAAGATTTCGGGTCGCGAAACATTCGTCAACGGTTTGGAGCAAGCGCCGAAGGCTTTTATCTCGCTCTTTGCGCCCGGGGCTCACATTGGGAAATTGGTGGTACGGTTATGAGCGAACGGTTCGACAGAACGGCGACGCTCGATGACCGAGCGGAGATCGAAGGCATCTTGGCTTCGATCAACGCCGCCTGGCAAACGCTTTCCGGCGGCGATGTCGCGCGCTGTATCGGGCAGCATCTCGCGCCCGGTGCGGTTCTGGTCGCATCCGACCTCACTCGGGTCGCGCGCGGGCGCGATGCGTTCGCGCAGAGCTACGAAGATTTCGCTTCGCGCGCAAAAATTCTCGACGTCAACCTCGATGCTCCGCTGATCGACATTATCGGCGTGTCGGCGGTCGCGACGCTTACCTGGCGGATGCGTTACGACATCGGCGGCACCTTGTCGACCGAAGCCGGCCACGATACCTACGTCTTCGCGCGCCAAGACAAGAAGTGGCTCGTCATTTGGCGCAACATCGAATCGGTGCACGCCGAATGAGGTGACCGTTTGAGGTGGCCGCCGTCGCGCCGTGTACCGCGTCGGGTGAGCACGCCGGCGCTCGTGGCGCGGAAGCGCCCTCGAATCGGATCGCCTGCCGAAGCGGTTTCGGGCGTCGGCCGCCCGCCGGCGAGGATTCGCCGGTTGCGAGGCCGGCCGGCAGCACCGGGAGCCGGTGCGCGAATTCCGAATTGGAGCGGTATGGCTGGTGTATTGGTCGACCGGGGCCTCGAGGGCGTCGTCGTCGGCGAAACGGTTCTGAGCAACGTGGAAGGCGAGATCGGACGCTTGACCTATCGCGGATACGATATCCACGATCTCGCGCTGAACGCGACGTACGAAGAGGTCGTCCATCTGCTGCTCTACGGGCAGCTTCCGACCCATTCGGAGTTGCATGACCTCGCGGCCAAGCTCAACGAGGCACGGGCGCTCCCGTCGGCGCTCATCGCGATCATGCACGCGATCCCCAAGGACGCTTGGCCGATGGACGTGCTGCGCACCTCGATCTCCGCCCTCGCACACTACATGCCGCACCGCGGCGACGGCTCACATGCCTCCGACGTCGATGCCGCTATCAATTTGATCGCGAAAACGCCGACGATTATCGCCGCTTGGGATCGGCTTCGGCGCGGCCTCGAGCCGATCGCGCCCGACGCCACGCTCCGTCCGGCCGCCAACTTTCTATGGATGCGCAGCGGGGAAAAGCCGATCGCCGAGGCCGAACGCGCCCTCGACACCTATTTCGTGCTGCTTTCCGATCACTCGTACAATGCCTCGACGTTCGCCGGCCGCGTGACCGCATCGACGCGGGCTGACATCTATGGTGCCATCACCAGCGCCGTCGCGACGCTGGCGGGCGATCTGCACGGCGGCGCACCGAGCAAGGTGATGACGA
This sequence comes from Candidatus Velthaea versatilis, assembly GCA_003134035.1. GTDB lineage: Bacteria > Vulcanimicrobiota > Vulcanimicrobiia > Vulcanimicrobiales > Vulcanimicrobiaceae > Velthaea > Velthaea versatilis. The sequence continues at coordinate 19,139 of PLAE01000112.1, forward strand.
TGCTCGAAGAGATCGGTCTGCCCGAAAAAGCGGAACCGTACGTGCGTGATTTGCTGGCGCGCGGTGAGAAGATCATGGGCATGGGACACCGCGAATACAAGATTCGCGATCCACGCGCCCAGCATCTCGAGGCCATGGCCAAGAAGTTGACCGAGAAATCGCACACCAAATGGTATCTGATCGCGCGTGCGCTCGAAGACGCCGCGAACGCGGTGCTTCAAGAAGTCAAGCCCGGCAAGCGGATCTACGCCAACGTCGAGTTCTACACCGCCCCCACGCTTTCGAGTCTGGGCATCGCGAGCGACGAGTTCACCTGTATGTTCGCCGCGGGCCGGATGGCCGGCTGGTGCGCCCACGTGCTCGAACAGGCGCAAGAGAATCGCCTGATCCGCCCGCAGGCCACGTACATCGGGCCCGACGTGC
>PLAE01000205.1 GCA_003134035.1 Candidatus Velthaea versatilis
CGGCGGCGGCGGCGGCGCGGCTACGTAGCGAACGACGACGGTCTTGCGCTCGGGAACCCACTGCACGTAGGCGCCCATGCCTTCGCTGATAACGCGCAGCGGCACGACGACGGTGCCTTTATAGATTTCCGGCGGGACGTCGAGCGGGCGGCTTTCGCCGTTGATGACGACCTCGGGCCGGCCGACGGTCACTTTGACGTCGGAACCGGGCTTCGATACGTCGACCGTTTTCGAGGCCGGATCGTATGAGACCGTCGCGCCGGTTTGCTCGAACATCGAGCGCAGCGGGACGAGGATCGTATTGCCGCGGACGAGTGCGGCGAGGACGCGATTTTGCTTGAGTCGATCGGGCTTGGCGTAAACGTGATGGTCGTTGAAGAGGATCGGAATTTCGCCCGAGGGCGGAGCACCGAAGTCAGCGGGCGGGACCGGCGCGGCCTGTGCGACAAGCGTAGCAGACGACGAGTTTCCTTTGTTACCTTTCGCTGCTGGCGTTTGCGCGTAGACCGACGACAGCCCGAATCCCACCGCGACGATCGCCGCAAGAATCCCAGAGCTGAGTCGTTTCAAATAGTTTCTCCCTGGCTTGAGTGTAGTGTGACGTCCGCAGTACGTACCGGATGGGAGGCCGATACGCGCGGAAAGCGGCTAGGGGTTACCCTCGCCTGCTCAACCGAGGCCCAGATACCCATTCTGTATAACCCTTAATCACATGAGCAGAGGCACGAAGTGCTCTCTCGTTATTGGCAACGATGCCAAGCGGCACTGCTTCTTGCGGGCAAGGCAAACAGAGATGTTCCTCCCGAGCAGTCGTCATAGTCAACGTCATGACACCTCGTCGCGGTTCCAAGGTTCGCCAAAATCACCCGGAGGTCGTCGTCGTCGGTGCCGGGGTCGCGGGCCTGACGGCGGCAGCGATTTTGGCGCAGAACGGGGCCAAAGTGCAGGTTCTCGAGCGGCATACGCTGCCCGGCGGCTGCGCATCGTTTTACCTTCGCGCCGGTTACCGGTTCGATGTCGGCGCAACGCTGGTGAGCGGCTTCGGTCCGCGCGGCGTGCACCGTCAGTTGGCCGCGCGCCTGGGGCTCGAGTTCAACGCCGCCGCCGTGGAACCGGCGATGGACGTCCACGTCGGCGGGGACCGCATCAGCCGGTTCGGCGACGAACGCTGGAAGATCGAACGGCTGCGCGCGTTCGGTCCGAGCGCCGAACCGTTCTGGGACGCGCAGGAGCGAATCGCCGACATTGCCTGGGATTTCTCGACGCGATTTCCGGCCTTGCCGGCCGATGCGGCGGGTGTGCTGGCGTTCGCGCGCGCCGTGCGCGCGCGGCAACTGCTGCTGGTAGGCACGATCGGTAAGACCGTCGCGAGCATTTTACCAGCGGCGGCGAACGCAAAATTGCGGGCCTTCGTCGATGCGCAACTCCTGATCACCGCGCAAGCCGATGCCGCGTCGACGGATCTCGCCTACGGCGCGACGGCGCTCGACATCGCGCGCGAGGGCACGTTCCATCTGCCGCTGGGCGTCTCGGAGATCGCGGTCGCGCTGGCGCGCGCTGTGCGCCGCGCCGGCGGCGAGATCGCCTACGGAACGGCCGCGCAGACGTTCGTGCTCGAACGGCGGCGGGTTTGCGGGGTCCGCCTGGCGGACGGGACGGAACTGCGCGCGCCGGAGATCATCGCGGCGGTCCCGGTGGCGAACGTGGCGGACATGCTGGGCGCCGCCGACGGTCCGCTGCGCGAGCGCGTCGCCGTGCTCCCGCAGCGCTGGGGCGCGTTCATGGCGTATGCCGGACTGCCGGCCGGGATCGTGCCCGACGGCTGCGCGCTGCACCATCAGATCGTCTTCGATGAATGTGCCCCGCTGGGCGAGGGAAATACGGCGTTTCTGTCATTCTCGGCTGCGGGTGAAGCGCAGCGCGCCCGGGGCGGCGGGCGTGCGGTGACGATTTCGACCCATACCGACGTCGCCGGCTGGGAACGGGCGTTCGCGGCCGGCACCTATGAAGAACGCAAAGCCGTGTATGCGCGGCGCCTGCGGGCGGCGCTCGAACGCATCGTGCCCGGAGCGTGGGATCGCGCCGATGTCCTCGATACGGCGACGCCGCATACGTTCGCGGCCTATACCGGCCGCGCGCGGGGCCTCGTCGGCGGGGTGCCGCAAACGCCCGCCACGGCGAACCTGCGGGCGCTCTCGCACCACAGCGGCATCGCCGGACTCACGCTCTGCGGGGACAGCGTCTTTCCGGGTCAGAGCACCGTCGGCGCCTCGCTGTCGGGCGTCGCCGCGGCGACCGCGGTGGACGCCCGGCGCAGATGAATCGTGGCGGCGCGCTTGGGCATTGTCAGGCGGATGAAAGTTTCTCTTCGAGCCGTTCGATAAAGCGTGACCGTTCCGTGAGGTATCGCTCGTGGGTCCCTTCGGCGATTTTCTCGCGTTCGTCGAACGCCGAAAAGGCGAATTCAACCCGCTTGCCGTCGAACTTGATGACTTCGACTTCCGTGCGAATGATCAGCCCGACTGGCGTCGAGGCCAGGTGGGCGAGATCGATGTGGGTACCGAGGCTGACTTGGCCGGCGTCCATCGTCGGCGCGATACAATGCATGGCGGCGTCTTCGACGAGCTGCAGCAGCATCGGCGTCGAGAGCACGTCGACACCTTTGTTTCCGGCTTTTTCGGCGGTCATCCATTCCTCGACGCGTGTTTGACTCTGATAGGTACGGCCGACGTCGAGTTTGGCTGCCATGCTCCAGGACGATACGCGCAGCAACCGCGTGAATCATTTCTCGGTCCTCGCCGGTAAGAAGGGATAGTTGGGCGCAGCGGCTTGCCGGAGCGGTGGTTCCCAAGCCCGAGTTCCGAGCTGCGTCGGCATGGGCCGGCAATCAAAATTTTAAGGAGAAACATGGGACCCAACGAGCGCGCGATTTTTGTCGCGACCGCCTTTTCCGTCGTACTGAGCGGCTGCGCGAAGTCCGGCGGCGGCCAAACCGGACCGCCGCCGATCGCGGTGAACGTCGCCCAAGCGCAGCGCGGCAACATCGCGACGTATCTGACCCTGGACGGACAGATTGCGCCGATGCAGCAGTCGACGCTGAGTTCGCCGCAGTCGGGTACGCTCGAGGCGGTCGACGTCACCGAAGGCGCGCACGTCACCAAGGGCGAGCTGTTGGCCAAGCTCGATGACTCCGCGCTGCGGGCGCAACTCGAGCAGGCCCAAGGGCAAGTCGCGCAAGCCCGAGCTTCGCTGCAAGGACAGACCTTGCAAAATCCGATCACCTCCCAGACCGTGAGTTCGGCGGTGACGAACGCGGAGCAGAACCTCAATTCGGCACGCAACACGCTCATCAGCGATCAGGCCGCCGAGGCCAACGCGAAACTCGTCTACACGCAGAATAAATCGCTCATCACGCAGGGCTACGTTTCGCAGACCCAGGCCGAGCAATCGCAGTCGGCGTACGTCGCCGCGCAGCAGGCGACGGCCAACGCGCGGAGCCAAGTCATCGCGGCGCAAGCGGCGCTCGCGAGTGCGCGCCGGAATCTCGGCCAGACCGGGATTCAAGACCAAACCGTCGCAGCCGCGAAGGGCACCCTGCAAGCACAGCTGGGTCAGGTGAAGCTGCTGCAAACCGAGATCGCGCAAACGAACGTCGTCGCACCCTTCGACGGCGTGGTCACGCAGCGGCTCCTCGACCCCGGCGCCTTCGCGGGTCCCAACGCGCCGATTCTCCAGGTTTCGCAAGTCGACACCGTCTATGTCAACGTGAACGTCCCCGATGAAGATCTGGCATACGTGCGCAAGGGTACCGCGGTGACCTTCAGCACGAGCAGCGCGCCCGGCAAGAACTTTCACGGCACGGTCTACGACGTCAACGCGACGCCCACATCGGGCACCCTCTCGTATCGCGCGCGCCTCGTTCAATCGAACCCCAACAACACGCTGCGCGGCGGCATGCTCGTCACGGTGCAAGTGCAGAAAGAGCGTCACGACAACACGATCATCGTGCCGCGTACGGCGGTCATCACCACCGAGAACGGGGCGAGCGTCTTCACCGTCGTCGATCCGCCGGCGCGGGCCGGCGGGGCTCCGGCCGGAGCCGGCGGCGCCGGTGGCGGGCCGATCATCAAGCAGGCGAAGGCGGTTCCGGTCGAACTGGGTCTGCAAACCGATACCCTCGCCGAAGTTCGCTCGCCGGACGTTCCGGCCGGGACGACGGTGATCACCACGCGGCCGGATGCGTTGCAGGACAAGAGTATCGTAGCAATGAGTGCTGCGCCCGCCCAAACCGCAAAATAAGTAGGAGCAACTTTGCAGCCAAACCACGTTCGCACGCTCACGGGCGTCGCGCTCTCGGCGCTTGTCATCGGTACGACGGCGCCGGGGATCGTGCGCGCGCAGCCGACGCCCGCGCCGCGGGCGCTGCCGTCGACCGTTCCGCTGCCGCGCGGAACGTTCAATCCGAACCAGACGATCACGTTGCCGCCGGCGAGCCAGCCGACGTCGCTGCCGTACCCGGCCTACGGAACCCCGGTGCCGGGCGTCAACGCGGGCCAAGCCGCCGCCGGTGTGCCGCCGGTGGTCGCGCTCGACGAGGCGATTGCCATCGGCTACGCACGCTCGCCGCTGCTTGCCCAGGCCCGGGCACAGCTCCAAATCGAAACCGCGCCCGTTCAACTGGCGCAAACGGCCCTGCTGCCCAACGTTGCGGGTACGGTGACGAGTGAGCGCATTCACGCTCAGGACGCCGGCGCCTCAACGGCAGCCGCCGGAGCCGCGGCCGCCGGCTCCGCGGCCGCCGGCGGACCGCTGACGTACACGTCGAATTCGTTCTCGGCTTCGCTATCGCAATTGATTTACGACGGCGGCCGGGTCGCCGCCGAAATCCGCGCGGCGAAAAATAACCAAAGCGCGCAGGCCGCGACCTATGCGCGCGAGCTGCAAACCGTCGCCTATAATGTCGCCAACGCCTATTACAGCCAGCTTGCCGCGCAACGGGCGACGGCGGTCGCGGTTCAAACCGTGCGCGTCGATCAGACGAACGAGGATCTCGTTTCCGCGCAAATCCGTGCCGGGTCGGCGGCTCAAGCCGACCTCGCGACGGCGCAACTACCGACGGCCCAGGCGCGGGTCGCCGTCATTCAGGACCAGGGTGCCGAGCTCAGCGCCCAGGCGACCTTTGCCAACGCGATGGGCCTGGACGCGAATACCGCCGTGCTGCCGCGCGACGACACGCCCGTCAACGGTGCGCCCGTCACGTCGAAAATCGATATTCCGACGTATGAGCAAGCCTTCGCGCGGGCCGTCGCGCTGCGGCCGGACGTCACCTCGGCGGCGCTGACCGTCAGCGGTTTGCGGGCCACGCTGCGGGCCAACGCGCTCATCAACTTTCCGAGCCTCAGCGGTGTGGCGTCCGCGTCGACGGCGTCGACGAACGTCAAAGGCGGAGCGTTGCGCAATAATTCGTCGTTCGGCCTCTCGCTGTCGATTCCGATCTTCGATCAAGGCGTCGTCGCGGCCGACGTCGCGCAGGCCCGGGGTAATTTGGCGTTGGGGATCGCGAACCAGCAGACCATCATCGAGGGCGTGCAGCTCAACGTGAAGCAAGCCCTGGTCTCGCTCGTGTCGGCCAAAGCCGCCTTGACGAGCGCGGACGTCGCGTTGCACGAAGCCGAAGTCGTGCTCAAGTCGCCCCAGGCGCAGTATCGGGCCGGCGTCACGACGCTGCCGCTGCTGCTCAACGCGCAAGTCGGGTTGACTCAGGCCCTGAGCACGCAAACGACCTCGGTCTACACCTTGCGCCAGGCCGAACAGGCTTTCTTATATGCGGAGGGTGCCAACGGCGCGCCGTGAAGCGTAGGCAGCATGACAAGTACGCTTCCGACGTGGATCGACGATCCCGTCAACGCGGCGATCCTGGCCGTTAGCGAAGATCGGCTAGCCGGGTTTCAACGCGATCCGTTCGGTGCGATCGCGCAAGCGACCAATATCGACGTTTCGACCGTGCTCGAGCGGGTCGTCGCGATGGTCCGGGCCGGAACGATCCGCCGGGTGCGCCAAACGTTGATGGCTACCAATCTTGCCCAGGGGGCGCTAGTCGCCTGGCAAGTTCCGGTCGACCGGCTCAACGAAGCCTTCGCTTACATGTACGAAGTCGATCCGTTCTCGGGGCACGTCGTCATCCGCACGACCGACGCCGCCACGCCGGGCTCGAACTACCGGCTGTGGACGACGCTCAAGGTTCCGCAGGGTTTCTCGATGCGCAAACACGGCGACTTTTTGGCCGCCCAGGTCGGGGCCGAACATTACCGCATGATGCCGGCCAAACGCCTGTTCGCGCTCGGCGTCGGGCACGTGCGCCGGCGCGGGATGGAACCGGGCGCGCGGGCCGACGTTCTCGCCGACGTGCAAGACACCAATATCGAGGAGCTCTCGGATCTCGAATGGCGCGTGCTGACCGCCATCAAGCGGGAATTCGAGCCGCACGAGATCGTGCGCGATGTGTGGCTCGCGCGTGCCGCCGAAGCCGGGGTGTCGCTCGATGAATTCGAGCGCGTCGGCAAAGCCCTCAACGAGCGCCGCGTGATCGGCCGGTTCTCGACGTTCCTCGAACACGTCAAGACCAACAAAGACAGCGGCGAACGCGTCACGCGCTACAACGCGTTGTTCCACTGGGCGGTGCCGGCCGGCCGCGAACTCGACGCCGGGCGCGAAGTCGGCCGCCACCATATCATGACGCACGCCTATTGGCGCGAAGGCGGGCCGGAGTTTCGCAACGTCAACGTCATGGGCGTGGCGCACGGCACCGACAAAGAGACGGTGCTCGCCCACAAGGCCGCAATCGACGAGCATCTGCGCGAGGCCGGCATCGAACTGGGCTACACCAACGTCTTCTGGGGCGGGCGCAGCGAGATCAAGCCGTCTGAAATTTCACCGGTGGCCTACGCCGCCTTCTGCCGCAGCCGCGGGATCGATCCGGAGTCGATGCGTTGATCCTAGGAGCATGTCGGGTTTACCCGACATGCGACGACGGGCGGCTCGGGCGAAGCCCGAACGCGACGGACTCGACGAAGTCGAGTCCTCTGGGCCGGCTCGTCGCGGGCGCCCTTGCGGCGTTCGTGGTTTCGGCCTGCACGAAAGTCGATGACGCGGCAACCTCGGGCGGGAGCGCGGGCGGCGGCGCGCACCCCGACCGGCTGACCATTTCGACCGCCGCAGATCCCAAGAATCTCAATCCGGCTCTGGCGTCGTCGCAAGAGGTCGGCGCGCTGTCGGCGTTTCTCTTCTCGTACACCGTGCGTTACGACCAGCATGCCCGGCCGGTCCCCGATGCCGTCTCGGAGATCCCGACCACGGCCAACGGCGACGTGAGCGCCGACGGGCGCACGCTCAAATACAAGCTGCGGCACGGCATCAAGTGGCACGACGGTCCCGAACTCACCTGCGCCGACCTGCGATTCACGTGGCAAATGATGATCAATCCGAAGAACAACGTCGTGACGACCGATGGTTGGAGCGACATCCACGACGTCGACTGCCGCGATCCGTACGTCGCGGTCGTGCACCTCAAGCGCGTCTACGCGCCGTTCCTGCAGCAACTCTGGGGCGTCAACGGCAATAGCCCGATTTTGCCCGAGCATCTGCTCGCCAAGCTCAACGATAACAAAGGCAGCCTCAACGCCGCGGCCTTCAACGCGGCGCCGATCGGCAGCGGTCCGTACAAATTCGTGTCGTGGACGCGCGGCAGCGACGTGCGCATGGCCGCCAACTCCGATTACTTTCTGGGCAAGCCCAAGATCGCCGAAGTGATCTACAAGATCATCCCCGATCAAAATACGCTGGCGACGCAGTTGCAGACGCACGAACTCGATTTGGCCTGGGGCGTCCAAGCAGCGAATTACGCGGCGGTCCGGACGATCCCCGGCTCCACGACGATCGCGCCGGTCGTCTACATCTTCGATCACATCGATTTCAATCTGCGCCGGCCGATCTTCGCCGACGTGCGTGTGCGCCGGGCGCTGACCTACGCGATCGACCGGCCGACGCTGCTGGCCAAACTGCGTCACAACCTGGGCGAGCTCAGCGATTCGTTTCTCGATCCCACGCTTTACCCGTTCGCCCAAACGTCGCGGCTGGTGCGCTATCCGTACGATGTCGCCAAGGCCAAAGCGTTGCTCGATGCGGCCGGGTGGCGCGTCGGTCCCGACGGCGTGCGAGTGAAAAACGGACAGCGATTGGCCTTCCAGTTCTCGACCCAGGTCGAATCGACCGCCGGCCACGCGCTGCAAGCGCAGGTGCTCACCTATTGGCGGACGGTCGGCGCGGTCGCCGAGATCAAAAACTACGTCACGCCGTCGTTCTTCGACAATACGGCCAACGGCATCTTACAGGGCGGCAAGTACGACGTCGCGCTCTTCGCCTGGACGGGCGCCGCCGATATCGACAACAGCGCGATCTACTCGGGCGCGAATTTCGCGCCGCACGGACAGAACAACCTGTTTTGGAACAATCCCATCGCCACCAAAGCAATGGCCGACGCGAATGAAACGGTCGACCAGCAAAAGCGCATCGCCGACTACGCGACCGTGCAGTATGAATTCACCAAGGACGACCCCTCGATCATCATGTGGTTCCGCAAAGATGTCGAGGTGTATCCGAGCGCGCTGCGCGGCTTCAGTTCGACGCCCGTGATTTTGACGCCGTTTTGGAATCCGTGGGCGTACTCGTTTTGAGTCGTAGCTTCGTCGGGCTCTTGTTCGCGGCGACGCTCGCGGCGGGCTGCACGAAAGTCGGCGACACCACGAGCGGCCCGGCGCAAACCGCGCCCAGCGCGGGCGGCAGTCCGGCCGCCGCAAAGAACGCCACGACGATCCCGCACACGCTGCGCATCGGCGATATCCTCGACATCACCTCGCTCAACCCGGATCTCGCGCAAGCATCGTCGCTGGGTTTCATGTCGGAAATGACGAGCGGCTGGCTCGTGCGCTACGGACACGACAACCGGCCGACCCCGGAACTCGCCCTCACGGTGCCATCCAAGGCGAATCATCTGGTGAGCAGCGACGGCCTAACGATCACGTGGCACCTGCGCAAAGGCGTCAAATGGTCCGACGGCGCTCCGTTCGACGGTGACGACGTGGTGTTCTCGACTTCCGCCGTCAACAACCCGCACAACAACGTCGTGGGCCGCGACGGCTTCGATCTCATCACCAAAATCGACGAGCCCGACAAATACACGGTCGTGTTTCACCTCAAGCGCCCGTACTCGTCGTTTTTGCCGACGTTCTTCGGTTCGGCCGGCGCGAACCCGTGCATTTTGCCCAAGCATCTGTTGGGGAACTTGCCCGACATCAACAATGCCGACTACAACAGCAAGCCGGTGGGCATCGGTCCGTTCCGGTACGTGAAGTGGGTCCGCGGCGACCATGTCGAGCTGGAAGCCAATCCGTACTACTGGCGCGGGCAGCCGAAACTCAAAAAGATCATCTACAAATTTATCCCGGACCGCAACACGCTGCTGACCCAAGTGCAAAGCGGCGAAGTCGATCTGTGGCCGCTCGTCGGGCTAGGTTTTTACGATCGCGTCAAGGCGCTCAAGAACGTCACGACGATCCATAGCCCGGGGTATTTCTACAGCCACCTCGACTTCAACATGGCGCACCCGTTGTTTGCCGATAAACCGGTGCGCGAAGCGCTGCGCCTGGGCGTGGATCGGCGCACGCTGCGCGACAAGATCGGGCACGGTTTGGGCGTGCTGCAGGAGGGGGTCGTCACGCCGGTGAGCCCGCTGCACGCGGAACTGCCGCGTGTCCCATTCGACCTTGCCCGCGCCGCGGCGCTACTCGACGCCGATGGCTGGAAGCGCGGAGCGGACGGCGTCCGCACCAAGAACGGCAAACGCCTCGCGTTCGACTTCGCGACCGTCAGCGGTCAGCCCGACGCCGATCAGATGATCGAGCTCATCCGCAGCACCTGGCAAGCGATGGGCGCGCAGATCAACGTGCTGCACTATCCGTCGACGCTGATGTTCGCGCCGTATCAGCAAGGCGGCATCATGTACGCCGGAAAGTTCGACATGATCACCTTCGCGTGGCAGTTGACGCCCAACGGCGATCTCTCCAACCTCGCCGCGTGCAATCAAATTCCGCCCAACGGGCAAAACGATGCGCGGTATTGCGATCCGAAAACCGATGCGCTCCTGAACCGGGAAAAATCGGCGTACGACGAGGCCGAGCAGCGCCCGATCGTCGCCGCGATCCAAAAGCAGATGGTCGCCGACATCCCGACGATCGTGCTCTGGATTCGCGAAGACATCTTCACCTACAACAACGATTTTACCGGCTGGCATCCCAACAACGTCACGCCGTTCGACGACATGCTGGGCGTCGATATTTAACTTTTACGGCGGTCGATATTTCACGGCGAAGGATGTGCGACGAAGTCGATCCACTTCACGCCGGTTCGTCGCGCCGGCGCAAACGCAGCGCCGCGGGTAACGGCGCCGGCACCGTCAATACGCCGGCTTCACGGCGGTATCCGGCGCGCGGCTGCGCGCGCCGTTCGCGGCGACGGTCGGCGATCAGCGCCGCTGCGAGCAGCGCGCAGCCGGCGAGCGGTATTGCGCGCAGCAGACCCCAGACCGGATCGCGGGCGCGCAGCCCCGCGGCGCGCTGTTCATCGCCCCAAACGCCGCTGGCGTCGGCCGCCGGCGGCGCCGCGTAGTGCGCCGGCAGCCGGTCGGGCCAGGTCGGGGCGGGGTGCGCCGCGGCGGGACCGGTCGCGGCGACGGCGAGGAGCGCGAGCGCGAGCAGCCCGGTCAAATCGGCGCGTCCGAAGCGCGAAATCGCGGCGGCCGGGGGGCGCAATCCGATGAAACCGAACGCCACAGCGAAGCCCAGGCACAGGATCTGGCCCGGTGCATGCCGCTGCGCCAGCCCGAACCAATCGACGAGCACGAACACGGTCGCGACGGCGGCAAGCTCGCGTGCGCGGCCCTGCGCGCGCAGCGACAAGACCAGCACGGGCAGGAGTTCGAGCACGAAGTCGGGCTCGTGAAAGAACGGCATCGCGAGCGGCAGGAGCGCGCAGGCCACCAGCGTTGCCGTCGTCGCGTCGAGCCGCTCGCGCACGATCGCCAGCACGGCGGCCGCGACCGCCGTGAACGCAACCGCCGCGCCGATCGCGGCCGCC
>PLAE01000184.1 GCA_003134035.1 Candidatus Velthaea versatilis
CCAGCCCGTGCGCGGCTCCAAATCGGCCCGTGCGTGGCTCAAATTAGCGCGCGCCGGCTCCATTAGCGCCTGCGCGGCTCCAAATCAGCCCCCGTGCGCGGAGCACCGTTACCAAGCGCGCCCATCACGACGCAACGCCTCCCCCGTTCCTCAACGGGCGGGGGCAAGCTGCCGGTAAGAAACGTTGCAAAGTCTTTGCAATTCTCTAGCCGATTCAAGCGAGGCACCAATCTGCTCGAAAGCGTAGTTCCCAGGACGGTACCTTTGTACTGTTCTGCTAGCCGGTCCAACCGGCAGACGGGAACCTTCAATGCTCGCTTTCTCGGTCATTGCCACGCTGCTTCACATCTTCAGCTGCTGCTACGGCCTCGGCGCCGGCCCTTCATAGCCCCCGTTCGTCGGGTTCCTAATTCGTCGGGTTCCTAAGCTGATGGACTAATCCAGAACGACAATTTTTGCCACGCAGCCGGGGGGAGGTAAAGATTTTGAGGGACACGTAGAATGCCGGTTTTCAATGGAGATGGCACCCAAGCCGATCCCGGTCGGCACGCGCGCTTCCGTATCCGACGCCAAGCTGGCCTACTTCGAGGGCGACTTCGAACGGTGCCTCGAGATCTGCGCGGACATCCGCGTCGGGTCAGTCGCGACCACCTCCGAAGTCGCCCTGCTATCAGCGCGAGCCTATTTGCGAACCGGGCGGCCGCGCGAAGCCCAAGCCGCCATCGTCGATACGCTCGAAACTCACGCGACCCTCGACGCGTCGCTCACGGCGCAGATGCTCGTTGCGAGCGCCCGGATCCGCCAGGACGATCCCGACACCGGAATAGCAATCCTGCACGAGGCGGCTTCGCGCTGTTCGGGCGCGCACTTCGCGGTGAGTTCGGAGATCGCGTTCGCGACAGCGCTTGGCTATTGGGCCAAGCGCGACATCGACACGGCCGAGACCTATTTAGCGCAGGTCGATCCGCGCGCCGACATCATTCACGCCCGGGCGCTCGAACTGCAAGCTTGGTGCGACACGGCGCGCGCGAACTACCGGCGTTCGGCCGAAGGCTTCAAACGGACCCTGGTGCGGCTCGACGAGTGCACCGCGCACGACCGCGCGATCGCGGCCACGGCGATCTGTACGCTCTCGATTTACTCAGCTGAACTTTTCGATGCAGACCTGGCGCGCTTTGTCGATCTCAAGGCGGAGCAGCTCAATTGGTCATCCGGGCTTTCGGCTCAGCATTTTCTCACGCTCGTCTATCAGGCGCTTTATCGGGAGTTCGCGGGCGACACACTGGGCGCGTACCAGTACGCGGCGCTCGCGCGTGAAAGTGCGCCGACAATCGCTTTCGAGGTTCTCGCGTGGAGCATGAGTGCGATCGTCGCGCGCAATGCCGGCGAGCCGTTTACCGCGACGCTACATGCGAAGCGCGCGCTCGACCTGCTCGAATCGATCGACGGCCAAGAGCTCGTCGGCGAAGAACGCTTCGCGCTGTTAGCCGTCGCCGAGGCTTGCACGCATTTCGATCCGCAAAGGTCCGCGCAGCTGTGTACGCGCTACTTCGGCCTCGCGCCAGTCGATCGGCTTGTCTCGTACTCGAACGACGTGCGGCTGACCGCCGACGAAGCGTTCATTACCGGTGTCGTCGCCGAAGCCGCCGGGGATTCAAAGCGGGCGCGGCACTGCTACCGTGAGGCGTTCGAGATGTTCGCCGGGATCGGTTATGTGCGCCGCGCGGTCGGCGCCGGATACGCACTGCTCCAACTCGAGCGCGATGAAGCCGTTCTGCACTACGTCAAAACGCACTTGGGCGCGACGAAGAATTACATCAGCGCAGCTCTGGCACGCGACGGCGAGGCGCAGCCCGATGTCCTCGAACGCCATCCGATCGTCGCCTCACTGCCCGACGGCCAGCGCGAAGTCGTCACGCTCATTTGTCAGGGCAAGACGAACAAAGAGATCGCCCAACTGCGCAACGTCGGTGAGCAGACGATTAAAAACATGCTCTCCAAGCACATTTTCCGTGCGTTCGGCGTTTCCAACCGCGCGGCGCTAGTGAGCACCTGCCTAAGCGACCGAGCCTCGGGCTTCTAAGCTCGCCAACGCCGGCGCGTGCCGGGCCGTCCGCGGAAAGCACCGCGTGGACTGCTCGCGGCCGCGCTAACCCGCGAAAAATTCATCGCCGCTTAATCGTCGGCCGCATTGTCACCGGCGGCGTGTTCGTTGAAGCGGCATGGCCTTGATCTCACTCGACACGTCGACCGATCCGCAGGTTGGGTATCGTCCGTCCGGCACGCTCGATGCCGAGTCCGCGCTCGCGCCGTACGCCGGCCATTTCGGCGTGCGGCAAGCCGCGCATCTGCTGCGCCGCGCGGGTTTCGGGGGCAGCGCGGCAGATGTCGCGCGCACGGCCGGGCTGGGCGCCTCGGCGGCGGTCGACTCGTTCGTGCATCCGGCCGCGCCCGAACTACCCTTCGAGGCGTATCCACCACGTGAGGTGCTCTACGCGGTCAAAGGCGGCCAGGCGCGAACGGGCACCGAGTTGTGGTGGCTCGACCGCATGCTGCGCACCCAACATCCCTTGGCCGAAAAGATGACGCTCTTCTGGCACGGCCATTTCGCCACCAGCATCGCCAAAGTGCCGCCGGCGCTCATGGCGCGACAGATCGATCTTTTTCGCGCTCAAGGTCTGGGGAATTTTCACGCCTTGCTGGCAGCGGTGTCGGTCGATCCGGCGATGTCGGTATGGCTCGACAATCGCTCGAATTCCAAGGCCCACCCCAACGAAAATTACGCTCGCGAGGTGATGGAGCTCTTCGCCCTGGGCTTGGGCGAGTATACGGAAAGCGACGTCAAAGAAGCGGCGCGCGCGTTCACGGGCTGGGCGTACGACTCGCACACGATGAGCGTGTCGTTCGATCCGCGCCGGCACGACGACGGCGTAAAGACGTTTCTCGGCCACAGCGGCAACTTCGGACTTACCGACGTGGTGAACATCATCGTCGCGCAGCCCGTTCACCAACGCTTTCTCGCGCGCAAACTGCTCGAATACTTCGTGTATTCGGACCCCGAGCCCGCGTTGACCGAAGCCGTCGCGCAGACGTACGCGTTGTGCGGCTGCGACATCGCGATCACCGTCGGGACGATTTTGCGCTCGAACGTCTTCTACTCCGCGCGCGCGTATCGCGCGCTGCCCAAGAGCCCGATCGAGTTCGCGGTCGGCCTGCTGCGGTACGTCGGTGCCACCAGCGTTCCGCCCGGTTTGCCCGATGCGCTGCGCCGCATGGGCCAAGAGCCGCTCGCGCCCCCCAGCGTGAAAGGCTGGGACGGCGGGCCGGCGTGGATCAACACGACGACGTTGCTGGCCCGGTTCAATTTCGTCAATGCGCTCGTCGCGACGAGCCGGCCGGCGGCCGGCGCGATTCCCGCTGCCGCGCTATCCGGCGCGCCGAACGTCGCGCCCGATGCCATCGTGTCGGCGGCCGGCGGACTGGACCCCGCGCGGATCGTCGATGCGATCGTGACGTCGGCGCTGCAGGACGACGTGACGGGCGACGTGCGCGCGACCCTCGTCGCGTTTCTGCGTTCGGGCGGCGATGCCGCGATGACCGTTAACCCCATGCCGTTCGGGCCCGAAAACTATCAAGAGAAGATTCGCGGAGCGCTCGCGCTGACGTTCAATCTTCCGGTCAATCAGCTCAATTAGCAGCAGGGTTCCGGCTTCGCCGGAACCCGTGGCGTTAGGGCGCTTCGCGCCCGAGCCGCNNTCGGGCTTCGCCCGAGCCGCCACCCATAACGCTCACACCACCCGAGGTTTTACCGATGCCCGACCGCCGTTCGTTTCTTCGCAGCTCGCTGAGCGTCGCCGTGCTCGGCGGATCGCTGCCCGCAGCATTCGCGCGCGCCGCGTCGGCGCAGGCGCTCCCGGCGCTGGGCCGCTCGATCGATCCCGCCAACGTCCTCGTCGTCATCGCGCTCAGCGGCGGCAACGACGGGCTGAACACGATCGTGCCGTGGTCGGACGACGCCTATCATCGCGCGCGGCCGGTCATTCGCATTCCCGATTCAGCGGTGCTCAAACTGAACGCTCGGATCGGCTTCAATCCGGCGCTGGCCGGCCTGGGCGAATTGTACGCGCAAGGACACGTCGCCGTCGTGCAAGGCGTCGGGTACCCCGATCCGAATCGCTCGCATTTCGAGGCGACGCAGATTTGGGAAACCGCGTCGCCGCAGCGACCGCTCGGAACCGGCTGGCTGGGGCGTGCCTTGGATCGCATGTATCCGGCCGGCACCAAACCGCCGTCGCTTTTCGAGGCGGTCGCGCTAGGCGACACGCTGCCCGCGGCCCTTGTCGCCGCCCACGTCGACGTCGCCGCGATCGGCGGGCTCAACGGCTACGCATACAACACGGTCAAAGACGTCAAAACCCAAGCCGGCGTGTTATACGACGGCGCACGGCCCGGCGGCTCGCCATACCTGGGAATGATCGCCGAAACGGCGCGCCAAGCCTATCACGGCGGCGACGAATTGCGCGCGCGCATCAGCGGCTACACGCCGGCCGTCACCTATCCGACCGACGGCTTCGCGCGCCAACTCCGACTCGCCGCCCAACTCATCGGCAGCGACGCCGGCACGCGCATCATCTTCGTATCGCTCGGTTCGTTCGACACGCACGCCAACCAGCGCGCGCAGCAAGACCGGCTGCTCAAATATCTGGGCGACGGACTCCTGGCGTTCTTCAACGACTTGGCGGCCCACGGTTTGGACAAGCGCGTGTTGGCGCTGACCTTTTCCGAATTCGGCAGGCGCGTCAATCAGAACGCCAGCAACGGCACCGATCACGGCACGGCGATGCCGCTCTTCGCCGTCGGCGGCGGCGTCAGCGGCGGCATTTACGGCGAGCATCCGTCGCTGACGGATCTGGACGACGGCGATCTCAAATTCGGCACCGACTTCCGTTCGGTGTACGCGACCGTGCTCGAGCGCTGGCTCGGCCGAAACTCAACGGATATTTTAGCGGGGACGTTCGCTGCTTTGCCCATCGTGTAAAATGGGCCGGTGCAGCTGACGACGATCGCACCGGCCGACTACGCGCGCGACGTGCTGCCGTTGACGGGCGCCCTGTGGGCCGATGGCCGGTCGCTCGAGCGATACATCGAAGATTTCAGCACGATTGCCGCGTCGGCGTTCGGCAAGCGCCGCTTCCGTACCATCGGCTTGCGCGTCGACGGCTCGATCGTCGTGTCGTGCAAGCGCTACGAGCGTGAGATTCGCTGCGGTGAACGCGCGCTGCGCGCGGCCGGGATCGGCGCGGTGTTCACTCCGCCCGAACTTCGCGGCCGCGGTTACGCCTCGGCGATGATCGGCGCGCTCCTCGACCGCGAGCGCGCCGGCGGAACCGACGTCGCCTATCTTTTCAGTGACATTCATCCTGTCTTCTACGAACGGCTCGGCTTCATCACGCTGCCGTCGCGCACGATCAGCCTGCGCGCCGACGCGCTGCCGCATGCGCGGCTGGACATCGCGGCGGTGACCGACCGCGACTGGACCGCGATTCGTCGATGTTTCGATGCGCTCGACCGTCGGCGCCCGCTGGCGTTCAAGCGCACACCGCTGATTTGGGACTGGCTGCGCACGTTGGGCCGGACCCAGCCCGCCGACGGTCAGCGGATCGGCCGCATCGTGCGCCGCGGCCGGACCGTGACCGCTTATGTGCTGGGCCGGCGTGTCCCGCGCCTGGACTCGTTCGCCCTCGACGAATTCGGCTACACGGCAGATGCGGGATTTGACGCGGTCGCACCGCTGATCCGCAGCGCGGCCGGGGACCTGCGCAAAGTCAACGGCTGGCTGCCGCCGGATGTCGCACGGCCGGCGATTCCGCGAGGCGCGGTGAAAAAACGGAAGAATAGTATCATGATGATCGCTTTGCTCTCGCAACCCGCGCGCGCCGCCTGGCGCCTCCACGGTGCCGCGATCCTCGCCGACGACGCCGACCGGTGCTGGAGCACCGACCACATCTAGCCATGCCTGCATTCCGGGCCGGCGACTGGTTCGCGATCCCGCTGCGCTTCGGGTTGTTCGCCCTGGGCCGTGCCGCGGCGGTCGATCCGAACGGCGTGATTCTAGGCTATTTCTTCGGCCGTTTTTTCGAACGGCTGCCGAGCGGCACCGAGGTCCTCGCACTCACGCCCGGCGACGCCGATATTATCGGTGTGTGCGACCAGCACGGTCTGCAGAGCGGCGAATGGCCGCGTATCGCGACGGGCGCCGGCGGCGATCCGCGCGACTGGCCGATCCCCATTTTCCGGACCCTCGAGCCGGCGAGCGGAGACCTGCGCTGGTTCACGTTCGATCCGGCGGATCTAATGCGCGAGCTCGGCTTGGATGATGAACCGGCCGAAGCGGGCGTGCGCAACTGGGGCTTGTCGATGAGCGCGCTGGTTGCTGCGCCGATGTCCTGGGCCGCGGTCGAATTCGCCCTCTGGCGCTGCTTTCGCGTCTATCAAAACACCATGCACCGCAAATATATCGCCGACATGCAGCGCAGCCTGAGCGTCCGCGCGTCTTAAACGCTGCGTGTCAGTGGACCGTCCAGAGCAGCCACGGGAGCCCGATGACGATCAGAACAACCAAAAACAAGCCGCCCAGCACGGCGCCCGTGCGCCAGAAATCGCGGTTGGGGATGTAGCCGCCGTGCGCGTAAATCGGCGCCGGACCGCAGGCATACGGCGTCAGCACGCCCATGAGGCCCATTCCGTAGGCCAGGGCGAGCGACGCGGTCGTCGGCGGAACGCCCGGGATCGCGACGAGCGCGCCGAGCAGCACCGGATACAGCGCGGTCGCCTGGGCCGTCAAGCTCGCAAAGCCGTAGTGGACTAGAAAGAAGAGCGCGACGGCCGCCGCGAGTAGTGGGAAGAGCGGCAAACCCACCAGATGAGCGGCGGCGCCATGCGAGAGCCAAGCCAGCACGCCGACTTTGGCCAACCCGTCGGCGAGCGCGACGAGCGCGCCGAACCACACCAAGACGCCCCAGGCCGCGCGATTCGCCAGCACGTCGTCCCAGGTGAGCACGCCGCACAGCAGCAGCACGGCGACCACGCCGAGCGCGACGACGGTCGCCGACACCAGCGCGCCGCCACCGATCCAAAGCGCGAGCGCGCCGGCTACCGCCGCGGCTAGGACGATCTCGCGCCGCGTGAGCGGCCCGGTTTTCGCCAGTTCCGCCTTCGCCCAGGCTGGAATCTCCGCGGAGCGGCTGATTTCGGGCCGTTCGAGCAGATAGACTACCGGCGGCACCGCCAAGAAGAGCAAAATACCGACCGGCGCGATCCCGATGAACCACGTCATCCAGCTCACGTGGACGCCGGCGATCTTTTGCGCGAAGTCCATCACGAGCAAATTCGGCGCCAGGGCGGTCAGGAACAGCGTGCTCGTGACGCAGGTGGCCGCGAACGCGACCGTCATCAGATACGTCCCGATTTTCCGCGCCGTCGGACCCGGGTTCGAGCCGTAAAGCGGCGGGATGTTCGCGATGATCGGGAAAATCGTGCCGCCGCTGCGTGCCGTGTTCGACGGGGTGAACGGCGCCAGAATGCCGTCGGCCAGCGCGATCGCGTAGCCGAGTCCGAGCGAATTCCCGCCCATCCGCGCGACGAGCGCCAGCGCGATCCGCCGGCCCAGGCCGGTCTTGGCGTATGCGTCGGCAAACATGTAGGCGGCGAAGATGAGCCAAACCGTGTCGTTGGCGAAGCCCGACAACCCCCATTTGGTCGACGCGGCAGCGCCATGCTCGACCATTTGGAACGCCGCCGCGATCGACACGCCGATGAGCGCGCACGCGGCGGCCGGGATCGGCTCCACGATGAGGGCCGCGACGACGGCGGCGAAGAGCGCGACGTAATGCCACGCGCTCGCGGCTAGCCCCGGCGGGTGGGGCAACGCAGAGAGCACGGCGCCGACGCCCAAGGGCACGATCCAGCGGCGCAGCGCGGCGCCGGCCCCGCCCGCGCGTTTGCCCGCGGGAGTTCCGCCCGGCGAACCGTCGCCGCCCGGCGACCGTTCCGGCGGCGGGCTGATGGGGACGCCGGTGGTGCTCATGGCCCCACGATATCCCTCGCACGTGAAGGCCTGAAGAACGCGCGATGAAAGCGGGTGCTTCAGCCCGCCGTGCGCCAGGCGTGGGCGGCGTCGTAGGCCGCCCACAGCCGGGCGTATTCGCCCGGGGCGCCGGCCAGTTCGGCGTGCGTGCCGGTCTGCACGATCCGGCCGGCGGCCAGCACGACGATGCGCCGCGCACCGCGTACGCTGCCCAGCCGGTGGGTGATGAGAACCACCGTCGCCCGCTCCGCCAGCGTTTCGATCGCGCCGTTCACGACGCGTTCGGCGGCCGGGTCGAGGCTGGCGGTGCACTCGTCGAACACGACGATCGGCGCGCTGCCGATCAGCGCGCGCGCGATCGCGATGCGC
>PLAE01000046.1 GCA_003134035.1 Candidatus Velthaea versatilis
CGTCAGGTGTGCTCGCCCGGCGACCACCGGACCCGCGACGTCGAAACATGCCGACGTCACCTCGCTGCCATGAGCGATCAGAAATTCCGTGATGATGGGTTGCAGCCCCGGATAGCCGGAGCTGGCAAACTCCTGCTCGACGACGAACTTCCGCGGTCCGCGCTGTTCTGAAACCAACGCTAGTCGCGTCGTCGTCGCGCCGATGTCGCCGGCGATGATCATCGTGCATGCTCCAACATCGACGACTTTGCCGAGATCCACGTCCGCGCGGCCGCCGTTTGCGAAGTCGGAAAGACTTTCACGCTCGAAGGCAGGATCATTCCGAACAGCTGTGCTGCGCGTTCGACCCATTCAACGTCCGTGACGACGGCGACCCGATCCCAGCGCGCGATGTGTTCCATTCCAACCGCGAAATCATCCCACATCGCGCCGGCGTCGAACCCCTGGAAATCCGGCGCCATCTCGTAATAAAGCCGCAGTTTCTGATGTTTCTTTAGCTCGCTTGCGACGACCGGCAAGAAGACGGAATCGTAGTCCGCTTTAGTCACCTGGCCCTGGAAGGCGAACGCCACCACGTCGGCGGGAAACATCGGCAAGTGCTTTATCATTGGCAACCTCGAGGCGAAAAGGTCGTGCGGATTCTCGCGCTCGCCTGCCGGCGCGGAGCGAAAGACGGCGTCCGTGGTAGCCGATGCGCATGGGGCGACGCCTTCATTGTAACGCAGCCTCGCCGGACCGGGTATCGTGAAATNNCGCGGAGCCGGCGGCGCGCGCCGACGGCGTGCGCAGACAGAGCGCCGCCGCGTCGTCGCCGCCGCGCCGGCCGTTGAAGACGCGCCGAGCGATCGCACGCGCCGCGTTGAGGTCCGCCCGGCCATGCACGATACGGGCCGCATTCACGAGCTCGACCTCGCCCTGCACAGCACCCGCGTGCCATGGAAGACACCGCTTTCACCGGAACGGCTCCTCTCTTGACCCATCGAACAGGCTCTGACTATAGCATTGGGATCGAGGCCAAGAACATCGTGAAAAACGCCGATAGAACGACGCAAGCAGCCGTACGAAGTCCCCACGTTCGGGGTTATGTTCGCAGGCTGCGCCGTCGCGGCGTATACTTGGAGCATGGATAGTCCGGAAAAAACCATTGTCGTCGCGATCGACGATAACGAACCGTCGCGGCGCGCCGTCGATGCCGCTTTGGTGCTGGTCCGGCCGGGCGAGGCGCTCAACTTCGTTCACGCGGTCGATTCGGCCAGCGTGCTCCTCCCGGTCTCCGAAGGGATGATCGTCGACACCCAGCCGCTGCTCAAGGAGCTCATGGACGACGCGCAAGCGCTGTGCAACGCTGCGATCGCCAAAGCTCGCGAACGCGGAATCACGGCTACGTCGACGATCGTCCACGGCGCGGCGGCGGATGCGATCGTGCGCTTTGCCACCGCGACAAATCCCGACATGATCGTCCTCGGGACGCATGCGCGAACCGGTCTGTCACGCCTGTTCAACGGCAGCGTGGCCGAGGAAATTCTCCGTTCTAGCCCCGTTCCCGTCGCCGTCGCGCACGTCGACGACGTCGAGCGCGTTGGGCCGTTGGCCGTTGCCCTCAACGACTCCGAGTCGTCGCGCGCGGCGTTCCATTTCGCCGTGGCGCGCGCACGGCAATCGGGGGAGGCGCTGCTCATTGTCTATGTCCGGCCGGCTCACGAATTGCACGTAACGCCACCGTTCATCGAACACTACGATCGTGAGGCGCAGGCCGCCGGTATCGCGGTCAGCAGCGTTATTTGGAGCGGCGAGATCGCGCACGCGATTGTCGGCGCGGCCGATGAACATCACTGCTCGGCGATCGTGATGGGCACCGAGGGTCGCAGCGCGATCGAGCGCATCATCGAACACAGCATCGCCAATCGCGTGGTCGAGATCGCCAAGCTGCCGGTCGCCGTCGTTCGGGCGGTGCCCGACCGCTCGACGGTCGCCGTTGAGGCGGTCCTCTGAACGGCAGGGTCCGGCACTACCGCAAAAGCCGAACGAACGTTCGATAAACAAAGCGCCTGCCCAGCGAGACTCGGCGTGTCACGTTTATTGGTAGGTGCTCGTCCACCGAACGCGAGTCTTATAGGGATATGAGTCTCCGGGTTGCCCTCCATCATGCGACGCACTACACCTACGACCGGCAGATCAAGCTGGGCCCGCAGGTGATCCGGCTGCGGCCGGCGCCGCATTGCCGGACGCCGATTGTTTCCTATCAGCTCGACGTGCGGCCGGCCGACCATTTTTTGAACTGGCAGCAAGATCCGCAATCCAACTGGCTTGCGCGCGTGCTTGTTCCCAATACGACCGAGCATCTGGATATCACCGTCGACCTCGTCGCCGATCTCGCGGTCATCAACCCGTTCGATTTCTTTCTCGAAGAGTCGGCCGAACGGTATCCGTTCACCTACGATCCGATCTTGGCGCTGGAACTCGCGCCGTATCTGCTGGCCGAAACGCTCGGGGAACGGTTTGAGAAATACCTCGCCGCCATCGATCGCACACCGCGGCCGACGACGTCGTTCGTCTTCAACCTCAACTCGGCGCTCTGCCGCGACATCGGCTATGTGATTCGGATGGAGCCCGGCGTTCAAGCACCGGACGAAACGCTCGAGAAGCAGTCCGGGTCGTGTCGCGATTCAGCCTGGCTGCTCGTGCAATTACTGCGGCGCTTGGGCTTGGCCGCGCGTTTCGCGTCGGGCTATCTCATTCAGCTCAAGCCCGATGTCGTTTCGCTCGACGGACCGTCGGGCGCCAGCCAAGATTTCACCGATCTGCACGCGTGGTGCGAAGTCTATCTGCCGGGTGCCGGCTGGGTCGGGCTCGATCCGACGTCGGGGCTGTTTGCCGGTGAAGGCCATATCCCGCTGGCGTGCGCGGCGAGTCCCGTCTCGGCGTCGCCGATCTCGGGCACGATCGATCCGTGCGAGGTGACGTTCGGTTTCGAGATGTCGGTCACGCGCGTGCACGAACCGCCGCGCGTCACCAAGCCCTACACCGCTGCGCAATGGGCCGCGATCGACCGGCTCGGCGACCGCGTCGACGACGCCCTGCGCGAACGCGACGTCCGCCTCACGATGGGCGGCGAACCGACGTTCGTCGCGATCGACGATATGGATGCCGAGGAATGGACGACGGCCGCGGTCGGCGCGACGAAGCGCGCTTTCGGCGATGCGCTCATTCGCCGGCTGCGCGACCGCTTCGCGCCGGGCGGAATGCTGCACTACGGGCAAGGCAAATGGTATCCCGGCGAGTCGTTGCCGCGCTGGGCGTTCGCGCTGTACTGGCGCGGTGACGGCATGCCGCTGTGGCGCAACGTCGACGTGGTCGCGCGCGAAACCGCGAACGCGAATCCGACGCCGGAGGACGCCGCCGCGCTCGCGCGCGGTATCGCGAAACGGATCGATATCGATCCCGCCTTCGTCGCGCCGGCGTATGAAGATGCGCGCACGCTGGTGACCAAAGAAGCGGATCTGCCCGAAAACGTCACGACGCTCGATTCGAAACTCGACGATCCCGAAGAGCGCGCGCGCCTGGCGCGTTCGTTCCGGCGCGGCCTCAACACGCCGGCCGCTTTCGTGCTGCCGGTGCAGCGCTGGAACACCGCCGACCTGCGCCGCTGGAAATCCGAACAGTGGTCGACGCGTTCGGGCCGCGTGCATCTCGTGCCGGGTGACGCGCCCGCCGGCTTGCGTTTGCCGCTGGCGTCGCTGCCGTGGCTTGAGCCCGAGGACCGTCCGGTCATCACCACGCCCGATCCGTTCGCACCGCTGCCGCCGTTGCCCGAACCATCCGATCCGTACGCGCCGCCGCAGCAATTCGTCACCGGCGGTGCGCAAGACAACGGACGGCTGCGCCAGCAATTCGTCGAGCAAGGCATCGCCATCGACGGGTCCGTGCGCACGGCGATCGCGGTCGAGCCGCGCGATGGACGCTTGTGCGTGTTCATGCCGCCGACCGAATCGGCCGCCGACTATCTCGAACTGCTCGGCGCCGTCGAACAAACGGCGGCCGAACTCGACAAGCCCGTGCACATCGAGGGGTATCCGCCGCCGTACGATCCGCGCATCAACGTCATCAAGGTGACGCCCGATCCCGGCGTGATCGAGGTCAACGT
>PLAE01000065.1 GCA_003134035.1 Candidatus Velthaea versatilis
GTCGCGCAGCGCCGGCGCCAGCGCGAGGAGGGCGAGCGGCAAACCGGCGACCATGCACGCGATCCCGGCCGGCCGCGCCAGCAGCCGGCGCGGAACGACGATCGCCGCCGCCGCACACACGACGGCGAAGATCAGAACCACATCGGCCAGAACGGTCAGCAGCCCGATCCGTTGCGGCCCAAACACCAAAATGAAATACACGAACGAGAAGATCAGCCGCCGGCCGCGCGCCAGCGATTCGCGCGCTTGCAGATACGCGATCGCCAGCGGTGCCGCGATGCGGGACCCGATAATGAAGCGCGCCTCAGCGCGGCTGCGAAAGATACCGATCGCGCCGAAGCCCAGCGCCAGCGAGAGCGCGAGCGTCGCCATCAGCGCGCAGGCGAAATAGTCGGCCCGCGCGATGTCGGCGGCCCGCGCCGGCGCACCGAACCGGCTGAGAATGAGCCGGCCGAACACGAGGCCGGCGACCGACAAGGCGTACACGATCCAGACCGTGATGCGGCCCGGCGACCGCAGCACACGGCGCAGGTCGTTGAGCAACGCGCACCGGTCGGCGTACCACAGGGCGCCGAGGCCGCTCATGGCCGCGTGATTTCCAGAAAGACGTCTTCGAGCGTCCCGGCACCGAGCGCATGCATCTCCTCGATCGTCCCGCCCGCCACCGCGCGGCCTTTATTGAGAATGACGACGCGGTCACACAGCGCTTCGGCCGCTTCGAGCTGGTGCGTGCTCAACATGATCGCCGTGCCGCCCGCGCGCAAATCACGCAGCACGTCGCGCAGCCCGCGCTGGCCCAGTGGGTCGAGTCCGATCATCGGTTCGTCGAGCAGCAGCACCGGCGTTTCGGCCAAAATCGTCGCCGCAACGAGCGTTTTCTGACGCATGCCTTTGGACAACTCACTGCCGAGCACCGCTCGATGCTCGAGCATGTCCATGCGCGCGAGGAGCGTCTGGGCTCGCGCTTCCCAGCCGTCGGCCAAGCCGCATAGGTGCGCCGCGAAGACCAGATGCTCCCAGACCGTCAGCAGCGGATACACGTCGGGCGTTTCGGGAATGAGCGAGACGATGCGTCCGCGATCACGGCCCAGCGGCGCGCCGCGATAGCGCATCGCGCCGGCGTCGGGACGCATCAAACCGCACAGGATGCCGAACGCGGTCGACTTGCCCGCGCCGTTGGGTCCGATCAAACCGACGATCTCGCCGGCGTCAAGCGTGAACGACAGATCCTCGAGCGCGGTCTTGCGGTCGAAGCGCTTCGCGAGATGCTCGACCACGAGCGCCGGTTGGGACATCGCGCAACGGTTCGGAACCAACCGCCGGGCTCATCTCGAATGCGGATTCGCGCGGAGGGAACGGCACGCGAGGGGAACGTCCGGCGCGTGTTCATCACTCAGCTGACCGACACCCACATCACACAGGACGGCGTCCAGGCACGCTACCTGACCCAAGCCATCGCTTGGATCAATGCGCTCGATCCGCAGCCCGCGGCCGTCGTCCTGAGCGGCGACACCGTCAACGACGGCCGGCCCGAGCAGTACGCGATCCTGCGTGACATCCTGGCCGGCCTACGGGCCGCGGTGTACGTCGTGCCGGGCAATCACGATCGGCGCGCGGCACTGCGAGCGGTGCTGCCCGATACGTACTATCCGGGTGTTCGCGGCGAGCGGCTGCACTTCGCGGTCGACACAGGCCCGGTGCGGCTCATCGGGCTCGACACCTCCGAGGGCGGCCGGCCAGGCGGCTTTCTCAACGTCGAAAGCTTGGCCTGGCTCGAAGCCGCGCTGATCGCCGCACCCGATCGGCCCGTGTTCGCGTTCATGCACCATCCGCCGTTCCGGACCGGGGTACATGCCGCGGATTGGCTCGGCTTCAAAGGCGTCGACCGCTTTCGCGACATCGTCGGCCGCCATCGCGCGGTGCGCCGGATCGTCGCCGGTCACATCCATTGCGAACGCCGCGCCGACATCGCGCAGGCGACGGCGACGACCTGCATCAGCAGCGCGCCGCAGCACGTGCCCGAAGTCTTCGAGCGCCGCCTCATCGGGTTACGGTTCGAGGCACCGGGCTTGGCGCTCCATACCTGGCGCGGCGACGGATTCGAATCGACGACGCACGTGAACGGCGGCGACGGCCGGTTCGCCGAACGCGCCGCAGGTGGTATCGACCCGAGCCCTCGCGCACGTGCCGGAAAATAGAACGCGCGGCGTTCATCACGGCGATCGATCCGAGCAGCGCAGCGATGTTTGGTCGCGGGCTGCCGCGGCAAATGTTACGTCAGCGTCGCGGAAAAACGCAGTCGAACGTAATCCGCCGTCCAATTATCCTCGGAATCGCACAGAATGGGCGACAGCAAATCGGTTACGGCGGCCAGAACCTCCGCGCGTTGCGCCGCGTCGAGCCGGGCGACGAACGGATGCGCGAACGTGTCGAGCCAGCCGCGCAGGCCGGTCGGCAGCGCCGTCGGCCGCGGGACGAGCGCGATCGCGTCGATCGCGAAGCCGTGCGACTGCAGCAGCTTCGCAAACTCCTCGACCGTCGGAAAATACCACGGCGATGCAACGGCAAACCCGCGCTCCGTCAGCACCGCGGCCAAGGCGGTGCGGATCGCCGCGACGTTGCCGTGACCGCCGAATTCCCCGACGAAACGGCCACCCGGGCGCAAGGCGCGCGCGACGGCGTCAAGGACGCGGGTCGGATCCCGCATCCAGTGCAACGCCGCGTTGGTGAAGACCGCATCGAACTCGACGCTGAACGCCATCTCGTGCGCATCGATCAGCCGCGCGTCGAGCCCCGCAGTTTTGGCGACCGCGACCAATTCGGGCGAACTGTCGACGCCGACGACCGCGGCACCTAACCGTTCGATCTCGCGGCTGAGAGCGCCGTCGCCGCAACCGACGTCGAGAACGCATTCGCCGGCCCTGGGCGCGAGCAGATCGAGGACCGCGAGCCCATGTTCGGCGACGAAGCGGGCGTTACGGGCATAGCCGGCGGCGTCCCAACGTTGCAGCGGTATGTCAGCCACGCATGTCCTCTTTCATGCGGCATTGCCACCACCCTATCACACCAGCAAAACGCGCCTGCGTCCGTTCGATGAGCCCTTACGCTGTGTCTCGCTTAGGCCTACATTCAAATCGCTCGGCCCGGCTCGCTTTTTTCGCGGCGCGTGCGACCAGCTTTTTTGGTTCTGCGCGCTTCCTAGCTAGAACCCGGACCCATTCCAGGCGGCTTCGGAGATTTGCCCCAGATCCGATCGAGAAACGACGGAACGGATGTCCCATCGATATGCGCGGCGGAATCGCGATCAACCGGGCGATAACGCTTGAGCCCTTCGCTGGCGAACGCAGCGTTCGCATCACAGGCCAGCATTTTGCGCCAGCGCATCTGCTGCTCGATTCGGGCGACGAGTTCGCGCGTGTCGAACGGCTTCGTGAGAAAATCTTGCACGCCGGTCTTGAGCGCAACGACCCGTTTGTTGATCTCTGATTGCGACGTCAACATGACGACGGGTATCCCACGCGTATCACGATTCGCTTTGAGTTGCGCGACGGCGGTCGGCCCATCCATTACCGGCATCATCCAGTCGAGCAGCACCACATCGGCCCCGTCGCGTCGAACCGCGTCACAGGCCAATTGTCCATTTTCGCACGCATAAACGGTAAAGCCCGCCCGGGTGAGGACTCGATTTAGTAGCAGGCGCGTCACCTCATCGTCCTCGGCGAGAACGATCCTCCCACTTGTCTGCGGTTCGTTGGTGGTTGGCCACCCCTTGGCCGGTGGAGCTTCACTTGACGCAAACGCGACCGGGAGAGCGACGCCGTCCGCGAAATCCGCTGCGTTGGGTCCGTCCGGTTCGGCTTGGCAGACGTTCCAATACAATTCCTCGCGACCCGACGGGTCGAGCGGATACGTCACATCGCCGAAGTTGTCGACGGGATGTTTGGCTTTCATGATGTCTTCGAGGACCGTGATGATATCGAGTCCATGTCTGTACGGGCCGGGTCTTCGAGCATCAAGCCGGAGCATGCGCCGGCTACATCTTGTTCGATCGCCGCGTCGCCCACGATGTCGTCGCTTGCAGCTTGTGTGACGTTCTTCAATTGAGACTCTTTTGAGAAGTTTGTGGAAAGGAGTAGCACTAGACGATCCATGACGTCTTTGACGTGGTAATTATCCCGCCAATATGCGCTCAACTTAGTTTCCGCGTGTGCGCTTCTGTCGTACTCCTAAGCTAGCAGCAATTGAAACGAAACAAAAGACCTTATCCGTATCAATTAGATTAAGTCGCAACTCGCCCGAAGAGACGCCCTGATCGAGTCACGCGCCCGTAGCGTCGCGTGCATACAGGTGCGACAAGCATGTACCTTGGCGCACAATCGCCCGGAACCACAAACTTTACCGAGGTCATGAGGTCGGTCTTAGGCTTTATTCCGAGCCGGTCCCTGTCGTCCGACGACCACAAGATGAAAGGCT
Source organism: Candidatus Velthaea versatilis (assembly GCA_003134035.1). Taxonomy (GTDB): domain Bacteria; phylum Vulcanimicrobiota; class Vulcanimicrobiia; order Vulcanimicrobiales; family Vulcanimicrobiaceae; genus Velthaea; species Velthaea versatilis. The sequence goes on from PLAE01000065.1 coordinate 4,474, forward strand.
TGGACACTATTCCGAAATGATTGAGGGTTGGTAATACAATGGGCCGTCAGTTTTTCACCATTTCTGCTTGCCGCCCCACCGTGAGGAAGGTTGGAATCGTTCGCCATTCCGCCATCATAACGCCGGCCTCCACCTGATGGACGGCCCAGGCGGCTTCATCGACAAAAACGTCGCTATGTGGCAGTTGCTTGTCGAGAGCGTCGTCGAGTATGCCATTTACTTGATGGATCTCGACGGCACCATAAAAAGTTGGAATGCCGGGGCCCAGCGCATCAAGGGCTACAGCGCAGCGGAAATTGTCGGTTCCAATTTCAGCCGCTTCTACACGGACGAAGATGTGCGGGCCGGCGAGCCCGCTCGTTCGCTCGATATCGCTCGGTCGGTCGGACGATTCGAGGCCCAGGGCTGGCGCGTGCGCAAAGATGGCACGCGCCTCTGGGCCGACGTCGTCATCGATGTCGTGCGCAGCCCGGCGGGCGAGGTGGTTGGATTTGCCAAGGTTACCCGCGACGTCACGCAGCGCGCCCTGCGCCCCGTCACCAAAGACGACGACGGGTCCGCGAAAGTGCTTGTCGACAACATTCTCGACTATGCCGTCTTCCTGCTGGACCTCGACGGCACGGTGAAAAGCTGGCCGACTCGACGGAACCCGAAAAACCGGACACCGCCGCGCCCGAAGTGCCCACCGACGTTCCGGCGCGGAACACGGCTGGAAAATGCGGCCCTTGCGGTGCTCCGTTCTGGCAGCACCGGTAGCGAACACGCCGCCTTCATCGAGGCGGAACGGGTTAAAGGCCGTAACGCAACGGCTCTCTATCAGGATATCGTCGAGCATCACGCGTACGATGGTTCCTACGACGCGGTCAAGCGCGTTGCGCGCCGGATTCGACCAAGGATGGCAGCGATTCAAGCCGGCTGCCAGGTTCTGGATCGTGAAGCGCACGTTCTCTTTGAGGAATTGGTACTTGCCGATGCGATCGGAGAACGCGCGAGCGCGAATCGATGAGATGCGGCCAGCCTCAGTGAGCAAGTAATTCAAGAACCCCCAACTTTCGCAAGGGGCTCACTATCAAATCAGCTATTCACGAGGCGGGAAAGTCGAACCGAGCACGTTGCGCGACCAAAGCGATGTTCGCCGCCGGCTCGCCGTGGGACGACCGTCGCTCAGCCAACGACGGTCGCCCCCCGACCCCTCCACGATTTAAACGCGGTGCTAGACGGCACGACCGGTTGTCAGCATGTTGCACCAGCGCAGCTGCTGCTCAATTCGGGCGATGAGTTCGCGCGTGTCGAATGGCTTTGTGAGGAAATCCTGCACGCCGGTTTCTAGCGCGACGACCCGTTCCTCGACGTCTGATTGCGCCGTCAACATGACGATGGGTATCTTACGCGTATCGCGGTTTGCCTTGAGACGTGCGACGGCGGTCGGCCCATCCANNCACATCGGCCCCGTCGCGTCGAACCGCGTCGTAGGCCAGCCGCCCATTCTCGAACGCCTGAACGGTAAAGCCCGCCCGGGTGAGGACTCGATTGAGCATCATGCGCGTCACCTCATCGTCTTCGGCGATAACGATCCTCCCGCTGATCCCCGGCTTCGTGGTGCAAGACCGCCCCTTAGTCGGTGGAAGTTCCGCTGATGCCAAAGTCATTTGGAGCGCGATGCCGGCCGCGATGTCTCCCGCGTCGAGTGCGTCAGGTTCGTCCTCGCAGACGTTCCAATAGAATTTCTCGTGATCCAAAGGCCCGACCCGGCACGTCACATTGCGTACGTTCTCGACGTATTTCGCTCGCATTCTGTCTTCGAGAAGCCTGATGATAATCGAGTCCATTTCCGCACGATCCGGGTCTTGGGCCCGTAGGCCGGAGCGCGGGGCTGCGACAAATCGGTTGCCGGTAACAGCTGGCTCGGCCACCGCCTTGCGGATAGTGTCATTGGTCGCAATTAGTTTGCCGTTCTTCATTAGTTAACAGTTCACTCCTTCGGAATTAGGTAGTTTTATTAGTGCAGAAAGGAGCAGTAAACACGTAAATACCAGCTATGATATGACGTTGGTATCTACAAGACGCAATTACGATTACGTGAAGTCTTTCTCCGCGTTGGATTGATCGGGAGAATTTCTGTGCGATGCGCGCTTGTGTCGTGCTCCTAGCTTAGCAGCAATTGAGAGCAAAAAGAAGACTGTTTTCGTTTCAATTAGATTAACTTGCAACCGGTGTGCAAGAGACGCCATAGATACGCTATCGAGGTTTCCGTTCAATGGTCTGCCAATACGCGAAACGAGGCTCTGCCTTGTCATCTTCTCTGGCTAAATTGAGATCACGAAACGAGCGCTATATGCGTGTTCGTTAGAGCGCAGATGAAGTCGATCAGTCCAGGAGACACTTTGCATACGCTATCGCGTTTACGGTCCATCATAGACGCATAACCGCGCGTTATTTGTTATCGGCTCGGTTGACGCGCGAGGGATCGACAACTGCAGATTCGCCCAGTCGAAGACCGTCGAGCAGCGTATCCAGTTCCTGCGATCAAGCTCCACGCTCAGTGCGATCAAGCCCGCGCTCAGTTAGAGTGTGCTCAGGATCGCTCGCGAGGCCTTGAGTCTGCGCACGCCGCCCAGGTCGCGATAATCTGCCGCAACCGCTCGCGATCGATCGGTTTGGAAAGATGACCGTTCATGCCAGCTTCGCGGCAGGCCGCGATTTCCTCTGCCATCACATTGGCTGTCAGTGCAACGATCGGGACGTTCCGGACCGAGGTGCTCAGTCCGCGAATGCGACGGGCGGCTTCCATGCCATCCATGACCGGCATCTGCATGTCCATGAGCACCAGGTCGAACGAACGCTCTTGCACGGCGGCAAGCGCCTGGACACCGTCGCCGACGACCACGACATCATGCCCATCACTGACGAGCATCGCTTGACCAACGATCTGATTGATCGGATTGTCGTCGACTAGGAGGATGCGCCGCGCGACAGTTTCGGTTCGCCGCGCGGCGACCGCCGATCGCGTGGGTGCCGCGGTCGTTGGCAGCCGGGCGGTGAACCAGAAGACGCTGCCGGCTCCCACTTCGCTCGTCACCCCGATTGTGCCAGACATCGCCTCGGCCAAGCGGCGCGAAATGGCCAGACCCAGGCCCGATCCGCCAAACTTGCGCGCGGTCGATCGATCGGCTTGCGAGAACCTGTCGAACAACAATTGTTGACTTTCGGGCGCGATTCCGATACCGGTGTCGGAAATCTCAAAGCGCAGGAGATCACTGCCGGTTTGCGGTTCGCAACGCACCGTTACGCCGACCCGGCCCCGCTCGGTGAACTTGAGCGCATTGCTCAGGAGGTTGAGGAGAATTTGACGCAGCCGTGTTGGATCGCCATTGACCCAGACGGGCACGTCGGGGGCGATCGTAATGTTGAGGGCGACCCCTTTTTTGAGGGCTTCGCCCCGGACCAGCGCTAAGGCACCGTGAACCACCCCAGCCGGACTGAACGGGAGCGCTTCAAGTTCGATCTTCCCCGCCTCGATCTTGGACAGGTCGAGAATATCGTTGATGATTTCCAGCAGCGATCGGCCCGCATCGGCGATCAGCTTGAGGTGCGCTTCTTGCTCGGGCGTCAAATCGGTATCGAGCAGTAAGGTTGATAGCCCGATGATGCCGTTCATCGGGGTACGAATCTCATGACTCATATTGGCCAGAAAGTTTGATTTCGCCCGAGTCGCGTCATCCGCGGCTTGCTTCGCCGCCATCCACATGCTGACGGTTTCGAGCAGTCGGGCTTTCTCTTGGCGCAGCTGCTCCACGAGCGTTTGAACTTCGGTAACGTCCCAATTCGTCCCGATCATGTGCTGCGGGCGTCCGCCTGCATCGCAAACGGTCGTCGCCTCAGCTCGAATGTTGTGGATATCCCCGCCCGGCCAAACGATCCGAAAGTCCATCCGCCACGGTACGCCGCTGGCCGCCGATTCGGCGATCCGACGCTCAACACGAGCCCGGTCGTCGGCATGCAGCATCGCGGTCCAAACCGCATACTTGGGGGCGGCTTGCACGTCGTCCAAGCCGTAGAGAGCGAACATCGTCGGATCCCAATCGATCGCGCCCGTCGTGATGTCCCAGTCCCAGATCCCGACCCGTGCAGCTTGCGTGGCCATGGTCGTCCGTGCAAGCAACCGCTCTCGTTCGAGTGCCGACTCTTTGGCCGCGGTGACGTCCTGCAAGCAACCCGCGACGGCGATGACGGTGCCGTCGGCCGCGGATTCCGTTTGACCGTAACAAACGACGTGGCGGATCGCGCCGTCCGCCCGGATGATTCGCGATTCGTGCCTGAACGTCGTTGCTTCGGCAATCGCCTGCGCCAGCACGGCCCACACGTGTTCGCGATCATCCGGATGATAGCACCCGATCTTGTCCGAGAGTGCCAGTTTCGGTGTCCCGGGCAGACCCAATATCCGGCGTGCGACATCGGAGACATACAGATCGTTCGCGGTGAGATCCACCCGCCACCGCCCAATGTTCGCCAGCCGTTCGACGGTGTTCACGAGCCGTGTGTGTTCGCGCCACTGCGCGACCTCTGATCCATCGTGTTCAACGCTGCGCGTGATCCGCTGCGCCATCGCATCGATTCCGGAGCGAGTCGTACGTTGTAATTCGATGTCCGTGAGGGTCAGCATCCACGGGTGATGCCCAGACTCGTTGTCGTCGGCGAGCGACACGATGTGTATTTCCTGCCGCCGATAGACGCCGTCGGAGCGTCGGACGCGCAACTCGCGGCGAACGTCGCGGTGGCTGGTCCGGATGGCCGCGAAGAGGGCGGCTGCCTCCTCAACGTCATCGGGATGAACCGGCAGACCCGCGAACGCCAACCCGCGTGCCTCAGCGACGGGAATGCCGGTGTACGCACACCACTGCCGGTTGGCATACTGCAACGTCGCGGAAGCATCAAAAATCCCCACGACCTGGGGCAGCGCATCGATGAGTCGCTGGTGCCGGCCCCGGCTCTTCATGAGCCGACCGTCGGCGCCAGGAAACGCGGCGCCGCGCAGGAGTGCCCCGTCGGAACCGGCTCCGAGACCGTGCCAAGCCCGTGCCGGGCAGCACCGAAAATCGCGCGCGACAAATCCACTCGCGGCCTCTCAATGAGGCGCAGCTCGATTACGGATGCGCCCTGCTATGATTGGTCGGTGAAAATCGGCGAGGCAAGCGTGATGGACCGCCAGAAGCTGTTAGGAACGCGTAAATCTTCGCGCGTCCTCGCGCTGCATGCACGTCCAACCTCTCGACGTTGACGTCGATCTACGTCCGCAAGCGCTGAGCATCTCCGATATGCAGCAACTCCGCACGCAGAAAGCGCGCCGATTCGAGTTCTAGCGCGCTCCAGGGCCGCGAGCGGCCACGCACGGTTTCTTGCCACTGCGCGAAGGATGTTCGCGGGTGCAACTTGCCCGCCGCATCGGCGCTGGCCGACTTATCGGGGTTCCCGGCCCAGTTGACCGTCCTGATATGCTCGCGGCGTACGAAGAGGAGATAGTCGCCGCTGCGTTTGGAAAGCTCGATATATAAGGCTCCATAGATTTGCGCGCCGTCCGGGTGATCCGGCACGAGCCGATCGGAACTCGCCACGCCATGGTTCGTGCGCGATTGGAACTGCCCGACGATTGCACGCAACGACTCTGCCGCGACCGACAAGCCTTGCGAAGACGTCATTCCGCTGATGTGGGAAACAACGCCGTCCGCATCGAGCATATCGAGAAACTGCGCAGCTGATGCCGAATCGATGAGCACTTCGCGAGCGGCTTCTACGCGGTCGACATACTGTTCGTACTCATCGATCATCTCGGCCGCTATCCGGCGTGACTTGCGGGCCGCGTTCGCGTTCCTCGAAGTCACCTGCAACGCCAGGTTCTGTGCGATCAATTCGCAGATCGAGCGAGTCGCGCAGTCCACGGGCCGCGGCGCATGGTGGTGGCATGCGACCAATCCCCAAAGGCGCTCGTCGACGATGATCGATACCGAAAGCGACGACCGAACACCGATATTGCGCAAATATTCGATGTGAATCGGCGAAACGCTGCGCAAGGACGTATGCGACATGTCCAGCGGTCGTCCGGTCAACGGGCCGATCTCCGGGACGATCGGAACCGGCGTTGAATCGATGTCCGCGATCGACCGCACCTGGTTGGTGAGAAAAAGCCGACGCGCTTGGGCGGGGATATCGGTGGCCGGGAAGCTCAGCCCAAGATACGAGATAAATCGATGTGTTGCAGGCTCGGGAACCTGGCCTGCCTCGGCGATGACCTCGCCATTCCAATCACCGTCGAAACGATACACCATGACGCGATCGAAGCCGCTCAGTCGCTGGATTTCGCTTGCGGTCACCGAGCAGTAGTCGACAAGTCCGGACGCCCTCCCCATGCGTGCGAGGAGGATGCCGATGTTCGTTGCAAGCTCCGAAGGTTTCGCCGAACCTGTGTCATTGAGGCGCTCAAATTCCGCAATGAGCACGCCGTCGTACCGGTGCGCGACGCAATCCATTTCCAGCGCGCGGTCGCCAACCACGACCCGCAGCGGATTTGCCGAAATCAGGTCATCGGACGCTAATCGCGATTGAAACGCTTGGAACTGCAGGTTGCCCAATACGGATTCCAGCGATGAACCAAGAACCGCGTCCATCGATGTGCCAAGGAGCGTGTCGACGTTCGCGCTGACTTGTTGCACGATGAAATCGGGCTCGGACAGCGCGAAGACCAACCCGTGCGATTGAATGTGCCCGATGATGTGAATCGGCTCGCGCGCGCAACTCTCGAGGTCGAGCAGCGAATTGCGCTCTTCGATGCCGGCCATCAACGATTGCCCTCTTGACCGGGCAGCGCCCAGAACGGCGCCTCGCCGGCTCGGAGTGACGTCCTCCCCCTGGTCTTATGGTGGTTCATTCGTACACCCTCGATTCGCCCGATCGGGCAGACGGTTTTTGCTCATCTGCAAGAAGTGACCCGGCAACATCGGCAGACGGTGGCCAGGGCAAGCCAAAGGCCCAAACGATTTACGCCCGGCGACAGATCAATGCCATTGGATTACTCGCTATCGTCAGCCCGATCGACCCTGTTGACGATTCGTCGCGAATCCATTCTTGCAATCGGCGTCATCAAAGACACTGTTCGCAATCGAGAGCCTTCGTGGTCAGCCACCGTTCAAGAATAGCCGATTCGCGGTTTGCGCCGATGCCGATGGCCGAATTTCCCTTCTGGGACGCAGCGACGATCAAGTAAAGGTTCGGATTGCGCATCGAGCCGCGTGAGGTCGAAATGGCGATTCGTCGTTACAAGCGCTCGCACGTTCATAGCGTTGCCCGTCGCGACGACGGGATTGAAGGTTTAACCACAAAGCCCATGCGGGCGGCGGCCGGGGCGACCGTCGCTAGAGACGTCTTGAATACGCCATCCCGTTTTATGGTCATTGGGTCTCTGCCCCGAGCGGACAAATTCGCCCTGGGAGCAGCCGATTTTTGCTCATCCGCATCAAGGAACCCGGCAACGTCGGCAAACCTTGGCGAGGGAAGCCATCCACCCCCAGTTATTGCCCTAACTCACATACGGTTCGTCCGGTACGACCGGCGCGAGGATCGCATCCATGCGTGCGAACAGCGCCGGATCGATGTCGAGTTCGGCGGCGGCCGCATTGTCGTCGACTTGATCGGGTCTGGTCGCACCGATGATGACGGCCGAAACGATCGGATCGCGCAGACACCAGGCCAGCGCAAATTGCGCGAGCGTGCAGCCGGCTTCAGCGGCGAGCGGTTTGATTGCTTGCACGGCGTCGAGGACCGGCTGCGAGTAATAGCGGTCCATCATCTCGGCCGAAGCACCCGCGGCGCGCGTCCCGGCGGGCGGATGCGCCGCGTCCGTATATTTGCCGGTCAAAATCCCCATCGCGAGCGGCGACCACACGACGTTGCCCAAGCCGTACTCGCGACACGCCGGCAACACGCGCGCTTCGATGCGGCGCCACAGCGCGCTGTACTGCGGCTGGTTGCTGACCGGCTCGGTCCAGCCGCGCGCGCGGCACAGGCTGACCGCCGCGCCGATCTGATCGGCGGTCCACTCCGAAACGCCCCAGTACAGAATTTTCCCCGCGCGCACGAGATCGTTCAGCGCGCTGCACGTCTCTTCGAGCGGCGTATCGACGTCGTAGCGATGGCATTGATAGAGATCGACGTACGAGGTGCCCAAACGGATCAAACTGCGGTCGATCTGTTCGCGGATGTGCTTGCGCGCGAGCCCGCGGTCGTTGGGGCCCGTATCCATCGGGAAATACACCTTGGTCGCGAGCACGATGTCGTCGCGCTCGAACTGCGCGACGGCACGGCCGACGACTTCTTCGGCGCGGCCGCGCGCGTACACGTTCGCCGTATCGAAGAAGTTGATGCCGCGCTCGAAGGCGCGCACGATGCAGTCGCGCGCGGCCGTTTCCTCGACGGCACCGCCGTAGGTCAGCCACGAGCCCAAGCCGACGACCGAGACCTTGACGCCCCAGCGTCCTAATTTTCGGTACCGCATGGCGCGGCGTTCGGCCTCAGTTGCGCGGCAACCCGTGTAAGAGCCAGCGTTCGAGTACGCGCAGCGGCCGCGTGTTGAGCGGGTCGCGCGCAACGAGCGGTTCGACCAGGATTGCCGCGAGGCCGCATAGCTTGGCGCCCAACACATCGGTGAAGAGCTGATCGCCGACCACCACGACGGCCGCACGCGGTAGCGCGAGCAGGATCAAAGCCCGCCGAAATCCGGCCGGCAGCGGCTTGCGCGCATTGGGAATGCACGCAATGCCCAACCGCCCGGCGATGCCGGCGGCCCACGGTGTCGCGTTGTTCGTGACCATCACGATCCGCAAACCGCGGTCGCGCGCTGCGATGATCCAGGCGGCGTCGGCATCGGCGGGCGTCAGTTGGCGATAACCCACGAGCGTGTTGTCGAGATCGATANNGCATAGGAGGTCGGCCACCACCAGCGACGCCGTTTCACGCCTTGGGAACATAGACGGAGACCGCGTTGTGAACGACGGTAAATTCGGCCGGCGTTTTCGTCGCGGGCTCGCCATCGGCGAAAACATGGTGCGGATGCCGGCCGCGCACCACGAAGCGCTTGCCGCGGATGGTTTGCACGCCGCGCGCGACCGGAAACCGCTTGACCGCGACCGCGCCGAGAATCTCGAATGGATCCCACCAGTGCCGCAGGTCGATGCTGTACAGATCCAAGGTGCCGTCGTCGATGCGCGCGGCGGTATTCTCGACGATGCCACCGAACCGGAAACTGTTCGCGACGGTGAGCTGCACGGTGCGAAACGCCGCGTGTTCGCCGTTCTCGAGTTCGACGTCCAAATGATACGGCCGCAACGAACGCCAGGCGCGCAGCGTGGCAAGCGGGATGGCGAGCATTCCCCAGCGGCTTTTGACTTCGCCGGTCTGCTCGCGCGCGACGTGCGTCGAAAGCCCGATGCTGGCTTCATTGAAGAACCACACGCCGTTGACGCAGCCCACGTCGATGGCATGCGTCTCGCCGGTCTGCAGCAGCGCGCAAGCCGCGTCGAGATCCGGCGGGATCGCCAGCGTGCGCGCCAACTCGTTGATCGTGCCCAACGGCAAAATCAGCAGCGGCACCCCGGCGCTGCGCAAACCGCCGATCGCCGAGATGAGCGTGCCATCGCCGCCGCCGACCGCG
>PLAE01000147.1 GCA_003134035.1 Candidatus Velthaea versatilis
TCTTCGACCTGCCGACGATCGACAACGAAGAAATTGCGATGCGCGAAGCCGAGGAGGCCGTCTATCAGGTGTTGCTCGACAATCACGCTATCGAGTTGACGCCGCAATCATCGTACATTCGGCGCATGCAGCATCAAGTGGCGGAAAAGTACCGCCTGCAGTCGCGCAGCACGGGCTTAGAGCCGAATCGGCGGGTTCAAATCTACCGCACCGTCGAGCCGTAGCGCGGGGTGTCGCGCGCCCGCGTAAAACCGCTGGGCGCGCGGCTCCTTGCGCCGCGGTCCGCGCGGTCGCGAGCGATTGCGCAGCCGAAAACGACAGGTTGTCGTGGACCAGCCCCGTACCGCAAATTTCGGAACTCCCAGACGGCAAGGCTACTCGCCGATAACATGCCAATAGTAGGCCAGTGTTCATTTCCTTCGAGGGCATCGAAGGCTCCGGCAAATCGACCTTGATCGCGGCGCTCGCGCTCGAGCTCCAGTCGATCGGGGCCGACGTGCTGGTTACCCGTGAACCCGGCGGCACCGCTTTCGGGGATGCGGTCCGCTCAATCTTCATCGACCCGCAAATGCGAATCGACCCGCTCGCGGAAGCGTTCTTGATGAACGCGTCGCGCGCTCAGCACGTCGTCGAGTCGATCGCGCCGGTGCTCAAGACGGCGAGCATCGTTCTGTGCGACCGGTTTTTCGACGCGACGGTCGCCTACCAAGGCTACGGCCGCGGACTCGACATCGAGATGCTCATCCGGCTGTCGCTCGTCGCGAGTCAGTCGATCGCGCCCGACATCACCTTTCTGCTCGATATCGATGCCGCAACCTCAATCGAGCGCGTGCGCGCCCGCGGAACGAGCGACCGGATCGAACAGGAAGACACTGGCTTTTACGAACGCGTCCGCGCCGGCTATCTCGAACTCGCGGGGCGTTTCAGCCGCATCGTCGTGCTCGACGGACGAGAACCGCCCGAGACGCTCCTTGCCCAAGCGCTGCAGATCGTGGTTCGCCGCCGGTATATGGTCACGTTGTGATCGAGGGGCACTTCGAGGTCACGGGCGCGGCCGGTCCGCTCACGTTTTTTGGGCACCTCACCGAAAAAACGCTCGCCCATGGCTATTTGTTGTCTGGACCGGCCGGCGNNCGGCAAGAAGACGTTCGCCCTGCGTTTGGCGCAGTCGCTGCTCTGCGTGACCCCCAAGGCGACCCTGCTGGGCTATTGCGGTCATTGCACGGGCTGCACGCGCGTCGGCGCCAAAACGCATCCCGATCTGTACGTCGCCGAAGGACAATTGAAGATTGGCGAACGCGACGGCGGCGGCTTCCATGAGAACGACGAAGCGACGGCGCGGGATCTCGTGCGTCAGCTCTCGCTGCACTCGTATGCCGGCGGCAAGCGCGTCTTCATCTTAGGCGACGCCGACTTTACGCGTGAAGCGGCCAACGCGCTGCTCAAATTTTTCGAGGAGCCGCCCGCGGGCGTGGTGCTGCTCGTGACGTCTTCGCAACCGGGCCGGCTGCTCGCGACGATCCGCTCGCGCCTCGTCGATGTCACTTTCGGCCCGCTGAGCGCAACGCAGATCGCGACGGTTCTAATTCGCGAGGGCAACGATCCGGCCGAAGCCGAGCGCGCTGCCCAAATCGGCAACGGCAGCCTTGCGCGAGCGAAGGCGTATCTCGATGACGCCGACGGCGCGACGCGGGACGCCGCCGTCAGTTGGTTTTTTGCCGCCGTTGCCGGCGCCGAGTCGGATCATTCATCGTGGGCAACGCGCGCGACGCTCGAAGACGGTCTGGACACGATCAAAACGCTGACCCGCGACTGGCTCGTGCTGCAACTGGCAGGGCGGGATGCGCCGCTGTTGGCGCGCGACCAAACCGCGGAACTCGCGCGCCTGCCCAAGCGTGATCCGGCTGCTTTGGCGCGCACGCTGGCATCGATAGGCGACGCCGAACGCATCGCACGCACCAACGTTACGCCGGCGCTCGTCGCCGGCCTGGTCCGGATCGCGCTGGCGCCGGCGCGCTGATCGCCGGCGCCCGTCAGCCGCGGTCCGTCGCTAGCGCCGGCCGAAGCTGATGTCGGAGTACGTCTTGGTGACGACGAGCGCGATGTAGCCGACCGCGATCGCCTGCACGATCGCCTCGAACAGCGCAGCTAGGAGATTGACCGACGCGAATGACATCTGTTCGAGTAGCAGCGAAAACAGGGGACCGAGCAAGACGCCCAAGTACAGGAATGCGACGACCGAGACGACCGCCACGATAATCGTCGGCAGGGGGTTATAGCGTGCGCGCTCGATCGAAACTTGGAGCGCGGCGCCGCCCGGCACGCCGCCGATCGCTGCCGCCGGAATGGTATAGATGAGAAAGTAGATCGCAACGGCGAGCAGCACCGGCGTCAGCGGTCCGACCAGCGTCCCGGCATAGCTCGCCAAATACAGCACGAAGGTAAAGCCCATCGCGGCCGTAAGGATTTCGCCGCCTTTGCGGCGGGCTTCGTTCCAACCGTCGTCGAACGAGGCTCGGCCGCGGCGCCAGGCCATGTCGGCGATGATGCAAGCCGTACCGAACGCGAACATCTTGAGCAGCAGGATGAGCAGTGACATGAGGCCGCTCGTGAGACCGCCCACGACGCCGCCGCCGGCATCGCCGCCGCCGATCTGCGCGAAGAACACGCCGATGACGCCCATGAGCAGCGGCACCACGATTATCGACGGGTTGCGCACGAACAAGCCGAACGCCCGCACGTACATGAGCAGATCGAGATTGCGCAGTTGCTGCACGATCTTGCCGCGCTTACCGTGCGCCGGCGAGCGCGCTGCCGCAGGCGCAGGTGCGCTCGGCCGGGATGTTCTCGATGATCTTGAAGATGGCGTTCTTCACGCGTTCGTTGTTGCTCGCGAAGATCTTCATGACCTCGGCGTGCGAAACCGGTTCGACGCCGGCCTGGCCTTCGAGTCCGACGTCGTAGTCGGTGATGAGCGAGATATTGACGTAGCACATTTCGAGTTCGCGCGCGAGATACGATTCGGGGTAGTTGGTCATGTTGATGACCTCCCAGCCCAGCGACGAAAACCACTTCGACTCGGCGCGCGTCGAGAAACGCGGACCCTGGATAACGACGATCGTGCCCTTGTCGTGCGTGGTGATGCCCAATCCGCGCAACTGTTCGACCGCGATCGGCCGGAGCTGTGCGCAATACGGGTCGGCAAAGCTGACGTGTGTGGTGATCGGGCCATCGTAGAACGAGTCTTTTCGGCCGGTCGTGCGGTCGACGATTTGATCGGCGACGACCATCTCGCCGGGCTTGACCTCGGCTTTGAGCGAGCCGCAGGCGGTCGGTCCGATAATCCGCGTGACCCCCAGCGACTTCATCGCCCAGGCGTTGGCGCGATAATTGATCGACTGCGGCGGATAGCGATGATCTTTACCGTGACGCGGCAAAAAGGCGACGCTGCGGCCGGCGATGTCACCGAGCGCGACCTTGTCGGACGGAAGCCCGTACGGCGTTTCGACCCACTCCTCGCGCGGATTTTCGATCAGGCTGTAAAAGCCCGATCCGCCAAAAACGCCGATTTCGGCCCTCTCTCCTGCCAAGTCCATCAACTCCGATCGATTGTTCCGGGCACATCGCTCCGGTGCCCCGCAGATCCGCAAAAAGGCAACGCCCGGCGTTCTCGCCGTACGTTCTACTCCCTTGCCCGCCGCCGGTTTCAGACCGTCGGCGCCGCGGGTGCCGCGCGAGCCGCAGGCTATTCGGTGAAGTCGCTCGGTTTGAGTTCCTCGAGGAACTTTTTGAACTTCTGCGTTTCCTCGACCTCGGCTTTTTTGTCGGGCACGGTTTCTTCGAGCGCGATCTTATCGGTCACGAAGATCGGTGCTTGCATGCGCAGCGCGAGCGCGATGCCGTCGGAAGGACGCGCGTCGATCTCCTGCACTTCGCCGTTCGTGCGCACGACGAGCTTGGCGAAGAACGTCGAATCCTTGATGTCATGGAACACGATCTGTTCGAGTTTCGCATGCTGCGACTCGAGCAGCGCGCGCATCAGATCGTGCGAGCGCGGCCGAGGGACGACCGTGCCTTCCAACGCAAGCGCGATCGCCGTCGCTTCGAACGGCCCGATCAGGATCGGCAGGTACCGTTTGCCTTCGAGATCTTTGAGGATGACGACCGGATCGT
>PLAE01000159.1:0-20793 GCA_003134035.1 Candidatus Velthaea versatilis
CCATCGAAGAGCTGAGCCGGACGGCCGAGCAAATCGCACAGGTGGCCGCCAGTCAGGCCAAGTCGATCGCGCTGACGACGGCGGCGCTGCAGAAACTCGACAATGGCATCGGTGCGTTGTCTTCGCAAGGCGCGACGCTCACGACCGCAGCGCGCGAGGCGGCTTCGGAAGCCACCACGGGCAACGCCGCCGTCGGCGAAACCGCCAGCACGATCGCCCAACTCAAGGCCGTCTCAACGACCGCCGCCTCCGCCATGGCCAGCCTCGAAGAGCGCAATCGAGCTGCGTTCGGCCAACTTGCGGACTTCATCGGCCACGNNAGCGCGAGCAGGTTCGTCTGGTCGGCGATGTCTTCGATCGTATCGACGATCTCTTCGACTTGCGACGAGCGCGACCGAACTGGTTGATCTGGGCGTTGCAGCCGAGGCCGAACATCTTCACGTCGCGGGACGTGGCTGAAGTGAGCGTTCAACGAATACATCGAGGTATGCGGCCATGGTCCGATTCATGATGTAAAGCGTCCGAGGCGTATCGATAAGCGCCTGAAAGCCGGCTTTCGAATACCAACTCACAAGCGCGTCGTTCTTAGCATCAACCACGAGGGCGACCGAACCGGTGTGCTCTGCAATCGCAAGCGCGGTGGAAAACGCGCGAGCTACCAAGATCAAGCCGAGGTCCAGCCCCGCATAGTCATCGTGACGCGCCATTCGGCCCAGCCTTAAGGCGCCCCAGTGATCGTACAAGTTGAGCTTCTTCTTGATGTTGTTGGGTAGCTGGGTCGGAAAGATGCTGGTGTTCGAAATGGCAAAGAAACCCGCTATGCGTTCGTCCCGTTCGGTATCGACCAAGACGTAGACGGCAGACACGTTGCGATCATTATCTCGCTTTGCTCGTCCCGGATCCACAAAGTAACGTTGAAGTTCAGGCTCGCGAGAGCACACAAAAGCGGCTCGGTCGTGCTGACCGAGCCGCTCGTGTCGGAAACGAGGTAGGCCGACTATCCGCGGCTCTTTTCATGCGCGGCACGAAAACGAGCGATAACCGCCTCATCGAGGACGGGAGGCGTGTCGAGTGCGGCGGCAAACGCCTCGCTGTCGCGAGTGGACAGTCGAATGACGGTGTCTTCGTTGATCGTAATAACGGCTCGGTCATAGGCTGAACCCAGCACGAAATCAGATAACGTTTGATGCCGTAGATCAGCTGCCCGCTGAAACAGTCTCTTCGTGGACACCGGCAGCCGCGCGTTGAAGGTCGTCGATTCGGGCTCCGGGACCGGTTGATCATCGGCGACGGACATCGCGTCTCTCTCCCACTCCGTAATGCCATCAACATTACACAGAAAGCATACTGTACTTCTCTCAACATTACAACGGTGAAGCGGGACCAGAACTCGCGCCTCGCTGTCAGCGGGGGTAACGGCGATGCTGCCTGGCGCCTAACGCCCGCGGTGCCGCGGCTTAGCGCAAGCTCCACATCCACGCCATGAGCACGGGCTGCATCGGCAGCCGCGCGAACAGCATCCAAGCGGGCGCCACGCTCGCGAAGCGCGCGTGATCAAATGCCATGTAGCAATTCGCGGGGAATACCGCGACGAGCAAGGCGATCAGACCAAGCGCCGCGGGCCGGCGCACCGGTGCCCACCAGAGCCCGACCGCCCCGGCGATCTCGGCCGCACCGCTGATCGCGACGAGCGCCGCCGGGTTCGGCAACGCGGGCGGAACGATCTGCCGGAAGAGTTCGGGCCGCGCGAAGTGCAGCGTCCCGCTGGTGAGAAACAACGCGCCCGCGGCGATTCGTGAAATATCCGCCATACCTGCTCTTTCGCCGCGCGCGCGCGATTAGCACCCCCAGATTTAGGACGCTGCCGGGCCGCCGAGATACGCGGTCACGACGTCGTCGCGCGCCGCGAGTTCGCTGCCGGTGCCCGAGAGCGTGATGCGCCCGCGGTCGAGCACGTGAGCGTCATCGGCGATCGCCAGCGCCTGCCGGGCATTCTGCTCGACAAGCAGGATCGCGGTGCCGTTCGCACGTTCGGCGGCGATGATCGCGAAGATCGTCTCGACGAGTTTGGGCGAGAGCCCCATCGACGGTTCGTCCAGCAGCAGCGCGCGCGGGCGTTGAACGAGCGCCCGCGCGATGGCGAGCATCTGCTGTTCGCCGCCCGAAAGTGACCCGGCCGTGACGTCCTTACGCTCGGCCAGAATCGGAAACCGGGCGTACATCGCATCGACCGATGCGGCGCTCGCGGCCGGGCTGGCGTGGGCGGCGACCGCGAGGTTCTCGGCAACCGTCATCGTGGCCAGCATGCGCCGGCCCTCGGGAACCAGCGCCAGGCCGGCGCGCACGACGGCGTGCGACGGTGCGCCCGTGACGTCGCGTCCCGCCAAGCGGATCGTGCCGGACCGCACCGGCAAGAGCCGCGCGAGCGCGAGCATCAACGTGGTCTTCCCGGCGCCGTTCGCACCGACGATCGCCGTCAGCCGGTGCGGCAGCAGCCGCAGCGAAATGCCGTGGATGACCTCGATTTGGCCGTATCCCGTGATGAGATCGGCGACCTCGAGGACGGGTTCAGCGCGCGGATCCAAGATAGGCCTCGATGACCGCGGGATCGCGCCGCGCCTCGGCCGGCGTGCCGCGCGCGATGACGGTGCCGAAATTCAGCACGGCAACCCGATCGCAAACATCGCCGACGAGCTGCATATCGTGCTCGACGAGCAGAATGCCGATCCCGCTGCTTGCAATCGAGCGCACCAGCCGGCCCAGCCGCGCGCTTTCGGCGGGATTGAGGCCGGCGGCGGGCTCGTCGAGCAGGAGCATCGACGGCGCCCCGGCGAGCGCCCGCGCGATCTCGACGCGGCGCGCGATCCCGTACGGCAAACGGCCCGCTTGCGCCGAGGGGGCAACGTCGGCAAGCCCCGTTTGCTCGAGCACGCGCGCGAGCCCGTCCGGTCCGAACGCACGGCCCGCCGCGAACGAACCCGCGCGCACATTCTGCTCGATCGTGAGTGTTGGGAACAAGCGGACGTTCTGATAGGTGCGGACCACGCCCGACCGCGCGATCCGGTCGGCGCGCAGCCCGCCGATCGCGCGCCCGTCGAGCATGACCGACCCGTCGCTCAACGCCGCGATGCCCGAAACGGCATTGAGGAACGAGGTTTTTCCGGCGCCGTTGGGCCCGATCAAACCGACGACTTCACCTGAGGCGACCCCGAGACTGACGCCCTGCAGCGCGCTGACGCCGCCGTAGCGGACGACCAGATCGCGCGCTTCAAGCGTGTGCGCCGCTACGCACGCTGCCATAAGCCCGCCAGACCCCGCGGCGCGAAGATGATGAAGCCCAGCAGCAACGCGCCGGTCGTGACGTCGCGATAATCTTTGAGGAAGCGGATCGCTTCGGGCAAAATCGTCAGCGCGGCCGCGCCCAGGGCGCTGCCCAGTGCGCTGGTCGTTCCACCGACGACGCTGTACACCAGCACCTGCTCCATGCGCCCGAAGCCGAAGTCACCCGGCGTAATGAAAAAATTCGCGTGCGCGTAGAGCACGCCGGCGAAACCGGCGACCGCGCCCCCGGCGGTCAGCGCGGCGAAGCGCAGCGTGCCGACGTCGATCCCGCAGCCGCGCGCGGCGACCTCGTCTTCGCGAACGGCATCGAACGCCAGGATCCAACGCGAGCGGCCGAACGCGAAGAGACCGGCCAGCGCGACGGCGAGCGTCCCGTAGATCCACGCTGTGTTCGCGTCGTTGGGAATGTTGGCGAGCCCCTCGGCGCCGCCGGTCAGCGGAAGATTGATCTCGATGATGCGCGCGACTTCGCCGAAACCGATCGTCGCGATGGCGAGAAAGACACCGCGCAGCCGCGCGATCGGCAGCGCGAGCAGCGCGGCGGCGACCGTCGCTCCGAGCCCCCCGGCGAGCATCGAAACCGGCAAATTCCAGCCGAAGTCGATTGCACCGAGCGAACCGACGTACGCCGCGATGCCCATGAACGCGACTTGCGCGAGCGCGAGCTGCCCGACCCGCAACGATATCATCAGCGACACCGCCAGCAGCGCGTTGATGCCGATCTGATCGATCGTCTTTGAGTGCGCGGCCAAAAACGCGATCATGCGCCGCGCAGCTTTTGTTTGCCGAACAGGCCGCTGGGACGAGCGACCAAGATGCCGAACATCAGCGCGAAAGCGATCGCGTCGCGATAGCTCGACGATACCAACGCCACCGACAGCGTTTCAGCGATGCCCAGGATGAATGCGCCCAGCGCGGCGCCGGTAATACTGCCCATTCCGCCCAGCACGATGATCGCTAAGCCCTTGAGCTCGATCCGGCTCCCCATGTCGAGGCTGACCGTTCCATACTGCAGGCCGATGAGAATGCCCGCGGCCGCGCCGAGCGCCGAAGCGATGAAGAACGTCAGCGCGATCGTGCGTTCCAAGTCGATGCCCAGGATCGCCGCGGCGATTCGATCGTCGGCGACGGCGCGAATCGACCGCCCCAGCGGCGTGCGCAAGAGCACGTAGTTGAGGGCCAGCATCAAGCCGAGCGCGGCACCGACCGCGATGAGGTCGAGCGCGCCGACCGAGATCGGACCGGCCCGCAGTTGCACGGTCGACAACGCGCCGACGTCGAATCGATGCTGATCCGGACCGAAGATGCCGCGCACTACGCCTTGGATGATGATCGCCACGCCGATGCTCGAAATGAGCGGCGCCAGCGTACCGGCGTTGCGCGCCCGCAGCGGCGCGAACGCCACGCGATCGAGCGCGATACCCAACAGTCCGCCAAACACGATCGCCACGACCGCGGCCGCGACGGGCGGCAGACCGTAGCCGGTCAACGCGAACGCGACGAAAGCTCCCGCCATGAAGATCGCGGCATGCGCCAGATTAAGGATATCGAGCACGCCGAAAACCAGCGTGTAACCGATCGCGAACAAAGCGTAAACGGCGCCCAGGGTTATTCCGTTGACCAACTGTTGGGACAGACTAGCCAAACGCGGCGAACTTGCCGTCCTTGACGGTGAGGATGGCGCTGGGCGCACTGGCGTTGCGATCCGGTGCGAAGCTGAACGGCCCGAGCACGGTGTTTACTTTCGAGGAGCCAAAAGCACTGCAGATCTGCGCGCCGGTCGTCTTGCCGCTCTTCACCACCGCACCGATGATTTGCGCCGCCGCATAGGCCTGCGCGGCAAACTGATCGGGGACCGCGCCGAACTGTTTCTGGTACGCCGACACAAACTCGCGATTCCCGCTATAGGTGTTGCCCGAAAAATACGCGGCGCCGACGACGACGCCGTCGGCGGCGGAACCCGCGAGCGCGATGAACTTGGGCGAGTTGAGACCGTTGCCGCCGATCACGTGCGCGCTAACGCCGGTGGTTTTTGCCTGCCCGACGATTTTTGCGGCTTCTTCGACGAGCGATCCGACGACTAGCAGATCGGGTTTCTGCGACGCAATCTGCGTGAGCTGGGCTTTAAAATCGACGTCGCCTTTGTGATACGTCTGCGTTTCGACGATCGTGATGTTCAAGCGGCCCAGCGCGGCCTTGAAAATTTCGTAGTCGGTTTTGGTAAACTGGTCGTCGTCACCGTATATGATGGCCGCCGTCTTCGGATGCCACTTGGCGACGACTTTGCCGAGCGCTTCGGGCACGACTTGATCTTCCGACAGCGAATCGCGGAAGACGCACGGACCGATCGCGGTGATGCCGCTCGCCGTATTCGAGGTCGCGAGCACGGGGACATTGGCTTTGACCGCGATCGGATCGGCCTTGAACGCCTCTGATGACAGCGTCGGCCCGATGATGAGGGCCGATCCGTCGGTCGTGAATTTTTGCACCAGCGAGATGACCTGCGCCGGATCGCTGGCCGCATCTTGAACGTCGAAGGTGACGTCGTTCGGCCCCGCATCGATGCGTTTGTTCTTGAGGTCGTCGGCGGCGAGCGCGTAGGCGTTCTTTTGCGACGTCCCGTAGGCGCCGGCCGAGCCGCTGATGTCGGCCACGACGCCGACCTTGACCGCGTTCCCCGCAGCTCCGGCGGCCGGGATGAAGGCGGCGCTCAGACAAAAAACGGCGAAAAGAGCAACTAAACGCTTCATGGGAAGCGACGTTGGACGTCATGGTTCGCGAACCTCGCGCGGGCGTCGCCCGCGATCCGCGGGGTCGCTCGCGGCAAGGCGGCCGCACGGAGCAGCTTTCAGCCCGCCGGACCGTCGCTCACGCGGATGCGCAGGCTGAGCCGGGCAGCCTCACCCGGCGGGATGTGCAACAGACCGGGTTTAGTCTCGAACGGGCCGTCGAACCCAACCGGGCTGGCATAGCCGTACCACGGCTCGATGCACAAGAAGTCGCCGCCGGCCTTCGACCACAACCCCAGTTCGCGGAATCCATCCCAGGCCACGTCGATCGCCGGCGCTCCCGGCGCGCCGTAGCGAACCGAACGGCTCGCGACCCGATCCATCACGATCGCATCGGCCGCGAAGAGCGCCTCGTCGAGCGCGAGCATACGGCCCGCGATCGGCGACGGGGACGTTTCGACCTTGAGCAACCCGTCCGCGAGCCGGCGGATCGGCGCCGGTTCGGGCGCCGCGAACTCCAGGGTATGCGCGGTCTTCGCGATTCCCGGCGCTAGCGGCCAGCGAAACGCCGGGTGCGCACCGACCGACGCAGGCAAGCTTTCCGAGCCGGGATTGCGCACGATGTAGGTGACGGTCAAGGTCTGGGCGTCGACCGCGAAGCGAATCTCGAGCCGAAATGCAAACGGGTAGAGCGCCCGCGTTTCTTCATCGTCGCGCAGTTCGAGCCGGCAGCCGTGCGCGGCGCGTTCCAGCCATGTGAAGGCCCGCCGCCGGGCAAAACCGTGACGGGTGAGGTGATAGGTCGCACCGTTGTGATGCAGTTCGTCGCCGGCGAGTTGACCCACGATCGGAAACAAATTCGGTGCGTGCTGCGGCCACACCGGACCGGCTTGCCACAACATCTCACCATGGCGAGCGTGCACGAGCGAAATGAGTTCGGCGCCTTGCGCGTCGACGGCGACGTCGAGCACGTCGCTCGCGAACCGATACGGATCCATTCACTGCTCCCGGTGCTTCGCACGCATCACGACGTCGGCGCCGCGCCGACATTCGGCTTCGACTCGTTGCCTCGGCGCGCATTTGCCGCGCCGACGGCAAGCTGTCGATCCGGCAGCGATCCGGCGCCGATTGCCGAAAAGAGCGCTCTCGCACCACGGTGAGGAGACACGGATGTCCCGTACGTTCAAGGCCCGCATCACCGCCGCGATCGCCGCACTTGCCTTTGGGCTGTGGGCGCTCGGTGTGCCGCCGGCGCCACATGCGCGAGCCGCCGATGAGCCGTCGCTAACAACGCTTGTGCGGCAAAGAATCAAATACGTCTTCATCATCTACCAAGAGAATCGTTCGTTCGACTCGTATTTCGGCACGTTTCCCGGGGCCGACGGGTATTTTTCGCACGGCCCGGCGCTGCCGCCGGGATTCGATCAACCGATTCTCGACACCGACGGCACGACCGCGATGATCCATCCGTTTCGCATCGGGCCGGCCCAATACGCCGCCGATACCGACGACGTCGATCATTCGCACACCGGGATCGACGCCAAGATGGATATCGTCGACGGCACGCCGCGCATGGACCGCTTCGCCCTCACCGAGGAACGCAAGTTCTCGCCGACCGGTAATCCGACGCTTCAAGCCAAGCAATTCGGCGAACTCACGATGGCCTACGAAGATTGCGACACGGTGCCGTTCCTCTGGCGGTATGCGGATCACTTCACGCTTTTCGACCGCATTTTCCAGCAGATGACCGGTCCTTCGACGCCCGGCAATCTCGCGATCATCGCCGCGCAAACCGGGATCACGCAGCGCATCTTGCATCCCGACGAAGCGGCCGGCGGCGCGAACGGCGATTCGGGCGCCGGCGTTCCGGTGCTCGACGACGACGATCCGTTCTGGGGTTCGCCTACCGACACGACCGCAGCCGGAAAAATGCCCGTGAATCCGGCCGACTTCCCGGGCTACGGCACGCAGCGCAACCTGACGTTCGCGTCGCTGCCGCTGACGCTGGGCGGCGCCGCCCTGAGCACCACGGTCAAGACCGACGCCGATCCGGCCGGCGACCTGCGCGACGTCGGCGACGACATCGGCGCAATCGCGCGAACCGGCGCGGCGTCGACGCCCTGGGGCTGGTACGAAGAAGGCTACGATCGCGAGCCCGGCAACCCCGATGACGGACCCCAAACCGCCGACGGGACGCATGCCGCATACGTGACGCACCACAACGGTCCGCAATATTTCGGCTACATCGCCAACAATCCGGGGATGAGCGCGCACCTGCACGGTCTGGATGACTTTCGCCGCGCGATCGATCGCCGCACGCTGCCCCGCGGCGGCGTCTTCTACCTCAAAGGCGGCTACCGCAATTTGCTCGGGCTCAAGCCCGCCGATCCGGACACCGCCGTGCAGACGCGCTTCGTCGGCGACGACGACCACCCGGCGTATTCCGACGCCCAAATCAGCGAAGCGATGGTCGCTGATCTGGTCAACCGCATCGCGCGCAGCCCGTACTGGAGCCAAAGCGCCATCGTGCTGACCTGGGACGATTCCGAGGGCGACTACGACCACGTCGTGCCGCGCATCCGGCACGGCGTTCCGGGCGAAGCGCCGCAGAGCGATGGGCCGCGCGTTCCGCTCATCGTCATCTCGCCGTTTGCCAAGACGCACGCGATCGTCCACGACGCCGGCGATCACGCATCCGTCGTCAAGCTCGTCAATGCGGTCTTCGGTCTGTTGCCGTTGCAATCGTTACCCGACGAACAGCACGCCGCGCAGATCGCGCGCGGACTCTTTGGTGAGGGCGATTTCGGGCCGGTCGACGCCGACCCGCGCATCACCGACTTGCTCGGCGCGTTCGATCGCGAGCGGTTGCGCGGTAGCAAGCCGCCGCTGCCCGCGCATGCGGCGATCATTCCCGACGCCCTCGTGCGCACGCTGCCGCAGCAGACCGGCTACGGGTGCGGCGCGATCGGCATCCTACCGGTCGACCGGCAGATGCACATCGAGAACTTCATCCCGGCGGATTTCAATCCGCGGCCCAAGACCAATCCGACCGCACCGTAAACGCGCGGTCAGGGCGGGTCGCCGCCGCTTGCCGGGAGATGCACGTCGGCGACCGGACTTCGTCAGACTCGTTCCATACGTCTGCGCCCGGCGCCGACGGCGCGGTCAGGCAAGCAAGGGAAGTGTTGCGAACGTTCCGGCGATGACGCCATCGGGCGAGCGCCCGAACCACTTCTGGATCAGCGTCGTGTACACGCTGCGGAAGTCGACGGTAAAGATCGCGTCGCCGTCATCGAGGCGATCCAGCGAAGGATGCGTGCCGTACAATCCGCCGCGCAATCCGCCGCCGATAAAAAACATCGGCGCGGCTTCGCCGTGATCGGTGCCGCGGTTGGCGTTCTCGGTCACCCGGCGGCCGAACTCCGAAAACGTCATGGTGAGCGTGCGCCGATCGTTGCCGTGCGCGCCGAGATCGGCGTAGAATGCGGCGAGCCCATCGGCGAGTTCGCGCAGCAGCCGGTCCTGGGTCGGCGTTTGCGAGACGTGCGTGTCGAATGAGCCGTGCTGGACGTACAACACCCGGGTGCCGAGGTTGCTGCCGATGATCTGCGCGGCTAGCGCCAGGCTGCGGCCCAGCGGCGTCGCCGGATAATTCGCCGTCGTGGTGTAGCCGCCGACGAGCTTGGGCAGTTCGGCCGCACCGCGTTCGGCATGATCTTCGATCTCGGCGACCGACGCCAGATACGGCGAAGTGAACGGCAGCCGCGTATCACTCGAAACGCTCGCGAATGCCGCGCGTTCGCCACGGTCGCGGTCGCTGGTCAAGCCGTAGCCGCGCAACGTGTCGACCGCGGGGACGTCGACGCGCTGGGCGCTGAGCACCTCGGGCAACACCGGCGCGAGGGCGACGGCGTTGAAGAGATTGTCTTTGGGCAGATTCGCCCGGTCGAGATAGCGCCCCAGCCATCCCGTCGGCGCATACGCGTCGGGGACCGCGGTTTGCCAAATCTCCGTCGAGCGGAAGTGCGAGTGGTCGGGATTCGGATAGCCGACGCCTTGGACGATCGCGACTTGGCCGCGATCGTAAAGCGTCTTGAGCGCCCCGAGCGCAGGATTCAAGCCGACCGCCGAATCGATCCGCAGCACGTCGGCGGCCCGGATGCCGATCGTCGGGCGATAGGTGTAGTAGGCCGGCGTCGCGTACGGCACGACCGTGTTGAGGCCGTCGTTACCGCCTTGCAAATTGATCACGACCAAAACCCGCTCCTCGCCGCCGGCCGGTACGTTGGGCAGCGCCGGATTGGCGAGGGCCCGCGCGAAGGGCGATTCGGTCGTCGCGGCCACGGTCAATCCGGCGCCCGCGCCGAGCAGAAAACGGGAGCGTTGCACGTCAGATCGTCTTTCTAAGCGAGTTGGTAAGCCGGCATGGCCATCGTGAGGTACGCGCCGCCGCGCATGCGCGCTTCCATGTTTTCCGGCGTGAGCGCGGCGAGTGTTTCGCTGTCGCTGCCGTCGAGATACGCTTCGAGCCGGGTCCGCGCTGCCGGAGACGCGTCGCCCTGCACGAGCGCGTCGACGATGGTCGCGGCAGCCGTGCGCGCATCCGGCGGCGGCGCCGACAGCCAGGACGCGTTCGCAAACTCCGTAGCGCCGGTCACCAGCGCGTGCGCGAAGTTCTCACGCGCGAGCACGCTCGAACTGTTGAGCCACGCGCTGCCGCCCGGCCAGCCCTTGACATTGGGTGGATAGAACAACATTTGCGTCATCCGGCGCAGCGCCGCGGGCGCCGTCGGATCGGCTTGCTGCGCGCCGAAACAGCGGTAGCTGCCGACGACGAATTCAACCGGACTCTTTACCAGCGCGCGATAGGCCCGCGTTGAATAAAAGACGTTCGATGAGAACAGCGCGGCCAACACCGGTTCGAGCACGAAGTCATTGGTGCGCAGCAGCGCCGCGACGCCGTCGACGAGCTCCGGCTCGGGATCGCTATAGACAAAAAACGTCAACAGTTTGGCGGCGAAGAAACGGGCGGCCGCGGGCTGCTCGAAGATGATGGTGACGATGTCGGGACCGGCGAAGTTTCCGGTCCGGCCCAGAAACGTTTTCGCTCCGGCATCGTGGAGGCGAGCGTTGAGAAACACGTCGCCGGTCGCGCGGCGCACGCGCAGCCCGGTCCACGCGCGCGCCGCTTCGCGCACGTCGATCTCGGTATAGTTGCCGATGCCCAGCGTGTAGAGCTCCATGAGCTCGCGGGCAAAATTCTCGTTGGGGTGCGCCGCTTCGTTGTGCAGATTGTCGAGATAGCGCAGCATCGCCGGATCGACGGCGACGCGCTGCGTGAGTTCGCGCGCGTTCCCCAATGCATACGAACGAAAGAGGTTGTTCTGCGTGAAAACCTCGGCCGGCGTCACGCCCTTTTGGATCGCGGCGGTCGTGAAGTGCCCGTGCCAAAAGAGCGTCATCTTCTCTTGCAGCGGCGCCGGCGTCGCGATCATTCGATCGAGCCACCACTGCTGGAGGGCGACGATCGCCTTGCGCTGCTGCGCGCGCCGGGCTTGGCGCAGCGCGACGAGGTCCGCGCCCGGCGCGGGCAGTACCGGCAGCGGCGCAGGCGGTTCGAGATCCAGTTCGGGCCGCGCCGGCAAATGTGCCGTCGATGCGAAGGTGATCAGTGAAGCCACCGCTTCGCGCATCGAACCTCGACCCAGCTGCGCGACTTGCGCCGGCGAGCCGCCGAAGCCGGCGCGCCGCAGAAGATGCGCGGCTAACCGTGCGTTCCAAGGCCCACGGTACGGCGAGAGGGCTGCCGGCGCAAGCGTCCCAGCCGGGCGAAAAGGATGCTCGGAATCGTCCATGACGCTCATACTACGGACCCGCGGGTCGGTTCGCACTCATTGTGAGGGAATCTAACGCACGCTTAAACCAGGCTCGTCTGGCCCGCGCCGCCCCGAAAGCGGGATACGACAAAAGTAACAGGAGTTCGACTTCCGCGCGCATAGATATCGGAACCGCATCGCGGCGCGGGCCACCATTTCCGCCGCCCGTGCGGCCATCGAATCGTTACGGGAGGTATCACGATGGCGCTCCTCGCTCCCCCGATCCCCTCACAGCTGCCGGAATTCGCGCAGCACTATCTGAGCCGCACGAAGCAGCTCTACATCGACGGCAAATTCGTCGACGCCCAGAGCGGCAAGACGTTCCCGGTGTTCAACCCCGCGACCGGCGAGATTCTCGCTGAGGTTGCCGAAGGCGACGTCGCGGATATCAATCTTGCGGTTGCCGCGGCGCGCCGCGCGTTCGAGAGCAAGGCTTGGTCCGGCTTGCCGCCCTCACAGCGCGCGCGCCTGATCGACAAACTGGCCGATAAGCTCGAAGAACGCCTCGAAGACTTCGCCCTCTTGGAGTCGCTGGACAACGGCAAACCGCTCGCCGTCGCGCGCGTCGCCGACGTGCCGATGTCGGTCGACAACTTGCGCTACATGGCCGGCTGGGCGACCAAGATTCTCGGAGATTCGATCCCGATTGCGGGCGATTTTCACGCCTACACGCGCCGCGAACCGATCGGCGTCGTGGGTCAGATCATCCCCTGGAACTTCCCCTTGCTCATGGCTGCCTGGAAGTTGGGTCCGGCGCTCGCCGCGGGTTGCACGATCGTCCTCAAGCCGGCCGAACAAACCCCGCTTTCGGCCCTGCTGCTCGCGGAGATCGCGGCGGAAGTCGGCTTTCCGCCCGGCGTCCTCAACGTCGTTCCCGGGTACGGCGAGACGGCCGGTGCGGCGCTCGCCGAGCATCCCGATGTCGACAAAGTCGCGTTCACCGGCTCGACGGAAGTCGGGAAGATCATCGTTCGCGCGGCTGCCGGCAACCTCAAGAAAGTGACGCTCGAACTCGGCGGCAAATCGCCGAACATCATCTTCGCCGATGCGGATGTCGCCCAGGCGACGCAGGGCGCCGCGTTTGGGATTTTCTTCAACATGGGCCAGTGCTGCACGGCCGGCTCGCGACTGTTCGTCGAGCGCAGCGTGTTCGACGAAGTCACGCACGGGATCGCCGCCGCGGCAAAAGCCATGAACGTCGGCCATGGACTCGATGCGCGCACCGATATCGGACCGCTGGTGTCCGATGAGCAGTTGGCGCGCGTTACCGGCTACATCGAGTCGGGGATTGCCGAAGGCGCGCGGACGCTGTCGGGCGGAGCGCGCGTCGGCGATCGCGGGTATTTCGTGGAGCCGACCGTTATCGTCGACGCGAAACCGCACATGAAGATCATGCGCGAGGAGATCTTCGGACCGGTCGTCGCGGCGACGCCCTTCGACGATCCGAACGAGATCCTCGGTGCGGCCAATGACACCGTGTACGGTCTGGCGGCCGGCGTTTGGACCAAGGACGTGAGCAAGGCGCACAAAGTCGCGGCCGCTCTGCGCGCCGGGACGGTCTGGGTCAACTGCTACAACGTCTTCGATCCGGCGTTGCCGTTCGGCGGCTTCAAACAGTCGGGCTGGGGCCGCGAGATGAGCCACAACGCGCTCGAGTGCTACACGGAAACCAAGTCGGTCGTCGTCAAGCTCTAACCGCGTGCTCGGCGCGCCGGCCGACACATCGGATTGTCTGCCGGCGCGCGTCCGGCGACCGCAACGCCGTCGCGGGGTTCCGGTTTACCCGGCCGGGCTATGCCGAAACCCCGCGGCGCAGCGATTATTTCGTGTTGAGCCGCAAGCCGATCTCGAACGTGCGCGGCGGCGCGTAGTGGTTGCCTTGCGCGTTGAGATACGTAACTTCGTACAAATCGTTGAAGATGTTCTCCATCTTGAGCGTGAGCACGACGCCCGGACTCATCGCGATGCCTTTTTGGACGTCGAACGTCAGATGCGGTGTCCGCTTGCAGGGTCCGCCGATGTCGACGGCTTCGTCGAGTCCGGCGCAGGTGATGCCGCCGGTCGGATTCTGCGCCGACGACAATCCGCTGCCGTACTCGCCGTCGAGAGCGATCCAGCCGCCGCTGCGGTCGTTCACGATGACCCCCGACGTGACGTCGACGCGCTGGTCGTGGTCAGCCGGCGTCCAATCCGAACTTTGTCCGAAACACGGCGCGAGAAGCTGCGTTTCGCAGCCTTTATTGACGGAATACGTATGCGTCGCCGACAGATAGAAGCGGCTGGCGCGGGCGAGGCCGAGCTGGTAGTACGCCGTTTGGGTCGCGATGCGGCCCAGCGCGTAGTTGATGTCTTGGTGCAGATTCGTTACCCCGACTTGCGTGTCGTCGATGAGATCGGTGGCGTTCTTTTGCATGATTCGGACGCCCAGATCGCCTTTGCCGACGCCAAAATGACCGCCGATTTCGTACACGGAATCACGCTGCGGTTTCAGATCGAACCCAGCCACCGCCGTTTGCAGCGGCAAGTTGAGCGTATAGGCGGCCAACGGGGAAACGTTTTCGAGCGAAAACGGCGTGAAGAATCGCCCGTAGAACGCGTAGACGCTATCGCGCTTGCCCAGATAGCGGGTGAATTTGAGCCGCGGACTCGTCATGCCGTAGCCCACGTTGAACTGCGTCGATGACACAAGGAACGTGTCGGAGCGCAATCCGTAGTCGATCTGATACGCGTCGCCGAGCTTCCAACTATCCTGCACGTATGCCGCGGTAAGATGGCCGACGTTGGGCGCGTCGTCGACGACGGTGTAGGCCGCGGCGGGCGTTTCGGGCGTGAAGATCGGGGCCAGAAAGTTGCCCGGCTGCAGCGAAACTGCATAGGTCTTAGCGACGTGCGTGGCATCGTACACAGCGCCGAACCGGACATCGTGATGCCGGCTGCGGTTGTCGTAGTCGACGTTGCCGCCGACGTCGATCGCGGTCCGGTCGCCGAAGAGCGAGAAGCCGCAGGTTGCATTCGAGTAGCCATTTCCGCCGTCGATCGCCGGGTTCGTGACCGGATTCGTGACGACGCCGTTGACGACGGGCCCGTGCGAAAGCAGCGCCTGCGCGCAATCGGTCGCCGCGCCCGGATTTTGCGCTGCGCCGAAGAGAAAATCATTGGACGGATCGCCATAATCGCGAATCTGCGAGCGCTTGTACGACGGACCGAACGCCAGCGAGCCGTGATCGCCGATCGGGTGCCGGTACTGAATGGAACCCAGGAAATCATCCTGCGTTTCGTTGTCGCCGGTCGTCGCGGGCTCGCCCGCGTTGATGTCGTTGGGGATTTGATAGGTTTGATACGCGTGGCTCAACGTTAGATTCACGAAGTCGTTGCCGTGGGGCGCGGTGACACGCAGAAATTGATTGGCGTTGCTGAAGTTGTCATGCGGTGAATCGGGATCGGGCGGATCGAGGCCGCGCTCGCTGGATTCATTGCGCGACGCGGCGACGAACGACATCTTGCCGATGTTCGCGTGATACGCGATGTCGGAGTCGAGGTGGAAGTACGATCCCGCGTCGAACTCGGTATCGAACCCGGGCGGCCCGCTGCCGTTGCGGCTGTTGATGTTGATGACCGACGCGAAGCGCTCGCCGTATTGGGCCGGATACGCGCCTTGCAGCACCTCGACGGAGGCGATGTTGTTCGGATCGAATTCCGTGCCGATCGTTCGATTGAGCTCCTGCGGAATCGCAACGCCGTCGACGACGTAGTTGATATCGCCGTGATCGCCGTTCATGTGGACGACGCCGTTCGCGCCGCGCGCCGCGCCCGGTAATTGCAGCAGCAGGCCGGGCAAACTGCCGCTCGCGGGCGAGCGTTTGAGCGACTCGGCATTGAGGCTCAAGTCGGTTCCCCCGCCCGAGAGCGGCGGACGCGACGTCACCGACGTCCGGCCGATCTCCTTGAGCGCCGTCAGCGCGACGGTGATCGACGCGCCCGCCGCGGGAACCTCGACGCGCAAGGACGACGAGCCCGACGCACTCGTCACGTCGACGTTATATGTGCCGATTGGGATGCCGGGTAAAGCGAACTTGCCTTGCGCGTCGGTCTTGGCGTGAAACGTAAGACTGCTGCCCAGAACGGTCACGGCAGCACCCGGGAGTGGCCGGCCCGCCGTCGTCACGGTCCCCGAAAGCACGGCGGTTGCCTGGGCCAAAGCCGCGATCGGACCGACCACGGCAAGAATGAAAAGACCGGCAGTTGCGCACGCGAAGCGCGCCGCGCACCGAAAAAAACCCACGGAAAATCCTCTCTAAAGTACGAAAAGTACGAAGAAAAGTCAGCTGCGGGTTGCGGCCGGGGGCGGACGGTTCGGGACGAAGAGCGTGAAAGCGTCGGTCGCGCGGCGCGGCGCGGCGAACGTGCGCGGGCGCGTGCCGGCCGGCGGCAAGACGGGGCAGGGCTGCGGCGCCTGACCGATCGCGCATTCCAGGCCGGCGGCCGCAATCGAGCGCCCGAAAAAGAAAACCAGCAGTGCCGCGAGCAGCGACCCGGCCAGCGCGACGCCTAAGCCAAGGGTCACGCTTCCGTCGGCGAGCGGAGCGCCCTCGGCGGCCTGAGTCAGCCCAAAGAACGCCAGGTTCGCGCCGGCGAGCACGAGCAAACTTTGCGGGCGGCGCGAGCCGGCCAAGTGCGACCGCAGCAGGGCGCAGCGGCGCCGCCGTTCGGCCGCGGGCCGGCCCAGTCCGACCGTCGCGCCGAACCACCACGCCGACAACGCGAGCAAAGCGCCAAAATAGCTGTGCCGCACCACGAAATTGAGATCCAGCCCGTCATGCCACGTCGCCGCCGCCTCGGCAAGGACGTGGACGATCATGGCGCACGGGACGATCGCTGCCGCCAAACCCGCAAGACCGCGCAGGCGGCGCGCGTTCATGCCCCACTTTTGGGCGACCGATTCGCGCATGTCGCTTCTTTCTTCACGTATCCGCTGACCGAATTCCTCGATCCCGCCGGAACCTTGGACGACAAGGCGGGGCGCTTGATCGATGCTGTCCGGCCGCCGAGCCGATGTGCGTGAAGAGCTGGCTTCGTTCACCCGCGACGCGGGCGACTAGTCCGCAGGCTACCGCGGGCGTCCACCGTTACCGCGCGGCGGCCGCTTTCAACTTGCCCGTTCGGTAGCGCATGATGAGCGAACTGGTCGAAGAATCGTGCGTGAGCGCGCCCGTCGACGCGGGGTCGAGTTCGGGAATGATGCGCTGCGCGAGAACCTTGCCCAATTCGACGCCCCATTGGTCGAACGCGTCGATGTCCCAAATCGCGGCCTGCGTGAAAACGTTGTGCTCATACAGCGCGACGAGCTTGCCCAAAGTCGCGGGTGTCAGCCGCTCGACGAGAATCGTGTTCGACGGGCGATTGCCCTCGAACACCCGATGCGGAACGAGCCAGTCCGGCGAGCCTTCCGCTTTTACTTCGGCGGCGGTCTTGCCGAACGCGAGCGCTTCACCTTGCGCGAAGACGTTTGCCAGCAGCATGTCGTGACTGTTGCCCAGATCGTTGAGCGACTCGATGAAGGCGATGAAGTCGCACGGGATCAACCGCGTGCCTTGGTGGATGAGCTGATAAAACGAATGCTGGCCGTTGGTGCCCGGTTCGCCCCAGTAAATCGGCCCGGTATCGCTCGCCACGGGCCCACCCTCGAGCGTGACGTGTTTGCCGTTGCTCTCCATCGTGAGCTGCTGCAGATAGGCCGGAAAGCGCTTGAGATACTGCTCGTAGGGCAGCACGGCGACGGTCTGCGCGCCGAAGAAGTCGTTGTACCAGACCGCGAGCAACCCCATGAGGACCGGCAGATTCTGCTCGAACGGCGCGCTCCGGAAATGCTCGTCCATTTCGTGAAAGCCGGCCAGCATCGCGCGGAAATGCTCCGGACCGATCGCCAGCATCGTTGAAAGTCCGATCGCGGAATCCATCGAATAACGGCCTCCGACCCAATCCCAGAACCCAAACATGTTGGCCGTATCGATGCCGAACTTCGCGACCTCTTTGGCGTTGGTCGAAACGGCGACGAAGTGTTTGGCCACCGAGGATTCATCGCCGCCGAACCCGCCGACCGACCAGGCGCGCGCCAAATGCGCATTGGTCATCGTTTCGAGCGTCGTGAACGTTTTGGACGCGACGATGAAGAGCGTTTGAGCCGGATCGAGATCGCTCACGACTTCGGCGAAATCGGTCGCATCGACGTTCGAGACGAACCGAAACGTCAAGTCGCGGCGGCTGTAGTAACGCAGCGCCTCGTACGCCATCACCGGGCCGAGATCCGATCCGCCGATCCCGATATTGACGATATTCGTGATGGGTTTGCCGGTGTAGCCCTTCCACGTTCCGTCACGCAGGCTCGTCGCGAACTGCTCCATCTTGGCGAGCACGGCGTGCACGGCCGGTACGACGTTCTCGCCGTCGACGACGATCGACGCGCCCACGGGCGCGCGCAACGCCACGTGCAGCACGGCGCGATTTTCGGAAACGTTGATCTTGTCGCCGCGGAACATCGCGTCGATGCGTTCGCGCAGTCCGCAGGCTCGCGCCAGCTCGACCAGACGCGAGCGCGTTTCCGCGGTGATGCGGTTCTTCGAGTAGTCCAAGAAGACGCCCGCCGCTTCGAGGCTGAAGTGTTCGGCCCGCTGCGGATCCTGCGCGAAAAGCTCGCGCAGATGGCGCGCGCGCAATGCTTCGTAGTGCCCTGCGAGCGCCGTCCAGGCTGCCTTCTTGGTGCTCGTCGTCGCCTCGGTCGTCACGTCTGCGGTGTCCTTTCACGCACACGACAGCGCGTGCGGGCAGACGCTTCTTTCGGGCGCGAAGAGTGCCGCTCCGCCCAAACGAGCGGCTGAGCGCGGCCCGCTCGCTTAGCGAAAGATGCCGTGAAAGCCGAACGGGATGTGGTGCGGAACCGCCGCGCGCGCGCATTCTTCGAGCGTGCGCGCGTCGAGCACGACGACGTAGGACGAGCCCGCCGCGGCATCGAGCACGACACTCAGAAGGACGCCGTCATCCTCGTCGGTTCCGCCCGGCCGCGCGACGAACACCGGCTCGCCGGGATACGAGCGCGTTTGCGACCACGACGAGACCGACCCCGAAGCGAGATCGACTTTGACGATCCGGTCGCTGAACTCGGGCCGCTCGGCGGCGCCCGCGAAACCATAGGCGAAGCGGTACGGACCGGCCTCGCGCAACGGCGCTACGCGCGGCAATTCCAGCGACACCTCGGAGATGGTTTCGACCTCGGCTGCACTGCGGCCCGGGATGAGCCGGTAGCGCCGCACGGACGGACGCGAAACGCCGGCGCCCGCCCGCAGCCGGTCAAGCGTGAAGTCGCTTATGATCGCGTGATCGTCATACGCGCAGATATCGATCACCACAGCCGCGCCGTCATCGTACGCGTTGATGTGATGAAACGCGAAGAAGGCGGCGGTTTCGTACACTCCCGCCGACGCGCCGGTGTCTTTGTCGACAACGTGAAAACGAGTCGCTCGATCCGGCTTCCAGCGGTAGTTCTCGATGAACGGTTTGCGCCCGAAGAGCAGATCGAGCGGCCGCACGACGAGCGGATACTCGGCGATGATGACGTACCGCGCGGTCGTCGAAAACGCGTGCAGGTAGGCCGGTTCGTCGACGGCGATCGACGCGATGACCGTGCGGCGAAGCGTGCCGTCGGGTATACGGACGACCGAGTAGCGCGACTTGCGGCCCATTTCGATGACGACGTTGAACGTCGCGCGGCGCGCGGGATCGTGGTGCGTATGCGCGGTCATGAGCGGCGCCGACAGCGCATCGTCGTATTTCGCGGTGCCGCGCGTTTCAAGCGTCTCGCCGTCGAACGCGACCGGCCCCGGCGTTTCCGTCAACGCCAAGTAGCCGTCGCGAAAGGGCACGATGTTGACGTTCGCGTTGTCCGTGAGGCCGTTGCCGAACGGGGCGCGCAGCCGATCGGCGAACGTCAATTGCGCCACCGTGCCGAATTCACCGCCGACGATATGGCCCGCGCGTTCGGCGGCCGCAAAACGCTTCGAGCGCAGAAAGCGGTTCGCGTAGGAGACGCCGCCCGCGGCGAACGTGAACCGGTGGAGCATGGCCAAACCGTCGAACCAGTGGCGGTAGTTATCGCGGCCGACCTCGAATCTGGCCGGCCCGTTGCGCAGCAGCGTACCGCTCAGCCACGGCGGCAGCGTCCCTTCGACGGGCAGCGCCTCGATGCGCCGCTCGCTTTCGAGGGATTGAAGGCCTAGCGCGAACCCGGCAGCCGCCGGCAAGAGAGTGGAAACCATGCGACACCTACATAACAATGTGGAATGTCTTCCGACGATAAGATAGACCACATTGGAATGTCAAGCCGCGCGCTCAATGCGACGGCAGCTTCGATCCTGGGCCTCCTCTGCCGCGGCCCGATGTCCGGTTGGGAAGTCTACGCCGGTTACGAACGCTCAATCGGGAACTTCTGGAGCTTGAGCCGCAGTCAGGTCTATCGCGAGATCCGCACGTTGGCGTCCGCCGGGTACATCGAGGTCGGTGAAACGGGCGCACGCGAGCGCCGCACGTGTACGGTCACGGTGCTGGGCCGGGCGGCCTTCAAGGCCTGGATTTCGGCATTGCCCAGTGATGAGAACATCCGCTTTCCGCTGCTCCTGACGACGTTCTTCGCCGAAGCGGTGCCGCCTCGAACGCTGCGGGCGAACTTCCGTACGCATCGCGAGCGCCACGCGGCCCGGCTTGCGGCGTACGAGGAGCTGCTGCCGGAGGTCGCCCGGCACGAGCCGTTTCCGGCGCTCTCGCTCGGATTCGGCATCATCTACGAGCGCGGGGTC
>PLAE01000159.1:20837-60820 GCA_003134035.1 Candidatus Velthaea versatilis
CCCACCGCGGATGGACGAGGAAAATCAGCCCGACGATCGAGCACACTGACAACCAGTTGGCACAGCCGGTGCGTAGATTTGGGTCATGGACGCACAATTGTTTTGCCGCGAGTGCGGCGCCGACCATGACGATCCGGCCGATGCCCGGCTGGGACATCTCGTGATTTGCCTCGATTGCGCGCTGGCGGCCGAGGCCGACGCGGAACGCGCGGCCGGCGGGGAAGTAAACGTCCCCCGCGCCGCCTAGGTGGATCGGCTTCGTCGATCCTTCGCGTTCGGGCTGCGCCCGAGCCGCCCGTCGTCGACTGTCGGGCAAGCGATCCTAGGGCTCGCAACCGTTGCGCGAGCGGGAGTTCACCTCGGGTGTGTCGCGGGAGGCGCGATTCGCGACCTGAAAAACGTCGTCGATGTTCCGCGTGATCACGTTCAACGCCAATGGCATCCGCGCCGCGGCTCGCAAAGGCTTCTTCCGTTGGATGGACGCACAGCGCCCGGACGTTGTGTGCATGCAGGAAACCAAAGCGCAGGAGCATCAGCTTCCGCCCGAAGCCCTCGACGTGCCGGAGTACAACTACGCGTTTGTCGATGCGCGGAAAAAAGGCTACAGCGGGGTGGCGATCTACAGCCGGCGCAAACCAACGCTCGTCGAGCGCGGCTTGAACATGCCGGACATGGATGCTGAAGGCCGCTTCGTGCGCATGGAATTCGGCGACCTTTCGATTGCTTCACTCTACGTGCCGTCGGGGACGTCCGGCGCGGCGCGCCAAACCGTGAAATACGCATTCCTCGACCGCTTCATTGCGACGCTCGCAGCCCTCAAAAATCGCGGGGTCGCAACGATTGTGTGCGGCGATTACAACATCGCCCATCGCGATATCGACGTCTTCGATCCCAAAGCGTGCGCGACCACGACGGGCTTTCTTCCCGACGAGCGGCGCTGGTTCGATGACGTCGTCGATCGAGTCGGCTGGGTCGACGCGTTCCGGGTCGTCAACGCCGAACCAAAACAGTTCTCGTGGTGGTCGAATTGGCCTAACGCCTTCGAGCGCAATCTGGGTTGGCGCATCGACTACCAACTCGTCACACCCGACCTCGCGCCGCGCGTCCGCACAGCGGCGATCTATCGCGACGAACGATTCTCGGATCATGCGCCGGTAACGATCGACTATGACTTGGATTGAGCTATAATAATTTCGCGCAGCGCAGCCCCACCGTTGCTGCTGATCGGCGCTGGCTGTCGCCGGCCGATGCAGCATGAACGGGACGATGCGACGCGGCATCCCGGCATGATCCCGCAAAAAAGCTTCGCGGCGACCGCTCGATTCGCGCAAAGCGGGTATACGCTCGGATTATCTCGACGGAGGAACCATGACTGAAGAATTGCTGCACTGCCGCTGCGGACATGGAATTTCAAGCCACTCCGCCTCCGGCTGCGAAGGAGAGCGCCTGCGGCCATGCGCTTGCCGGCAAACACGCGCCGACGTTCTTGAGATTTCGATCTCCCACGTACGAACGGAAGCCTTTCCGAAAGCGACCCAAGTTGTGCCGCATTGACGTGCGACGCCGAGTAGCCGGCCGGTTCGCGTCCTAAATCAGAAGCATTCGACTGCAAGGGAGCGCTAAGAAGCGAGCCAAAACGAGCAGCGCGACGCCCAACTTCAGAACCGCATTTGCCTTACTGAACAAAACGAGCGATCCACAAAGCCACGCCCGCTCGAACANNTCATGTCCCGCTCGAACATCATATGAGGGCCGGCGGGCGAATTGTCGTTGACGGCAAACATCCGCATATCGTAATAAAATAATGCATGCTGCGGCAATTCAAGGCCGAATTCTTCAAAACGCTGGGACACGACGCGCATTCGGATTTTGGACGCCTTGCGCAACGGTGAAATAACCGTTCGCGACCTCCAGGAAAAGCTCGATCTCGAGCAGCCGACGGCTTCCCAGCACTTGGCGGCGCTGCGCGCGCGGGACCTCGTCGTCACGCGGCGCGACGGCACCTCGGTGTGGTATCGCGTCGCCGACAGTTCGATCTGGAACCTCCTCGATATCGCGCGCGACATCTACGAGCGGCAACTCGTCAAACATCAGGCCAGTTTTGAAGCGCTTCGCTGACGCCGACCCGCGCCGGCTGCTCGGCGTGGCGGCACTCGCCGCCGCCGCGCTAGCGGCAATCTTGGCGCCGGCTCTGCACGGATCGGCCAGCGTGGCGGTTGTGCCGGTCATCGCGCCGGGCGAATTGCGACTTGATTTTGCGTCCACGCCGCCCGCACTGCCGTTTCTGGCGCTCATCGCGCTGGTGGTACCGGCGGTTGCGCTGTGGTGCCTGGGCCGCGGCGCGGCCGGCGACGGCTTGCGTCTGTCGCTCTTCGTGTTCGCCATGCTCGGCGTGCTGCTCGCGCAAAGCGTCGCCGCATTCTTCCTGGCCTGGGAAACGATGTCGCTGGTGTCCGCCTTTTTGGTCGGCGCGCACCACGAGCGGCGCGACGTGCGCCGCGCTCTGCTCTCCTACATCCTGGTGAGTCAGTTGGGCGCGCTTGCAATCCTCGCGGCCCTGGCGCTCTTGGGCGCGCATGCCGGAAGCTTCCGCTTCGCCGCAATCGCGCAAGCCGCGCCGTCGCTCCCGGCGGGAGTTCGCTCGTTCGCGATCGGCTTGGCGCTGGTCGGCTTCGGCTCCAAAGCCGGGCTCGTTCCGCTGCACTTCTGGCTGCCCCGCGCGCACCCCGTCGCCCCGGCCAACGCCTCGGCGCTACTCTCGGGCGTGATGCTCAACATCGCGCTCTACGGCCTGCTGCTCGCCGGTTTCGTGTTGGCGGCGCCGCTGCCGCCGGCGTGGGGCATCACCACGCTGCTGGTCGGCTTGTTGACGGCGATTACCGGGGCGCTTTACGCCGCCGTCGACTCGGACTTTAAACGCCTGCTCGCGTACAGTTCGATCGAAAACCTCGGTATTCTCACGAGCGCGCTCGGGCTCGCACTCGTCGCCGCCGCGCTGCACCTAGTCGTGCTGACCGAGTTCGCGCTCGTCGCGTTGCTCGTGCACGCCCTGAGCCACGGCGTCTTCAAGAGCTTGCTCTTCCTGTGCTCGGGCAACGTGGCGGAAGCGGCGCACACCACGGACCTCGAACACCTTGGCGGGTTGCGCCGCCGGCTGCCGTTGACGTCGGCGCTGCTGCTCGTCGGCTGCCTGGCCGCGGCGGCGTTGCCGCCGCTCATCGGCTTCGCATCGGAATGGCTGATTTTCACTGCTTTCATCCGCGCGCTGCCGGCGATGCCGCCGCCGATCGCCGCGTTGGTCACGCTCGCGATCGGGACGCTCGCGGCGGCCAGCGGTTTAGCCGCGCTCGCGTTTGTGAAGCTCTTCGGCATCGCGTTTTTGGGCGAGCCGCGCAGCGCGCGCGAGATCGCCGTGGAGCGCCCCGATGTCGCCTTCGCCGGGACGGCGTGGCTGGGTGCGCTGTGCCTTCTTTTCGGCCTCGCACCGGCGTTGCTGGCCGGTCGCATGGCCGGCGCCGCGAGTTCGCTTAGCGGCTCAAGCGTCTTCGACGCCGGTCCGCTTCCGGTGCTGCCGATGTTGCTGGCCGCGCTACCGGTCGCGGGCGCCGCCGCCGCGTTGCTCACCGCGCGCCGGCGCGGCGTGCGGTCCGACGCGACGTGGACCTGCGGATCGGCGGTGACGCCGCGTTCACAGTACACCGCGACGGCCTTTTCGAAGCCGATCCGGCGCATTTTCGGCTTCGTGCTCTTCCCCGATCATCAGGAAACGCGTGACATCGGAAGTTCGCCCTGGTTTCCGGTGCGCATCCGCTACGCGCCGACGACCCGCTACGTCTTCGACGAGTTCGCGCGCAATATCGCGGCGACGGCACAGCGGCTGGCGCGACGCTCGCGAATCGTGCAAGCCGGACTGCTGCGCGTGTACCTCGCCTACGCGGTCGTCGCCGTCCTGATCGTGCTGGTCGCGGCGCGATGAGCGCCGGGCTGCAATTCATCGTCCTCGTCGCGCTCGCGCCGCTGCTGCAGGGCGTCATGCGCAGCATCCGCGCGAAGCTGAGCGGCCGGCCGGGGCCCTCGCCGCTGCAGCCGTATCGCGACTTGCGCAAACTGTGGTCCAAAGAGGCGCTCGTGGCGCAGTCGACGTCGCCGTTGGTCGTCGCGACACCGGGGATCGTGCTGGGCGTGGCGTTGACGTTCGCCGCGCTCGTCCCGCCGGCTGCCGGCGGCGCCGCGCTGGGCGCAAGCGCCGTGGCCATGACGCTGCTGCTCGCACTGGGCCGCTTCGCGTTGGTCCTGGCCGCGCTCGACGTCCGGTCGGGCTTCGCGGCGATGGCGGCCAGCCGCGAGATGACGTTCGCGGCGCTCACCGAGGGCCCGTTGATCCTGGCGCTCATTTCGGGCGCCGTGCTAAGCCCGGACTCGCCGGCCGCGCTGGCGGCGGGCCGGACGCCGGTCAGCGGGATCTTGGCCGCGGCCGCGCTGCTGCTCGTGATGCTCTTCGAGACCGCGCGCA
Source organism: Candidatus Velthaea versatilis (assembly GCA_003134035.1). Lineage (GTDB taxonomy): Bacteria > Vulcanimicrobiota > Vulcanimicrobiia > Vulcanimicrobiales > Vulcanimicrobiaceae > Velthaea > Velthaea versatilis. Next base: position 25,351 of record PLAE01000159.1, read on the forward strand.
TTCCAATCGACAACCAAGAAACGCATTACGAACTGACGATGATTCACGAAGGGCTCGGGCTCGAGTACAGCGGCTGGGAATTAGCGCTGCTGCAGGCGGCCGCGTTCGTGCGTCAAGCGGCGTTCTTCGTGTTGGCCGCGCGGCTGCTGCCCGGCACCGGCGCACTGACGGTGGCGTGGATCGGCGCCTTGGCCGTCGCGATCCCGGTCGTCGAACGCGTCTATGCCAAGATGCGCCTCTTCGAGGTGCCGCAGCTCTTCGCTTCGGCAACGGTGTTGGCGCTCGCGAGCATCGGTTTGCGCTTGGCGGGGCTGGGCGCGTGGTAATCGGACTGATCCTCGTATCGGCCGCGCTGTTGGCGATCGACTCGCGGCTGCGTTCCGCGCTGATCGCCTACCTGGGCTTCACCACGGCGACGTTGTTGTTGGCGTTCCCGCACGAAACGACATGGCGCGCGCTGAGCTTTTTTTTCGTACTGGCCGCGGTGAAACTCATCGCGGGGCCGGCGGCGCTCATCGCGCTCGTGCGCCGCTACGCGGTTCCCGAGGATCTCGCGCCGTCGGTGAATCTCGCTTGGCGCCTGGTGTTCGTGAGCGCGACGCTGTTCGCGGCGCACGAAATTCGCCTGATGACGGCATTCAGCAACGTCACGTCGGCGGGGGTGGTATTCTACGCGATCTTCACGAGCATGCTGATCGTCTTGCTGCATCGCAATCTGCTCGCACACGTGATCGGACTGCTGATGCTGGGCAGTGCGATCACCCTCGCCGGAGCGGTGTTCTCGCCCGGCTTGCCGGGCGCGATCGAGATTGCCGACACCTTCGACGCGGTCCTCGCGACGGTCGTCGCGCTGGCGATCGCGCGCGCGCTCATCGCCTTCGATCCACAGCTGGATATCCGCTCGCTGCGCGAGCTGCGCGGATGATCGCGCTGGCCGTGAGCGCGCCGTTCGCGGGCGCGTTGGTGGCCGCCGCGCTGTATCGTCTGCCGTCACGCCGGCTCATTCGCGGTCTCCTCGCGGCGATCGCCGTCGCACTCGCGGTCGCGGCGCTCCCGGCAATCGATCCGCTCTCGGCGATCTTCGTCGCGATCGTCTCGATTCTCAGTTTTCTTGCGACGCTGTATTCCTTGAGCATCTTCCCGACCACCGAACACGAGCAGACGCGCTGGTCGAGCCGGCCGGCGTACTTCGTGCTGCTGGGCGCGTTTTGGAGCAGCATGCTCGTCTGCGTGACGAGCACGACCTTCAGCGGCGTGTGGATCGGCATCTCGGCGACGACGCTGGCGACGACGTTTCTGGTTGGTTTCAGCGGCGGAAAAGCCGCGCTCGAAGCCGCTTGGAAGTACCTCATGCTGTGCAGCTTCGGCATCGCGATCGCGCTCATCGGCATCCTGCTGCTGGGGCGTGCCGGGATGAGCGCGCACATTGCGCCGGCCGCGGCGCTCTCGTGGGATGCGCTCGGCGCACATGGCGCGCGGCTGCCGCCCGACCTTACGCGCGTCGCCCTCGCGCTCATGCTGCTGGGTTTCGGCACCAAAGCCGGCCTCGTGCCGATGCACGCTTGGCTACCCGACGCGCACTCCAAAGCTCCCGCACCGATCAGCGCCCTGCTTTCGGGACTGCTCGTGTCATGCGCGCTCTACGCCATCGTGCGCGTGCAGCATGTCGCCGCCGTGACGGCGCCCGGCTTCTTCAATGCCGTGCTGCTCTGCATCGGCAGTCTCTCGGTGCTCGTCGCCGCGGTGCTGATGCTGGCACAGCGCGACGTGAAACGGCTGCTGTCGTATTCGACCGTCGAACACGCCGGACTCATCGCCATCGCGCTGGGCCTGGGCACGCCGCTCGGCGCGCTTGCGGGGCTGTATCATATCGTCAACCATGCCTTCACCAAAGGGCTCGCGTTCCTGGCGGTCGGCATCGTGCAGCATGAACGCGGCACGACGACGATCGGGAAACTGCACGGCCTTTGGCACGCGCCCAGCGGCAAGTTTTTCCTCGTGGCGCTTATCGGCTTGATGGGCTTGCCGCCGTTCGGCATCTTCATCTCCGAGTTGCTCATCGTCGTCGCCGCAGCGCTGGTGCACGCTTGGGCCGCGCTCGCCTGCGCGCTTACCGGCATCCTGATCGCGTTCATCGCGATCGTGCGGCTGGCGATCGATACCGAATCGGGCGGCCCACGGCTATCCGCAGCACCCGCGCGGCGCTCGCCGGTGCCGGCTTTTTTCGCGGTCAGCGGCAGTGCCGCCGGCGCCTTGCTGCTCTCGCTCGCTCCGTTTTCCTCGTTCGCCTCCAAAACGCTGGCGCTCTTGGCCGCGCCGGAAGCGCGCTGATCGTGTACGTCGAAATCCCGCTCGAGCGGCCCGATCTCTTCGACGACGTGCTGCGTGCCTGTTCGACCCGCGAACCGTTGGGCGCGTACGCGACGAACGAGCGCCTGAATTACCTCTTCGTCGACGGCGGCGCGGTCTGTAATCTGTGCGCGGCTCGCGACGGCGCGGACGCCGGCGAATCGGTCGCGCGCAGCGTTCCGCTTTTCGATTGGCACGAACGCGAGATGCGCGACACGCACGGTGTCGAACTGACCGGACTTCCCGTTTCGCGCGCGCTTTTTGTCCGCGACGGCGTCGTGCCGCCGGCGCTTACCGCCGAAGGCGAAGGGGTCACGATCATCGTCGTCGGCCCGGTGCACGCCGGCATCATCGAACCGGGCCGGTTCACCTTCAGCAGCGGCGGCGAAACGGTCGTTCATCTCGACGGCCAGCTTTCGTACAGCCGGCGTGGCGTCGAAGCATTTCTGGAGGGCTGCGATGCGTTCGCGGCGGCACCGCAGATGGCGCGCGTGTGCGGCGCGTGTTCGGTGGCGCGTTCCTGGGCCTACGCGCGCGCCATCGAAACGCTCGCCGGCGTCGCCTGCGACGAGCGCACGGAGTGGGCCCGCCTCATCTTCGCCGAGCTCGAACGAATTTACAATCACGTCTTCGACTTGGGTTCGACGGCGGCCGGCGCGGGCTACGGGTACGGTCAAACGCAGGGCCTCGCGATCAAAGAACGCGTGCACCGCGTGTGCGCCGCGGCCGGCGGTCACCGCTTCCTCTTCGACGCGATCGTGCCCGGCGGCGTGCGCATCGGCGCGCTCGACGCCGCGGGCGCACTACGCTCCGACGTCGCGAAGCTGCGTTCGGCGACGGCGGAGTTTCTCGACGCGCTCTTTGGGGCTCGATCGGTCGTCGGACGCTTCGAGGGCGCGGGCCGCGTCCCCAGGGAGACCGCGCGCGCGTTCGGCGCCGTCGGTCCGGCTCGCCGAGCATCGGGCGCCGCGATCGACATGCGCGCCGTGCTGCCGTACGGTGCGTATCGCAAACTGCCCCCGGAGGTTTTCAGTGAAACCGCCGGCGACGTGGCCGCCCGCTGCCGCATCAAGCGCGCGGAGATCGGCGCGTCGTTCGAGCTGATCGATCGCGCGCTGGCGGAATTCGGCACCCTCCCGCCGCCCCCGCCGCAGCGCTTCGCTGCCGCGCGCGGGCGCATCACCACGGTCACCGAAGGCGCCCGCGGCGCCGAATCGGTGTCGGTCGAGTGCGACGCTCGCGGGCACCTCACGCGCGTCCATATCATCTCGGCTTCCTACCGGAATTGGCCGCTCGTGCTGCGCGCGATGGAAGGGAACATCGTGCCCGATTTCCCGCTTGTCAACAAAAGCTTCAACCTGTGCTACGCATGCGCGGACCGCTGACGTGAGCAATTCCTTCACCCACTCGCTGGGTATCCGCCATCTCGTCTGCGGCAGTTGCAACGGCTGCGAGCACGAGATGAACGCGCTGACGAACCCGTTCTACGACATCACGCGGGACGGCTGGGACGTCGTCGCTTCACCGCGCCACGCCGACGTCATCAGCGTCACCGGCCCAATGAGCGCCGCCATGCGCGAAGCCGCGCAGCGGACGCTCGCAGCCGCGCCCGCGCCCTGCCTGGTACTCGCGGTCGGCGATTGCGCCGCGGGGGAGGGGCCATGGGCCGGTGCACCCGACGCCGGTCGCGGAGCCGGCATCGAACTCGGCGCGGCGGTCGTCGTGCGCGGCTGCCCGCCGACGCCCGACGCGATTCGCCAAGGCCTGCGCGAAGCGTCGCTGCTCATCGGCCGCGCGGCGCCGCGTGCGGATCCGGCCGACGAACCACTGCCCGAAGAGTTGCCGGCTCGCTAAACGCCGGCGCGCGGGGTCGCTGCTACTTCCCGCGATAGCGGAACAACGGCGCGACGTGGTGGTTGCCGAGTTTTGAGGCAACGGCCTGGACCGCCGGGTCGACCGTCAGCGCCGTGAAGTTGCCGCTGTCGTCGAGCACGTAGACCCAGAGGCCGTCGGCACTGGGCGCCATACGGATGTTGTCGCCGGTGATCAAGACCGGCTTGCCGCCATCGAGAACCGCACCCGTCCTGGCGTCAATCGCCCAAACCGCGCCGTTGAGCGCCCCGACCGGGCCGCAGCTGCCGGTTGTGGGATTCGAATTCGTGCACGGCGTTGCGAGGAAGACGACCCCGCCCGCAGTTACCGTCGGTGCCGAACGCGGGGCTTCACCCGGATAGAGGGTCGCATCGGGGCCGAACTGCGTGTTCCAGATGATCGAAGTACCGCAGTTGCCGATCGCGATGAGGCCGGGCGGGAACATCGCCGGAGCCGCTGCCGAGGTGATCGCCGCGTACAGATAGCCCGTGTTCGTCGAGTAAGCGGCGTTGCCGATGTTGTAAGCGCCGCTGTTCGGAACGGACAAGTTGTAGGTGCCGTTCTCGGCCATGGTCGAGCTGTTGTTGATGACCAGCTCCCCGGCCTTGCCGATGGTGGCGGTGAGCGGAGCACCGCAACCCGAGACCGCCGAGGGCTGGTACACGACGGGCGTGCCGGCGTAATCGAGATCGCCGCCATTTGCGAAGTTGAACGTCGGCGCATCGGCGCCCTCGACCGTCGAGAGGTCGCCGCTGAGCTTCACGAGATGTTCGGCATACTCGATATTTTCGCTGTCGGTCGTGAGAAACGGCGGCTGGGCGGTTTGCGTCCCCGTTGAATTGTTGGTCTCGGCGTTTGAGGTGCCGACATAGATGTTGCCGCCGGCGTCGGCCGAAACGCCGCCCCATGCCCAGACGCCACCGCCGCCGTAGCCGGTGGACGCGCTACCCGGCACCCAGGTGGGATAAAACGTTTTCAGCTGTGTCATCGTCGCCGCGTCGACCGCGACAACGCGGCCGCGCCAAGACGGCAGGTCGGGCGCCGGCGCTCCCTCGCAGTTCGAACCGGTGCCCGCATAGACGAACCCGTTGGCTAGCGTCAGACCGCTATGCGCGATGTTTGCCTCGCCCGGTTCGAGCGTCGGCGTGAGATCGACCGGCGTCCCGATCGTGGCGCCGGTTGCCGCGTCGAGCTTATACATGGTCGGAATGTTCGTGGTCGAACTGCCGTTGCCGGCCACGACGAAAACGGCGTTGAGGGCCCGGTCGTATACCGGGGTGCCCGAAGTACCGGCGGCGCCGCAACTTTGTCCGGGCTGAACCGGCAGCGAATGAATCCAGACCTGCGCACCAGTGAACGCATCGAAGGCAGCCGCCCCGCCATACTCCGCGACGATGAGCAACGCGCTGTGTCCGGCGGTATTCGTCGCGATGAGCGGCTGCGACTGCGAACCGCCGATCGTCTTCTGCCAGGCGATGTGGATGCTTGCGATCGACTGGGGGGTGATGCCCGTCGTCGTCGGATTGAAACCGCTGCGCTGGCTGTCGTAAGCGTACGTCGGCCAATCGACGAACGCCGTGGAGTTGGAAGCCGTCGGTGTCAGCGTCGCGGGCGCGATGCTGCCGGCGGCGATACCGGTCGCCGACGCGCTGAACACCGCGGGCGGAATCGCTGCACCGTTGTAAGCGACGCTAACGGCGCCGGCATCGGACGGGGAGTTGAGCGTTGCGTTCGAGAGGTTCGTCGCGCCGCTCGTATCGGTATCGGTGAGCGAGATCGGATTGGCAAACGGGTCACTGCCGATGATCGCCGCGTTGCTCGAGTCGAGCACCGTGACCGTGAGCGGAATCGTCGCGACGGCCCCTTCGGACGGCGTTGCGTTCGCCAGGGCCAGCGAGATCGATGCGACCACGCCGTCGAGGACGAGCTTGACGGTATTCGGCTGGCCGGCGACGATCGTCGCGCGCGTTGTGTTTTGGGACAGCGGCGTACCGGTGCCGGTCGTCGTCGCGTACGTGTTTTCGACGAAGGTATCGGCTCCGGTCGGAGCGCTCACCGCGATCGTGCAGGTTCGGCCCGCGCTGCTCTGGGGAGTGCAATTCAGCGAGCCGGCGGCTAGATCGATCACCACGGGCGTCGTGCCGTTCACCGCGATCGTCGCGGATTGCGTGTTGACCGAGACGTACTGCGGATGCCCGAGCGCGGCGGAAACATTGCTCGCCCGCGCTGGGATCGTGATCGACACGATTACGCTCTGCAGCTTCGGCCCCGTTGACGGGCTGGGAACCGGAGCGACGGTCGAGCCTCCGCCTCCACAACCGCACAACAGAACAAAACCAACGCAAGCCGGCGCAAAACGACGAATCATACATCGTGTGTTCGGCCGAAAAACATCGCACCGTCATGCGCTGTTGCTGGTTCTTGTGACGATAACACAGGTGACGTCGAATCGACCTGGGTGACGTCGGTTCACCTGGAGAAGAAACGCCGACGCGCGCCGCGAATCGCCCGGCGGATCTCAGCGCCGCGCTGCAGTTCAATGGTCGTTGTGAATGTGCAGCGGATTTGTTACTCGGCGCTTGGCGGTCGGCTTGATCGCGGTAACGGTCGGATCGACGGTAAGGCCGTAGAGATTGCCGCTGTCGTCCATAAGGAACAGCCATAAGCCGTCGGCGCTGGGTGCCATTCGAATGTTGTCGGCGGTGATGAGGAGCGGATTTCCGTTGTTGAGAAGCGTGCCGGCCGAAGCGTCGACCGCCCACAGCGCCCCGTTCGCCGCGCCGCTGGGCGCCCCGCAACCGCCGTTGCTATTATTGGTGCAGGGCGTCCCCATGAACACCACGCCGCCGGCGGTGACGGTTGGAGCCGAGCGCGGAGCCTCAGCGTAGAGCGCGGAGTCGGGCCCGAACGGGACATTCCAGAGGATCGCCGAGCCGCAGTTGCCGATGGCGGCCATCCCGGGCGGATACCCCAGGCTACCGGCACCGGAGGTTGGGATCGGCGCGTACACGTACCCCGTGAGCGGCGAGTATCCGGGATTGCCCATAAAGTAACCAGCCGCCGTCGGGACGGACAGGGAGTACCTATTGATGATGCCCAGACCTTGACTCGGACTATTGGTGACCAGTTCGCCGCCCTTCCCCATGGTCGCCGTAAACTCGCCGCAGCCCATCGCCGCGTTGGCTTCGGCAACGACCGGCACGCCGGTGTAATCGAGGTCCTGCTGGCCGATGGCGAAGTTGAATCCAGGGGAGTTCGACCCTTCGACCGTCGCCAGCCCCGCGTTGAGTTCGATGAGCTGCTCGGCGTAGGCTGAATACTCGTTCGGCATAAAGGTGAAGGGTGCCGGCACCGACGTCTGCGGAGAGATCGCCTGAGCATCTTCGCCGTTGCCGGTCGAGGCGAACACGTTGCCGCTGACATCGGCCGAAACGCCGCCCCACGCCCAAACGCCGCCGCCGCCCCACGGTCCGCCCTGGTTCCAAGTGGTGTAGAAGGTGTTGGTCACGGTCATGCTGGCCGGATTGACTTCGATGACCCGGCCGCGCCAGGACGGATTACCCGTCGCGGTTCCTTCGCAGTCCGAACCGGTTCCGAAATAGATTTGACCGTTGGCGAGGTTCACGCCGGTATGCGAGTAGGTGGCCTCGCCCGGGAGCGGTGTTCCGGTCGTGTCGACCTGGCCGATGATGGCTCCGGTCGCGGCGCTCAGCTCATAGAGCACCACGTGATTCGGTGCGACGCCGTTGCCGGCGACCATGAAGATCGATCCCAGCGCCTTATCATACGCAGCGGTGCCCGAGATCGCGCCGACCCCGCAGGTCTGTCCGTCCTGCGTCGGCAGCGTGGTCGACCAAACCAGCGCACCGGTGGAGGCGTCGTAGGCTTGAGCGATGGCAAACGCCGCGACGATGAGCAGCGCCTTGTGCCCCGCGATGTTCGTAACGACGATCGGTTGCGACTGACTGGCACTCTGGATTTGCGTTTCCCAAGCCACGCGGAAATTGGCGATCGACCCCGGCGTGATCCCGGTCGTCGACGGATTGAAGCCGGTTCGTTCGGTGTCGTAGCCGTAGGTCGGCCAATCGACGAAGGCCCCTGGCGTGACCGGCGTCAGCGTCGCCGGCGTGACGTTCGCGGCGGCGACGCCGGTTGCCGATGCGCTGAAAACGGCCGGCGCGATTGCGGCGCCGCTGTAGGCAACGGTGACGGCGCCGGCATCGACGGGTGAATTGAGGGTCGCGTTCGAGAGTTTCGTTGCGCCGCTGGTATCGGAATCGCTCAGCGTGACGGGATTCGAAAACGGGTCGCCGCCGAAGATCGCCGCGCCGCTGGCATCGAGTACCGTGACGATGAGGGAAATCGTGGCGGGGGTGCCTTGCACCGGAGTCGGGTTCGCCAGCGTCAGCACGATCGATGCGGCGATGCCGTCCAAAACCAGTCGAACGATGTTCGACTTTCCGGCGACGATGGTCGCCGTCGTCGTCGTTAGCGACAGCGGCGTGCCCGTACCCGTCGTCGTCGGATAGGTGATTTCCGTGAGCGTGTCTCGGCCGGGCGGAGCGCTGACCGTGACCGTGCAGGTCCGGCCCGCGCCGCTCGTCGGAGCGCAGTTCGGCGAGCCCGCAGCGATATTCGAGACGACGGGTGTCCCACCGTTGACGGAGATCGCGACGGACTGCGTATTTGGGGAGACGTACTGCGGACGCCGGGTTGCCGCCGAAGCCGCGCTCGCCGGCGCCGGAATCGAGATCGACACGTTGACGCTTTGCGTGCTTGAAGGCGGTCCGCCCGACGGCGCCGGGGTGACGGCGGAACCGCCGCCGCTACAGGCGCACAACAGCAACAAACCGGCCAACGCGGGCGCAAGACGACAAATCATAAACTCTGTTATGACCACAAACACCGGCTTGCGTCGTGAGCCCTCGGTCATCACGCCATTCGTCGGCCGCTTATCGAACAAACAGGTGTTTACCGCCCACCTGCGCCGGGTGGCTCGCCGACGAGACCAATAGACCAATCCGGGACAGGAAGACGGCTACCAGACGCGCGGAATCAGCCGATACCGAACGCGCTCGATGTACGCTTCATAGCCGTCCAAGCGTCCGCGCAAGAATGCCTCTTCGACGGCGATGCGCACAACGAGCAGCGCGATCGGCACGATCGAAGCGATCGCCGCCGCGTATGACTGCAGCCACAGTGCGACGCCGACGAGCAGCAGAGCCACGCCGAAATAGAGCGGATGGCGAACGACGCCGTAGACGCCGGTCTCGACGACGACTTGTCCGCGTTCGTCTTGATGTTTGACGATCGCCGCGGCGAAGCGATTTTCGCGCAACGCGAAAAACATAACGCACCAGCCGGCAGCGGCGATCAACAGTCCAAAAGCCGACACGATCGGGGCCGGTTTGTCGAGCAGATGAAACCGGAAAACATCGAGCGGGATGAACGCGATGTACGCGGGGAAAACGGTCAGGAACCCGATCACGAGCAGCTTATCCGCCGGCGGCTGGCCGCGCTGAATCGGCGGTTTGCGGCGCTCTTCCAGAAGACCGCCGCTCTGCTCGAACACCCAAATCCGGGTCGCGAGCATCGCGCCGAAAACCGCCGCGAGCAGCAGCCATGCGCGCCACCATTGGAGCGTCCAGGCCGGGAGGAAGAGCAGCACGCCGTAAACCGCCGCACTCAGCAGCGTGCGGGCGCCCAAACGTAACCAAGCCATGAGGGTCAGCGCCGGCGGCAACCGCGGGCGGCGGGCATTCCGGCGCGGATCGGGTGCCCCGCGCCGTCGCGCGGACATCGACCGCTGGCGGCGACGCGAAACCGCGAGCACCGTGTCATCAGTCAGCCTTACACGCGTTGCGGTTTTGGGCCCGCTCTCAACCCGCGGCGGGGCAACCATTTTGGTCCGGCGAAAGTAAATGCACCTAACCGAGAGGTATATATCCTTGGTGAAATATTTTTGGGAGGCGCCAGCGCGACTTGGCAGTCAGATCGCTCCCAGAGACGAGGACGAAGGCGTGATCGCTATCCCCCTTGGCGATCCGGCAGAAAGCAGAGGTGGTCCGCGCATCGGCTTGGGAGTGAGCGGTTCGGGTTTCGAGGCGGGTCGCGCGGTACCGAAAATCGACCTCGTCTATCACGGCGGCTTCCGTCGCAACGACACGCTCGCGGCGCTGATCGTCGGGCTGATCCTGTCGAGCGTTGCCGCCTGGTGGGTCGCGGAGGTCCTCTTCGGACTAGCGCGCGACTTGGTCCACTAAATGTGTCAGGTGCCGGAAGCCGAACCCCCGGCCGCTCAGCCGCGCCCGCGGTTGGGCTCGGCGGATCCGCGCGCCACGAGTTCACTCACGCTTTGCGTGACGATCTGCTGAGAGTCCGTCCAATCGCCGAAGCCGCGAAAGCGTCCCCGGATCGATCTCATGTTTGCGCAGCAGCGAAACGAGGAAAGCCATGGTCGGCCGCCCAGCCAGTCCGTCGCGATCGTCGCGCGCCCTTCACGTCGCCCAGTTCGCGATCCGGCGGCGGCGATGAGCCGCACGCAGCCGCCTTGCAGTCAGGCCGTCAGGCGCGCATCGAGGCCGTGTCCGATCGCGCTCAGGCAGCCGTACAGCGGCGAGCTGAGGGCGTCGAATCGAATCGGCCGCAATCGCCCGCCGCGCCGCGAGCGGACCACTTCATCGAACGAGTTCAACTTCGAGCCCTTCGCGCGCGAAGAAGCTCGTAAGCAACGTACGTCGCCGCTTCGCAGCTCGCACCGCTCCAGCCGATCCGCACCGCTCGCGCCGTGCGAGCGGTGCGGCGGAGGCCGCCGCGGCGCCGCCGGCCGCCATCGCCGCCGCGGCAGCAACGCAACTACGCCGCGCGAGTCGCGGCATTCTCGGCCAAGCGGCACACGGGCGACGCACCCGCGGCGACGGCAACGATCCCAAAACGGGCTATGCCGACCATGCGCGCTGACCTACCATGCGTCCACGTAGCTGTCAATTCGATTTGACCGTACGTTCGATGCGTGCTACTGTCTTGCCATGAAGCGTGCAGCCCGTCATGGATGTCCGGGTCGGTTTTGTCCCCCGGAGCAGCAAGGCTAGGGTGTGCGCACATAGCGACGACATGCTCGTCACTTCCGCGAATATCCCTTGCCGTTGGTGAGGGATTATTTTTTGTGCGGTCGTGATGCGGCTTCGTTATCGTCGCTCGCAAGCACGTCTTCCGCTGATTATCTTCACGCCTGATACCTTCACGCCGGGTGACGACGCAACCGCGCATCAACGGCGTACGAGCGAGGCGCCCGAATGACATTCTTACCAACCATCGACCTGCAGCGGCTCGCGCCCGGTGCGAACGGCCGCGCGACCGCGCTCGATGACTTGCGCCTGACGGTCGGCACGACCGGCGCGTTCTACCTGGTCGGGCACGGTATCGAGCCCGACGCGGGGGATCGGCTCTTCGCGTTGAGCCGCCGATTCTTCGGCCTGCCCGAATCGGAGCGGCGCTCGATCGAGATGGCGAATTCGCCCCATTTTCGCGGCTACACGGCGCTTGGCAACGAGTACACGCAGGGCCGTCCGGACTGGCGCGAAGAGGTCGACGTCGGTCCCGAACGGCCGCCGCGACCGGCGCCTGACGGGCCGCCGTACTGGAGGCTGCAGGGTCCCAACCAATGGCCGGCGGCGCTGCCCGAGTTGCGCCCGGCCGTGCTCGACTGGCTCGAACGTATGCGCGCCGTCGCCGCGCAGCTCGCTCAGGCGATAGCCGAGTCGCTCGGACTCGCGCGCGACTACTTCGCCGATGCGTTTGAGCCCGCTCCGCATCTGCTCGTCAAACTCGTCCGCTACCCGGGACGGAGCGAAGCGCACGACCGGCAAGGCGTCGGCAGTCACCGTGACTCCGGCTTTCTCACCTTCGTGCTCCAAGATGACCGCGGCGGATCCGGTCTGCAATTTTTCGACGGCACAGCGTACGTCGACGTCGTGCCCAAGCGCGGCGCTTTCGTCATCAATATCGGTGAGGCGCTCGCGCTCGCGACGGGCCATCGGTTGCGGGCTACGCAGCACCGCGTGCAAAGCCCGCCGGCGGGCCGGGACTACTTGAGCATTCCCTTCTTCTACAGCCCGCGCTTCGACTATTTGATCGAGCCGATCGACTTTCCGGCGCACATTCTCCCCGCACCCAGCGGCGAGCCGGCCGTCGATCCCGCCAATCCCGTCTTCACGGAATACGGCTACAACGCGCTGCGCGGCCGGCTCCGCTCGCACCGCGACGTCGCGTTGCGCTACCACGCGGATCTCGAAGCCGACTGGGGACCAAACGCAGCGCCGGCTTCGACTGCGCCGCCGGCACTGACGCACTCATAACTTCGAGGAGAACACCATGGCCGTCAACCTCAAACCGAAAGCGACCGTCGCGACGTTCACGCTCGCGTCCGACGGCGTCGGCGTTGCCCAAACCGTCCGCGTCGGCGGCTCGGCGCATACGTTCAACGTCGACGCCGCACCGGCGTTCGGCGGCAGCGACGCCGCGCCTAGTCCGATCGCGTATGCGCTCGGCGCCCTGATCTCGTGCTCGCAAGTCACCGGTCAAATCGCGGCCAAAGCACTCGGGCTCAGCGTCGATCGCTTCCACTTCGATGTCAACGCCGACCTCGACACCGCGATCCTCGTCGGCGGCGCGAGCGAGGGGAACGCGAACTTCGAGAGAGTCATCGTCAAGGCGCTCGTCACGACGAGCGCCAGCGACGCCGAACTGCGGGCGCTCCAAATCGAAACCGAACGCCGCTGCCCGATCTATCAGCTCTTCGCCCGTAGCGGTGTGGACATCCAAACGACCTGGACGCGCGCAAGCTAAAGCCTATCGGGCGAACGCGGCGCAGCGCGGCGCGTCGGCGACGACGAACGTTCCGGCGCGACGGTAGACGGGAAGTCCGCGGCGCGCAAATTCCCGTTCCACACGCGACGTCCATTGCGGCCGGTGCCGGGATAGATGTGGACGCCGCGCTCGTCGTCATACTGCGATGCGCCGCCGAGCCCGCCGTTGCCGAAGATCCGGTGCAGCAAGAGGATCGTTCGATAATCGGCGCGCCTGAACGGCAAGATAACCCTCGATCAGATCGCGCTGCTGCCGCGCGCCGCCGCACCGGCCGCCGACGATCTCTCCGAGCGCTTCACGCTGGTCGAGGTCGCGCCGCAACCGCGCTAAAAGTGCGGCAAGAAGCGCGCACCCGAATATCGGCTAGCAACGCCGGCCGTTGCCCCTCACCGTACGTGCCGCGGCCCGAAATCGAGCGCCGCCGGCCTTCTCTTACCTCGTGTTCGCGACCGCGGTTCGGTTGATGAAGCGAGCTTTGCCGTGCTCGACCTGGTATAAACTCAAGATTGGTCCCGTCGTATCGCCGTAGCGATCGAAGCTGATCGAGCCGACCGGAGTCAAAAAGTTCTTCGTTGCCGCGACGTTGGCGAGCACTTGCGCGCGATTCGGCGGGGCGCCGCGATCGAGGGCGATCGACCGCGAAAGCGCCGCGATGATGATCTTCGCCGCCGCGTAACCATTGGCGCTGTATGGCCCGGGGTCGGCCTTGAAGCGAGCTCGATATGCGGCGACGAACTCGCGGGCTCCCGGCCAGCGCGTCACGTCGGGCGCGGAAACCGTGTAGTACGTTCCGTCCGCAGCGGCGCCCGCCGTTTCGACGAAGTCGCCGCCCGACAAACCGTCGCCGCCGAGCAGCACGATGCCCCCGAAGCCGTTGTTGACCTGCTGCCGCCGCAGCAGCCCGCCGCCCGTACTGGAAACGCCGCCGTAAAAGATGACGTCAGCGCCTGCTCCACGGACTTTCGACAGCAGCGGAGTGAAGTCGGTTTGCGTCGGTAAGATATGCTCGTGCCCGACAATGGTTCCGCCGGCCGAGCCGAATTTCTGCTCGAAGACGTCGGCCAGTCCCTTACCGTACGTCTCGTTGTCGTCGANNGGCCGCGCCTTGAAGCGAATCGAGCGTGCACAGACGGAAAAACGTCGTGGTGTCGGGATGCTCGACGCGCAGCCGCGCCGCATCGGGGCCGCGCGTCAGACCATCGGCGGTGGTCGATGCGGCGATTTGCACGAGCCCCGCATCGTTCGTGATCGGAATTTCGGCCTTCGCGACGTTCGAGTTCGCCGGGCCGACGATCCCAAGGACGCTGGGATCGGCAATGAAGGTCCGCACGTTTTGCGCGCCCTGAGCCGGGTCGTGCTTTCCCTCCACGGCATCATCGAGAACGTAAGGCGCGAGCGTGTAGCCCGGCGCAAACCCCGCACGGCCGGCCTCTTCAATCGCCAGCAGCACGCCGTTCTCGGTCGGGATGTTGCCCGCTGCCTCGGCACCGCTGAGCGGTAAGTCGACGCCGATTTTCAGCCTCGTCGTCTGCGCGGCGAAGGCTGCGGAGCCGACCCGACTCGGCTGGGAACACACAACGAGCGCTGCGGCCGCGGCAAGGACGATGGCGGGCGGGGCGAACCATTTGCGCGAGTCGAGGGACACGGCGAATCCTCCGTGGCGCAGACGAGCGAGAAGCGCAAAGTGCTGCACCGGGCTGCGGTCGGTACGACCCGCCAAACCGCGTTTCGGATGCTCGTGGTCGTCCGCTCACTTGTTAGGACAAAAGCCGCCAGGGAGCGACTGCGCCTATTCGCCAAGCGGAGCAAGAAGAAGCCGTTTAGTTCGGCGCAACTTTTTTTGGCGAGGCGTTTCGGTGTTAAAAGGTGGATTGGCGCGCGCTGCAGCCGTATTGGCTGGAGCCGTTATCTTCTTGAGTACCGTCGGGAGCCCGGCGGCGGCTCCAACCGTCGGGGGTCCGGCGTCCGCACCGGCCGCCAGGAGCTTAACGATCGGCGGCGGCAGCGCGATACTCGGGAGCGCCACCGGCTCGACGTCCGAGCAGATGCTGCGCGCCATGGCCGGACGCTACTATCCGTTCCAGGTTCGACCGCTCGTCGGGCGCGCCGCGCATCAGTATGTGCGCGGCGCGGCGCGTGGGGCTATTCGCCACGCGGCGGCCAAGAGCGGGCTCGTCATCAACGTCCCGCTCGGCGGTGACGTCGCAGCCGCCGCGGGGGCGGTCGACGAGGCCGGCGGCGGTGTCGTGCAGCTCGCGGCCGGCACCTACCATCTCACCTCGTCGATTCCGCTGCTGAGCAACATCACGATTCAGGGCCAGGGCTCCTCGACGATCATCCAGTCGCCGCAAACGCCGCACGGTTTCCCGATGATCGCCAACGTGAGCGAAGGCATCAGCAACATCACGATTCAGAATTTAGTGCTCGACGGGAACATTCCGACCGGCTCATTCGGCACCGGCGTCTACAACGGCGCGGGCATTTATATCGTCGCGCTCAACAATGCGATCAATTTCGTCAACATCAACAATGTTGAGGTCGAGCACACTTCGATCGGGCTGCTTCTCGACGGCGTCAACAATATCAGCGTCAACGGCAGCTACGTGCACAACAACAATCCGGGCTTCTTCTCGCACAACGCGTACTTCGTGGGCTGCTCCGGAGTGACGGTGTCGCACTCACGGTTCGACAACGCGTGGCTCGGCGACGGCCTGCACTTCGATTTCGGCAGCAGTGTCTATACGATCTCGAAGTCCGAATTCAACGGAAATAATGGCGAAGGGATCCTCGACCAGGGCGGCAGCAACGAGCAGGTGACCGATACGACCGCCAACGGCAACCGCAACGACGGCTTCAACATGAGCAGCAACAGCAGCGGCTACCAGCGCCTCGAGGCGAACAACAACTGGGGCTTCGGCTACAATAACGGCGGTGGCAGCGGCGGCGCGTTCAGCCTCGTGGCCTTCGGCGACGCCGGCGGTTTCGGCCAATTCTTCGGCTACGGTTTCGGCGCGCTGCTTAATTCCACGACCGCGAACCAGTATTTGGCGATCCTCGCGCAGGGGGCGCTCGGGCCCGCCGACACCGCCGACTTCAGTACCGCCTACTCCGGTTACTCGACCATCGGTGAAGTCGACTTCAACGCGCGCCATATCGGGAACGGCGGGGTGCTGACGTTCAATGTCGGCGCGGTGGGCAAGAACAACTACTCGGCGTCCGTGCGGTACTCGAACGGCACGACCAGCACGCTCGCGATGTCGCTGCTCATCAACGGCGCAAGCATCGGGCGCATCTCGTTTCCGCCGACCGGCGCCTGGACAACCTGGAGCACCGCGAGCGTCACTTTGCCGCTCAACGACGGCAACAATACGGTGAGCGTTCAACCGGTCGCGCCGGCTGCCCCGGAGCTCGACTATTTGCGAGTCAGCGCACCCGTCCCGGCGGCACCGGCTGCACCGGCGGGGCTCACCGCAACACCGCGAGGGCCCTATGCGAACTACCTGAGCTGGAACCGGGTTCCCGGCGCGCAGAGCTATACGGTGTATCGCGCCGGCGTGCCCGTCGCACTCGCGACCAACATCACCGCGACGAACTTCACCGACTCGACCTTGCTCAGTCCCGCAACGACCAATACGTACGTCGTCGCCGCGAACAATCAAGGCGGCGGCAGCCCCGGCACGTCGGTGAAGGTCACGTCGCCACTGGACGGACCGCTCGGCCTGCAAGTTGCCGTCGCGAATCCGCCGCCGGGCTACATCCTCACTTGGACCGACGTCTCCGGCGCGACCTCGTATGTCATCAAACGCTCGACCGATACGGGAGGCCCGTATACGACCATCGGAACGGTCGCGGGCACCGCCACGGGCTACGTCGACACTACGGCGGTATCCGGCACGGTGTATTACTACGCCGTCGCATCGGCCAACGCTTCGAGCCAGTCGGCGAACAGCTACGAGCTTAGCGTCGCTGCCCCCACATCGGGGCAGTTGTCGCAAGATATCGGCGCGACCGGCTTGAACGGGATCACTGATTACAACCCGACCAACAAGAGCTTCGCGCTGTTCGGATCAGGTGCCGGAGCGTGGTCGACGGCCGATGCGTTTCACTACGAGTACTTGCCGGTCACGGGCAACGTGACAATGACGGCACGCGTGGTGTCCGTGCAAGCGCTGGCCCTTGCAACGCAGGTCGGGATCGATATCCGGTCCAGTCTTTCGCCCGGTGCGCCCAATGTTTTGGTTGGCATCAGCGGCGGCCTGGGTGCCATCGTCCTCACGCGCCCGACGAACGGCAGCGCGACCCAGGTAACGGGCCGCGTCCCCGGCATCACGGCGCCGTACTACGTGCAGTTAGCGCGCAACGGCCAAGTCTTCACCAGCGCCATATCCAAAGACGGCATCACCTGGACCAACATCTCGAGTGTCACCCTTGCAGGGATGCCGGCCGGGACGTTCATCGGTCTCGCCGTTAGCAGCACCGTGCTGGGGAAAGAGGCGCTGGGCCAGTTCGATACGGTCACGACGACCGGAACGATTCTGCCGACGACCCAGGCCTCGCCGCTCAGCGGACGAGCCAACTTGCAATCGAATTGGGTTCACACGTAAACGCTGTTCGGATTTCGCACTTGATCGGCCGGTCATTCCAGACGATCGCTCATGGCGCTGACGGCGGCTTAGGTCGGGAACGCTTCAATGGGAACCTGATACGCGGCGGTTCGATTGGAACACATCTCGACGTTGCGTTTGCACGTTCCGCATTCATGGTGAGCCAGGCCGGCGACGCGTCGTTGTTGTGCCCGCAGACGACGTCGCGCTCGCGACCGTGGACGACCGCGAATTCGCGAATTTAGGATGCGAAACGAGCGTCGTGCTCTTCGTAAACGGGTTCGGCTCGACGCCCCGTATCCAAACTGTATCTGAAGTACGAGGCAGGGCGAGGCGCGCTCGCCTCTCTCGGCAGCGAGATCGTGCGCAGCCTCGTTGCGGCTTTCTCCATTTGCGAAAAACCGTGGCGTCCTGCTGCAGCTAATACGAAAGTCCCACGCCTAGCGTTTGCCGCCGAATACGCGCCCTTTTCGACCGCCGTTAACGATTTGATGACGGGCTCTTCTATGCGTCCAAACGCGCCTTTCCGCGGAAGAGAAGAGCCTCCGAGTCGCCTTCGCCGGAATCTCCGGGTAAGGAAACATAAGGAACTGGACTGCCATTCGGGAAACTTTCGCACCCTCCCTAATGAGTCCAGTTCGACTGGCCTCGCCTTAGGTCAACAGGGAGGGGCACCGCATAGACCCGCCTTGAGATAATCCGCCAGCGATCGCAAACTCAGCAATCTTAATAGCAAGCACGCGCGGCTTGAGGAGAGACGAAGAGGCTATTGAGGCTAACTTTCTGTAGTCGAGAGTTCTCAGTGACAAGGAGTGAATCTTACTCTTGTTCCATCAACAGTCTACGCGGAGCGACGATCCGAGCGATGATCCGCCGCCGCAGAAGTCGTACGTGCGCTATCTCTGCGCGCATTGCGGAACCGAGGCAACGGTCGAAGTATGGCTAAGGTCCGTGAAGGACGATAGACCGCGAGGAACGGCCGAGATAAGCGCTGATGTTATGAACGGCGGCGATCGGCGCGGGCCGCTCGATTCATCGCCTTCCAAGTCGTAATCGCCTTTAACATCGCGCTGCCCGCGTTTCGACACTTCGACCGCTAGTGGCGGTCCGAACTCGTTCCTATTCCGAGCGCCATGGGTGGACCACAATGGCGAAAAAGTTTTCAATGGCCGACAGTTCGGCCGCCTTTAAATTAAGGCAGCAAATGAGTCGCGACGCCCTTTGAAGGTCACACCTTCCACAATTCGCGCCATACCATGGCGACCACCTACGCGCATTGCCTGCCGCCGGATCAAGCTCGGTTCGCTTCCCGCTTCGACGAACGTGTGGCGACATTGAAACTACACTCATAAGGTCCCGAATAAGTCCCGCAGCCGAACAAAGCGGCGACGCAAAAACCCCCGAACCCTTACGGGACGGAGGTTCGAATGTGCCGAGAGCCAGAATCGAACTGGCGACACCAGGTTTTTCAGACCTGTGCTCTACCGACTGAGCTATCTCGGCAAATGTTATTCCATTAGGGTTTGCGGTCGGACTCCCGTACCCTCGGGAGCGATTGGCCAGATTTGGCCCAAATGCGTCCCGAGCTTGACCCGTTAAGGAGCCGACGCCACGGGTTCACCAGCCGGTTTCGACGCCCTTCAGGAGGCCGCGTAGTGTCCTCGCCCCCGGCGCGGCCGCGCGAGCATCACCAGCTTCGCTGTCGGTGGAATGCCACGACGGGCAGGGCGCCGGAAAAAGCGCCCCTGGCAGCGAATCATCTCCTTGTGCAACGTATCGCGCCGGCCGGATACGACGACGACTTCGTCCTGTGGGCCGAAGAGCAGGCTGTCGCGTTGCGCGAGAACCGTTGGGACGATCTCGACGTCGCGCATATCGCCGAGGAGATGGACGGACTGGCAGGCAGCGACCGGCGCGAGATTCGCTCGCGGCTCGTTCAGATTGCGGCGCAGCTGCTCAAGGCACAGTACCAGCCGGAGCGCGCGTCGTCGTCCTGGCGCACGACGATTTTGGTCCAGGTCACCGACATCGACGGCGTGCTAGAAGATTCGCCCTCACTCCGGCGCGAGATCCCGGGGTTCGTTGCCTACGCATATCCACGTGCGCGGCGGATAGCGAACAGCGAAACGGGGTTGCTGATCGGGACCTTTCCCGAGCGGCCGACGCCCGAGTTCGAGTGTGCGCTAGCAGCAGCGTTGGCCGGCGAGGACTTCACTTTCTAAGGCCGAGCCACATGCTATCCGGCACCGCTTCAGCTTTAAGAAGAATCTGAGGTTTCGTTTGGCGCGGTCGGCGGGTAACGGGAAGAATGGCTCTACGATGGCGCCGTATTTAGGCACCCGAAGGCTTACGGGCGGATGCAAGTGCCTGGTATTCGCAATGCGGGAAACCAACTGACGGACTTGGGCAGCGACGAATCTCGACGGGCTCCTGAGCCATGGCATCCCTTCCTTCAGAGCGGTGAGATGGCGCGGCGTATCTCGCAGTATCCGTGGGCGGGTCACCCGCTGGGTTCGTTGCAGGCATGGCCCACAAGCCTTAAGACGGCGGTCAGCTTAATTTTGGACTCGCGGCATCCGATGTGGATCGGCTGGGGTCCGCAGATGTCGTTCCTCTACAACGACGCGTATCTGCACGTGCTTGGGCTCGCGAAGCATCCGTGGGCGTTGGGACGCCCGGCAGCGGAGGTGTGGGCCGAGATCTGGGACGTCTGCGGACCGCTCGCGGAGAAGGTCTTCCGTCACGGCGAGGCCAGCTTCGTCGACGACGTTCGCCTCCTCATGAGCCGCGGCGGCGACTTTCTCGAAGAGACGTTCTATTCGTTTTCGTACAGCCCGATCCGAGACGAATCCGGGCACATTGCGGGCCTCTTCTGTCCCTCGAACGACGTCACCGCAAAAGTCGTCGGTGCACGCCGCTTGCGGACGCTTTCCCAGCTTGTCGCAAACGCGCTAATTCAGAGATCGACTGCCGCCGCGTGCGCTTCGGCGACCGCGACTTTGGCGAAAAACCCGGACGACGTGCCATTCGCGCTGCTCTACCTCGTCGATGGCGAGCGCTGCATTTTGCAGCAGGCCGTCGGCGTGCCGGATGACGACGGCGGTTTGACGCGCCGCTGGATCATACTCGAAAGCGACTCGTCGCGCGGGTTGGCGAACGCAATCTCCCGTGTCGTTCAAAACAGCACCTCACAGCGACTTTCGCTGCGCAGCATTGATTCGCCGGCGCTCCGTTCGGCCGATCGGCCAATCGTTGACGCCGTGGTCTTGCCCATCGCCGGCCGCGCCGAAGTTCGTCCTCTCGGTGCGCTGGTCGCTGCAGTCAATCCCGCCTGTCCGTTCGACGATGAGTATCGGGCGTTTTTCGAGCTCGTGGCGTCCAACATCGGCGCTGCAATTCAAAACGCGCGCGCTGCTGAGGAAGAAAAGAAACGCATCGCCGCGCTGGCGGAGATGGATCGCGTAAAAACGGTCTTCTTCTCCAACGTCAGTCACGAGTTCCGCACGCCGCTCACGTTGATGCTCGGGCCGCTCGAGGAGTTGTCCCGGACCGCGGACGAGCGGCAACAACGTCTAGCAAGTGCCGCCCGGCGCAACGCGTTGCGCTTGCTCAAACTCGTCAACACACTCTTGGAATTTTCCCGGCTGGAGGCCGGCCGGAATGATGCTGCGTTCGTGGCGACCGACCTCGCCGCACTCACGCGCGACGTCGCGAGCAGCTTTCGTTCCGCGATCGAAAGCGCCGGCCTAAGCTTTGCCGTCGACACGGATATCGACGAGCCGGTCTTCGTCGACAGCTCGATGTGGGAACGCATTCTTTTGAACCTGCTCTCAAACGCCTTGAAGTTCACGTTCGAGGGCGGAATAACCGTGACGCTGCGCCGCGTCCAGAGCTCCGCCCAGCTGAGTGTGAGCGACACGGGTGTCGGCATCGCAGCCGAAGATCTGCCGCACCTCTTCGAGCGCTTCCATCGCGTACGGGGTTCGAAATCGCGCACGCACGAGGGCACGGGGATCGGCCTGGCGCTCGTCCACGAACTGGCGGCGCTGCACGGCGGCACCGTTCAAGCCCAGAGCAGCGTCGGCAAAGGCACGACATTTCGGGTAATCGTTCCGCTCGGCAGCGGACATCTCGATCCGGCCAAGGTCGGCGCTCGCGAGGTGACGACGTATGCCAGCGCGGTGGAACAATATCTGGCCGATCTCGATACGGCGGTGACACGCCGCGCACCGGCGGTGATGACGTCCGGCGCGACCGCTGGGAAGCGAGCTCACATCCTGCTGGCGGACGACAACGCGGATTTGCGCGAATACGTCGGCGGCATTTTATCTGGGCGCTACGACGTCGAGACAGTTCCGAACGGCAGTGCGGCGCTCGCGGCGGCCCGAGCCGGATCCTTCGATCTCATCGTCAGCGATGTGATGATGCCCGAGATGGACGGATTCGAATTCCTTAGCGCCGTGCGCGCCGACGAGCGCATCGCGGCCACGCCGTTCATCATGCTCTCCGCACGCGCCGGTGAAGAGGCCGCGCTCGAAGGCCTGCTGGAGGGTGCCGACGATTACATCGTCAAGCCGTTCACGGCCGAAGAGTTCCTCGCCCGCGTCCATGCGCAAATTAACGCGGCCGCGATCCGCGAACGGGCAACGCGCGATCTGCGTGCCAGCGAGGAGCGCTTTCGCACCCTGGCCGCATCGCTTCCGCATATCGTTTTTGAAAGCGATGCGAGCGGTGCGATTCTTTTCGCGAGCGACGAATACGCGGCGTACACCGGCTTGCCGACCGAAACCAGCTACGGGTCGGCCTGGACCCGCGTGATCCATCACGCCGACGTCGACCGGACCGCGCGCAACTGGAGCGCCGCCCTCGCCTCGGGCCAGCCGTTTTCCGATGAGTTCCGCGTGCGCCGACATGACGGAACATATCGGCTATTTCTGGCTCGGGCGTTGCCGCAGCGAGACACCGACGGCACGATCTTGCGCTGGATCGGAACGGCCACCGACGTCCACGACCAGCGCCATGCCGCGCGTGAGCGTGACTTTCTTTCGCGCGCTTCGGAGATCTTCGCGCAGCCGCTGGCTCTGGCTGAAACCCTCAAGGCGGTCGCCTCGTTCACCGTCCCGGAGATCGCGGATTGGTGTCAGATCGATCTGCGCACGGACGATGGCCGCATCAAGACCGTTGCCATCGCGCACGTCGATCCGCAGAAAGATGGCCTTGCGCAGCAGTTTGTCGGGCGGGTTCATCTCAATGCGCAGGGAGAGCATGGCGGCCCGTACACGATCAGAACCGGCAAGTCGCAGCTCATCGAGGTCGTGCCGCCGGAGATCATCAAACGCGTCGTCGGTGATGACGAAGAATCGCAGATCTACCTCGAGCTGGGCGTCCATTCGACCGTAGCGGTACCGCTGCTGGCCGAAGGCGAAACGCTCGGAGTGCTCGCCGTTGTTTACGGGTCGTCATTGCGGCAGTACGCGAACGACGACGTGGCTATGCTCGAAGAACTCGGGCGCCGCGCTGGTCTCGCCATTCACAAGGCACGGCTCTTCGAACGCGAGCACCGTGCCGCCGAGTCGTTTCAAGAAGCATCGCTTCCGGCGACGCTGCCGTCCGCCCCCGGCCTGGTGCTCGACGCGTTCTATGCTCCGGGCCGCGCCGAAGCGCAGGTCGGCGGCGATTGGTATGATGCCCTGCGTCTCGTCGACGGCCGCGTGGTCGTCTCCATTGGCGATGTTGCCGGCAGCGGTCTTCAGGCAGCGGTCACGATGGGCAATATGCGCCAGATCATCCGCGGCATCGCACAAGTGCACGCGGACCCCGCACTGATGCTCGACGCCGCCGATCGGGCGCTGCGCCTCGAACATCCCGATAAGTTCGTGACGGCGTTCGTCGGCGTCTTCGATCCAATCATGAACACGTTGACCTACGCTTCAGCCGGACATCCGCCGCCGTTGCTGCGCCGGCCCGATGGATCGGTCGTACCGCTCTCGGAGACCGGCTTGCCGCTGGGATTGCGGTCGAACGCCGAAAACACGGGTAGTTCGACGATAGGGCTGGCTCCCGGTTCGTGTTTGCTGCTCTACACGGACGGACTGACGGAATTCGATCGCACGCCGATGTCCGGCGAACGGAAGCTGGCGGAGCTCTGGAGCGAGGGCGGCAACGCGACGCACGAGAACCCGGCAAAAAGAATCGCCGAACGCATGATAAACGGCCTCGGAACGCGCGACGACGTGGCGGTCCTGGTGCTCAACATACGTCGGCCGTTTGAGCGTGATGCTCACGGTCGGGATTTGGTCCAGCGCTGGTCACTCCATACGGATGACGAAGTCTCCGTGGTCGCAGCGCGACGCACGTTCACCATGGCCTTGCGGGAGCACGGGGCGACGTCCGAGGACATCGCGGTGGCGGAGATCGTCTTCGGCGAATTAGTCAGCAACGCGGTACGGTACGCGCCGGGTCCCGTCGACGTGATCGCTGATTGGAGCGGTCCGGATCCGGTGCTGCACGTCCTCGACAGCGGCACAGGCTTTCGGCACATCTCGATGGTGCCGCCCGATCTGCTGAGCGAATCGGGTCGCGGCCTGTTTATCGTTTCCGCTTTGACGCATGACTTTCGCATTTCCAAGGAACCCCCGGGCGGCAGTCACGCGCGCGCAGTGCTTCGCATGCAAAGTCGGCAACTCGTGAACATTCGCACTAATGCGCTTCGCAATCCGCAGCTCCACGCGTTCGGCGACCGGGTCGGCATCACCGTCGACTGACGCCTCGTGGACTACACCGAGGGCGCCGAATCCCGCGACGCTTGGCTTGCATCATTTGGAAAATCGAACAGATTCGGAATATCTGATTTTCGCTTGACGGGCAACACCGCGGAGATCTTGTGGCCGCTGCCGCGCCAATCTTTGATGCGCAATTCGCGCGCGAATGATTTCACCAGGTAGAGACCGCGGCCGTGGTCGCTCAGCGGGTTGTGAGGCGCTTCCCCCGACCACGGAAAAAGATCCCACTGGTCGTCGACGTTCAAGATCGCATACGGTTCGGACCAGCGCAATTCGACTTCGACCGTCCCCGGCGCATGCCGCAGTGCGTTACCGACGAGTTCGCGGTAGATCAGCTCGGCCGCGAACACATCGCTCTGCGGTGTCGCGCACGCATTCAAAATCGAGAGATACTGGTCGAGCAAGTGCCGTTCGGAATACGCGTTCGCCGGGTCGAACGACCAGGTAACGCTGTATTCGGTATAGCGCATGCCCGTCCGATCGCGCCCAGCCGAAACGAGCGTCGATGTCTTCTCTTCGTCCAGCGAGCCGGCATACTGCTCGTGTGAAGCGCAGGAGACCCAAAGCATGGACGGTGCGGGACCGCTGGCCGAGCACCCACAGCGCCAGCACATTTGCGGTGATAACGCAATTGAACCTTCGTCGGATCGATGGATCGTCAGCGGCTCTCCCAAGACGAAGACGATCCGCGCATAGGAGTGCGTTCGGGGCAGTGCAGGCGAGCGGTTCACGGAAAACCTCGTCACACGATTTGCTAGGAAGTGTACGATAGCACAACGGCAGCGATGCGGGCGATTAACGTTCGACAAATTTTCTCGACGCACGCTTACGTTGGCGGCGCGAGCGATTTGTCGATACCGTACGCCGCACGTGACAAGCACATCGGGCATCATCTTAGCAGCGCCGTTTTGACCGCCGGATCGTAGTTGGCGCGATGTGACGCAAACCGTCGAAGGTATGGTGACGTTCGCGTTACACGTTCGTGGAGCGTCCGCGGTCCAGCGCAGCACGGCCGATTCCGAACGCCTTGCGCCATCCGACCCGCAAGGCGGCAGCACGGCGGCACGCGGTTACATGTCTCGAAAGTCGAATGACGCCCATCCGCTGTACTTGCTATGATCGGTTTGACGCGAGCGGTTCGTATCGACGCTTTCGCGTTCGGAAATCGCCCAACAACCGCATCGGGGGGAATCGTGTTCGGCACCGATCGTCATTTTTCAGCCGGACGGCCGGCTGGCCCGGGCACCGCGTGAAGGCTCTCGCTGAAGACACCGATTTCGCGCTGATCGATCGCGGCGTCGGTCCGGAACAGCAGACGATGGCTGCCGACAAGGTCTTCTGGAGCCATCTGTGCACGAATCTCGCGCCGTCGACCTGGGTCCTCGGTGCCATTCTCGTCGCCGTCGGACTCGATTTCAAAGCCGGGCTCATCGCGATCTTGCTGGGCAACATCCTGGGCACGGTTCTCATCGGTTTTCTCGCCCAGATCGGACCGCGCACCGGGCTCACGCAGATCGAGGCCTCACGGTTTTCGTTCGGCAGCTTGGGCACGCGCATCCCGGCGGCGCTGAACTGGTTGTGCGCCGTCGGCTGGGATGCCGTCAATAACGTCCCGTCGGTGCTCGCACTCGTCGTGCTTGCGGCCGGTTTCCACGTTTCACTTCCGTTCTGGGCCGGTCTCACGTTCCTCGTCGTGCTGCAACTTTGGGCCAGCGCTCTCGGTCATCACGTCGTTCAGCTGCTGGCTAAGTACCTGTGTTGGGTGCTGATCGTCGTGTTCGGCGTCGCGGGCACCGTCGCGATCGCTCACGGCGGCTCTTTTGCGGCCGGGCACGGACCCTTTTCGGTTGCCCGACTCATCCTGGGCACCTCGATGGTCGCTGGATTCGTGATCAGCTTCGGGCCATACTCATCGGATTACACGCGCTATCTGCCCGCGACGACCAATCGCGCGAAGATCTTCGTGCTCAGCGCGGGCGGCCTGATGACATCGAGCATGGTGCTCGAATTGTGCGGTCTCTTCACCGCGGGCAGCCTGCCCGATCTCTCGCCGGCCGGCGTGATTGCCGGGATTGCGACGCTCACCGGCACCTTCGCTCCCGTGGCGCTGGTCGCGATCGCGGCGAGTTCCGTTTCCATCAATGCCATCAACGACAACACGGCGGCATACAGCCTCATGTCGATGGGCGTGCGCGTCCCACGCCACGTTTCGGCGATCGTCACTGCGCTCTGCGGGTTCGCTCTGGCAATCGCCGGCGCGGGACGGTTTGCCGAACTCCTCTCGAACTATTTGCTGCTACTGCTCTACTGGATCGCGCCGTGGGCCGGCATCGTGCTCGCCGATTGGTGGCTTCGGGGCGGCGGACCGCGGCGAATTCATCCGTGGAGCAGCGGTGCGCTGATCTTCTGCGTGGTGACGCCGTTGACGATCGCTCTGTTTTCGGCGACGGAGCTCTATACGGGACCGCTCGCGAAATTGCTCGGCGGCGCCGACGTCGGGTTTGTCGTCGGGTTCTTCGCCGCCGGACTGCTCTATGTCGGCAGCGAGCGCGTGCGAGCCGCGCGCGGCGCGCCGGCACGCTACCGTACCGGCTCCGAAACAGCCCTATAGCGTCGCGCTGCGCAGCCGCAGCGCGTTGGCGATAACCGAGACCGAACTAAGCGACATCGCAAGCGCAGCGACCATTGGGCTGAGCACAATGCCGTACGCCGGATACAGCACGCCGGCGGCAAGCGAGATCCCGACGACGTTGTAAGCAAAAGCGAAAATCAGATTCTCGCGGATGTTGCGCATCGTCTTGCGGCTCAGCGTTCGGGCCCGCACGATGCCGGTCAGACTTCCCTTTACGAGAATGATGGCCGCGCTGGCGATGGCGACGTCGGTTCCGGTTCCCATCGCGATGCCGACGTCCGCTGCGGCGAGCGCCGGCGCATCATTGACCCCGTCGCCCGCCATCGCGACAATATGTCCCTTGGCTTTGAGCGCCTCGACGACGCGATGTTTGTTCTCGGGCGTGATCTCGGCCTCGATTTCGTCGATGCCCAGTTGGTGCGCCACGGCTTGCGCCGTGATGCGATGATCGCCCGTGAGCATGACGAGCCGGAGGCCGTCCGCGCGCAGTTTGTCGAGCGCGCCGCGGGCGTCGGGTTTGATCGGATCTTCGACGGCGAGCACGGCGGCGAGGCGCCCGTCGACCGCGAGAAACAGCGCGGTCGCGCCGTTGGCCCGCAGCGCATCGGCCTTGGTAAACAGCACCGAATGCGCCACGCGAAGGTCGTTCATGAGTTCGGTATTGCCCAGACCGACGCGGTGTCCGTTCACCTCGCCGGTGACGCCTTTGCCGGCGACCGAGAGAAAGTTGGTCGTGTCGCCGGGAACAGCACCGCGCTCCCGCGCGGCCGTCAGCAGCGCGGCGGCCAAAGGATGTTCGCTCGACCGTTCGAGACTCGCGGCGAAGCCCAGACTTTCGTCTTCCGTCAACCCGCCGGCGGTTAAAATCTCGGTGAGGACCGGGTGGCCCGCGGTAAGCGTTCCCGTTTTGTCGAGGACCAGCATGTCGACATGCTCGAGTCGTTCGAGCGCCTCGGCGGATTTGATCAGGACGCCGGCCGCCGCGCCCTTACCGACCGCGACACCAATGCTCATCGGCGTCGCGAGGCCCAGCGCGCACGGGCACGCGATGATGAGGACGGAAACTGCGGCGACGACGGCATACGCCAGCGCCGGCGGCGGTCCCCACACCGCCCAGGCGATGAACGCGGCGAGCGCGATAACCAGGACCGCCGGGACGAAATAGCCGGCGACCGTGTCGGCAAGGCGCGCGACCGGTGCGCGGCTGCGCTGCGCTTGCGAGACCAGCGCGACGATGCGCGCGAGCATGGTCGCCGATCCGACTTGCCGCGCTTCCATGACGAACGAGCCGCTCGCGTTGACGGTGCCGCCGATGACCGCGGCGCCGGCGCCTTTGGTGACGGGCAGCGCTTCGCCGGTCACCATCGATTCGTCGACCGTGCTCGACCCCTCGACGACGACGCCGTCGGTCGGAACGCTCTCGCCGGGCCGAACCCGCAAGCGTTCGCCGGCGCGCACCGACTCGAGCGGAACGTCCTCCTCGTGACCGTCCGCGGCGATACGCCGCGCGGTCTTCGGTGCCAACTTGAGCAGCGCGCGAATCGCACCGCCCGTTTCGTCGCGCGCCCGCAGTTCGAGGACTTGGCCGAGCAGCACGAGGACGATGATGACGGCGGCCGCCTCGAAGTACACGCTGACCGAACCGTGCCGGTCGCGAAAACCGGCCGGAAACAGCTGCGGCGCCACGGTCGCCGCCGCGCTGTACATGTACGCCGCGCCGGAACCCAGCGCGATCAGGCTGAACATGTTCAGGCGGTAATTGCGGACCGAATCTCGCGCGCGCTCGAAAAACGGCCCGCCGGCCCACGCGACGATGGGCGTGGCTAAAGCAAACTCGATCCAGTTTATGACGTTCGCGGCGATGAATTGATGAACGCCCAGCGCCGGAACGTGACCGAGCATGTCGAGCACCACGAGCGGCAGCGCGAATGCGGTACCGATCCACATTCGGCGCTGCATGTCCGCCAACTCGTGGTTCGGCTGCGGGTCGGCCGCGATCTCGACCGGCTCGAGCGCCATCCCGCAGCTGGGGCAGCTCCCCGGCCCAGCGTGCCGG
This sequence comes from Candidatus Velthaea versatilis, assembly GCA_003134035.1. Lineage (GTDB taxonomy): Bacteria > Vulcanimicrobiota > Vulcanimicrobiia > Vulcanimicrobiales > Vulcanimicrobiaceae > Velthaea > Velthaea versatilis. The sequence goes on from PLAE01000159.1 coordinate 54,514, forward strand.
ATTTCGGGGTGCATCGGGCAGGTGAACATCGCACCGGCCACCGGCGGCACCGGCGCGTGCTGCTCCGGCGAAACGGCCGTTTGCGCGTACTTCTGCGGGTCCGCTAAAAACTTGGTGCGGCAGCCCGGCGAGCAGAAATGCACGGTGCGCCCGCCATGCGCGAGCGCGTGCGGCGAGTCCAAGGGGTCGACGTCCATGCCGCACACGGGGTCGATCGCGGGCATTCCGGGCGCTTGGGGCACGCTTAACGGTTCGGTCACGCGACGTCCGAACGCAGACCCAAAATCTCCACCACCTCGGCGACCGCGACGGCCGCCTCACCGGTCTGAATCTGGTGAACGAGGCAGTGCTCGAGATGACTTTCGAGTTCGATCCGGCTGACGCGGTCGAGCGCGCCGCGCACGGCCGCGATCTGCTTGATGACCTGGACGCAGTACGTATCGTCTTCGACGAGCCTGATGATCCCCTCGAGATGTCCGCGCGCGGTCCTCAAGCGATTGAGCACGGCCTGCTTTTTCTCCGCGGGAAGGCTGCTCTTACGCTTCACGCCGCTATCCTACCCCAGGACGGGTGGGGTAGTCAAACGCACGCGGCTCGGACGCTCCGATGGCTTCTTGCGCTCCCTATGCAGCCGCATCGCAACCGAAAAGGACGAACGCAACATCGGACAATGCTTTTGCGAGCCATCTAGTAATAGCTGCGTCGCTCACTGTTACAATGCTCACCAACAAGGCTCGCATCGTCGCTCCAAACGTTCGGCCACCCCATGGGCACTCGCGCTGCCCGTCATCACTTCTGAAACCCTAATTAAAAGAACCAAACATAGAGCGCGCGCCGTGCGGCCGTTGCGGGAATGGTCCGGTCCGGCGTTCGCTCGGGAATCGTGAATTCGTAACTTACGAGCATCGTGGCCGGACGCATCTCGCTCTGCGCCTTGCGCCACAGCGCCGTCATCGCGGCGGGCGACAAATAGGCGAAGACGACGTCGAACGCGGCAAAATCAAGCTGTTCGTAGTCGCCGCGCACGAAGCGCGCGCGGCTGCCCGTCAACCGCGCGCGCAGCACGCTCAGCAGCCACGGCAGCGGTGCCGTTTCGATGCCGCACATCTCCGAGCCGGGACGCCGGCGGGACAGATCGAGGACGAGACCGCCGAGTCCGCTTCCGATATCGATCAACCGCACCGTCCGGTCGGACGGCAGCAGCGCCGCGACCGCCGCCCAAGCCGTCGGCCCCGAGGGAAAGAACGGCACCTGCGTTCGGAACGTGGACCAAAAGAGCAGCAGTAAGAAGAGAAAAACGCCCAGCCAGAGCGCCGGCGGCAAACGCAGCGCATGTGCGCCGACCAGCGCGATCGGAAAGAGCAGTTGGATCGGCCGCCACCACGGAGCCAAACCCCACTTGTAGGTTAGCAGCGCCGCGAAAGCGCCTTGGACGAGGGCCGCCGCCGCGAGTGAAAGCGGGTGCTGCCAATACGCCAGGAGCAACGTGATCGCCAGCATCGGCGCGAAAACGAGCAGTTGAATGAGCGCCGCCTGCAGTCCGGGGGCGCGCCTTAATCGCGTCGGAGCGCCCGTCGTTACGCGCTGACGTGCGGCATGACATCGACGGCGACGTCGACTTCGTGGTCGCCGCCGCCGGTCACGATGCCGTGAACCGGGGCGACGTCGCGATAGTCGCGGCCCCACGCGACCGTGATGTGCTCGCCGCTCGGGAGCACGTCGTTGGTCGGATCGAAATCAATCCAGCCAAAGGGCGGAATCCAGACCGAAAACCAAGCGTGACTGGCGTCGGCACCGATCAGCCGTTCTTTGCCCGGCGGGGGGTGCGTGAGCAAGTAGCCGCTGACATAGCGCGCGGCGAGCCCCATCGTGCGCACCGCCGCTAAACCCACGTGCGCGAGGTCCTGACACACGCCGGCTTTGAGCTCGAAGGCTTCCTTGACGGTCGTTTGCGTATCCGTCGCTTCTTTGTCGAAGGTGAAATCGGAATGGATGCGCGAGTTGAGTTCCAGCACGCAGGCAAGCAGCGGACGTCCGCGTCCGAAACTCTGCCGCGCGTACGCCACGACGTCGTCGTTCGTCGCCGTGAGCGGCGTATCGAACGTATACTGCAGCGGCTCGAGCAGCTGGGGATCGGTCGGAAATTCAAAGGCGGCCCGCACCGATTCCCAGCTCCGGCTCAACTCCGGCGCAGGTTCCGCCAGCGGCTCGACGCCGACGTGACTTTCAGCCAGAATCTCTAGCACGTCGTGCCGTTCGTCGATGGTGAACCAGCTCGTCGTGTTGCCGAAAAAATCCAAGCGTGCGAAACGCTTGAGCGGACCAGGCGACAGCGTCACCTCGAAGGTGTGCGGCCGTTGGCGCGCGGTCGTGCGCGGCGCGAGATGCGCCACCAGACGCGAATATACGACGTCGGACCCGTAGCGATACGTCGTGCGATGCGAAATCGTGTAGTTCATGCTTGGAACCGCCGCAGCTGCCGCAGATACGCGTCACCGACCGCGTCCGCCGTGCGCTTGAGCGCGTTGTCAATATCGTCGAGCAAGGCGATGAGCGCGCTCCGTTCGCGGGCCGGGTTCAATTCCGCAAGTTCGTAAGCGTCCGCGGAGGCGACGCGTCCCTGCAGTCCTTCGGCAAACGTTTTTACCAGGCCCCGGTGCTGAATCTCGGTAATCATCGGCAAGTCGAGCGCATGCCCCACGATCGCTTTGATCTGAAAGGCGACCGCGCGCGGGTTGCTTCCGTCAAGCAAAAGCAGATCGATCGCCGGGGCCGCTTGGAACGCATTGCGATAACGGTACGAATAGGTCATCGCGCTGTCGGCGATCTCGAGTGCCAGTTGGATCGCGCCGCTCTCGCGCTCGCTCGCGACCGCGAGCGTGTGCCGCACGAGACGAGCCGTGGCGAAGGCGCGCTCGATGCGCCGGCCCAGATCGAAGAAGAGCCAGTTGTTGCCGCGCGTCATGTTCTCGTCCGCGAGTCCCGAGAGCGCGGCCGTGCGGCGGATAAGCGTGTCCAGATACGCGGTCGTTCCGGTCCCGTCGAACACCCCGAGCGGCTCGAGCGCGTCGGCGTTGGTCAGCGCGTAGATCGCGCGCCAGGTATCGAGCGAGAGCCGGTCGCGCGCGATCCATGCGGTGCGCGCCACTCGGCGCAACAACTGCTGCAGACCAACGGCTTCCTTCCCGAAAATCGCTGCTTCGACTTCGACGCGCAGCCGAGCGTCGTCGCCGGCGGCGGCTTCATCGACCGCTTCTTCCGTCACGTGTTCGAGCGGCAGCAGCAGCCGGCGCGCGACCGTCGTCGCGTTCATCGCCGTCGTCGAGCCGGTGTCGCCGGCCAGCCGCAGCACGACCGCGCGCAGCATGCGAATCAAATTTTCGGTTCGCTCGGCGTACCGCGCGAGCCAGAACAAGTTGTCCATCGCGCGGCTCGGCGCTTCATTGCCCGAGCGCCGAATCTCGACGCGCGCGGTCGGCGGCCGCAGCAGACTGAACGTATCGACCGGACCGCGCGCCAGCGCCCACACGTCCTTGCTCGCCGCGCCGGACTGCATGGACAGCGCGCGCACGGTCTCGTCGGCGGCGACGCGGGCCAGGCCGCCGGGCATGACGACGTACCCGTTCGGTGTCCAAGCGGCAAACACGCGCAGTGACATCGGACGCGTTGTGAACGCCCCGCCCTCAAAAGCCGGCGCGCCGCCGAGCGGCACGAGATCGTGCACGATGAGCGTCGCTGAGCGCCGCTCCATTTCGTCGGTTAGGCGGGCGATTTGCTCGTCGGAAAGATCGCTGCCCAGCCGCGCCGACGACGCGCGCGAAAACAGCGGTCCGGCATCGAAGGCGTTGCGCACGACGCCGCGCCGGGCGCGCGCCAAGCCTTCGGCGCGGCCCCAGTCCGTGCCACACCAAACGGTGGGAATGTTGGTGAGCAGCAATTCCTCGCCGAACAACGCGCGCGACGCGTTGGGCAGATACGCGTCGAGCGCCGGCGACTCGACGACGCCGCCGCCGAGGGCGTTAGCCATCACGACGTTTCCGGCGCGGACGACATCGACCAGACCAGGGACGCCCAGTGCCGAGTCGGCGCGCAATTCCAGCGGGTCGGCGAAGTCCGAATCGAGCCGGCGAAAGATGACCGCGACGCGTTCGAGGCCGCCGAGCGTGCGCAGGTACACGCTTTCGCCGAGCACCACCAAGTCGTCGCCTTCAACGAGTTGCAGACCGAGATACCGCGCCAAATACGCGTGCTCGAAATAGGATTCGTTGTAGGCGCCCGGCGTCAGCAAGACCGCGTGTCCGCTCGCGCCGCGGCACAGGCCGGTGACCGCGTCGCGATAGTGCCGAAAAAACGTCGCGAGGCGATGCACGCCGAGGTCGCCGAAGAGTTCGGGAAACGTTTGACTGACGACGACACGATTTTCGAGCGCATAGCCCAAGCCCGTCGGCGCGTCGGCGCGGCTGGCGTGGACGATCCATGAACCGTCGCCGGCGCGCGCGAGATCGATCGAAAAGAGATGCACGTGCACGCCGTCGGGCGGACGAACGCCGGCGAGGGCGCGCAGGTACTGCGGATGACCCAGGACCAGTTGCGCGGGCACGACGCCGTCGCGCACCAGCCGTCCCTCGCCGTAGACGTCGAGCAAGATCGCGTTGGCTAGGCGCGCCCGCTGGGTGACGGCCGCTTCGATCAGCGCCCAATCATCGGGACTGATGATAAACGGCATGATGTCGAGTTGCCACAAACGCCCCAGGCCCGGGGCCTCATCGTACACGTTGTAGGTGACGCCGTTTTCGCGCACCATGCGCATCGCCGAGTCGATCCGTTGCGCGTACTCCTCGGGAGCCATCGCGGCGAACGACGCGGCGAGCCGCTCCCAATGCGGACGCAGGGCGCCGCTGCGGTCGAGCAGTTCGTCGTAGCGTTCGAGCGCCTGGGGAAAGAGCGGCGCGGCCTTTGCCATCGGCACGAACTTAGCGGCGCCGCAGATCGAGGGTGTGCGGAAAATCCGGATTCGGCGCCGTCGGCCGCGGCACGAATGTCCCCGGGGTAAAGCCGAAGGGCTCGAAGCGCGCGAGCCGCCGGCCTTCGGCCTCGTAGGCGTTCACCGGAAACGTTTCGTAGTTGCGGCCGCCCGGATGGGCGACGTGATACGTACAGCCGCCCAGCGAACGCGCAAGATACTCGTCGTAGATCTCACACGTCAGCGGCACGTTCGGTGCGATCGTGGGATGGAGCGCATGCGGTGCGCGCCAGGCGCGATAGCGCACACCGCCGACGGCCGCGTCGATGGCGGTCGGCGTCAGCGGCACGCGGCGACCGTTGACGAGCACATGATGCCGGCCCGCGGTGAGGCCCGTCAGCGTCACTTGCAGCCGCTCGACGGAACCGTCGACGTAACGTACGGTTCCGCCGGACGAACCTTCTTCGCCCATGACGTTCCAAGGTTCGAGCGCGCCGCGCAGTTCGAGATTCACGCCGTCGTACTGCACCGCGCCGTAGAGCGGAAACCGGAATTCCCAATGCGGCCGGAACCAGGCCGGATCGAAGCTGAAGCCGTGGGTTTTGAGATCGCGCAGCACGTCGAGGAAGTCGGTCCAGATGAAGTGCGGCAGCATGAATTTATCGTGCAGCGCGGTGCCCCAGCGCACGAGGCCGTTGTCGTACGGCTCCTCCCAAAAGCGCGCGAGCAGCGCGCGAATCAGGAGCTGCTGGGCGAGACTCATCTCGGCGTGCGGCGGCATCTCGAACGAGCGAAACTCCACGAGTCCAAGCCGTCCGGTGGGTCCGTCGGGCGAATAGAGTTTATCGATGCAGATTTCGGTGCGATGGGTACTGCCGGTAACGTCGATGAGCAAGTTGCGGAAAATCCGATCCACGAGCCACGGCGAGACCTTGGCCGGCGAGCGGGGCGGCACTTCGGCGAACGCGATCTCAAGTTCGTAGAGGGAATCGAGTCGCGCTTCATCGACCCGCGGCGCCTGGCTTGTCGGACCGATGAACAGGCCGGAGAACAGGTACGAGAGCGACGGATGATTTTGCCAAAAGCCGACCACGCTGCGCAGCAGATCGGGCCGGCGCAGAAACGGGCTGTCGGCGGGCGTCGCCGCGCCGACGACGATGTGGTTGCCGCCGCCCGTCCCGGTATGTTTTCCGTCGAGCGCAAACTTCTCGGTGCCCAAGCGGGCGAGCCGCGCTTCTTCGTAGAGCGTGGTCGTGATCGCGACGGCCTCGCGCCAACTGCGCGCGGGATGAACGTTTACTTCGATAACGCCGGGATCGGGGGTGACCTTGATGACGTTGATGC